>CAZKEV010000014.1:0-42529 GCA_964551875.1 uncultured Methanomicrobiales archaeon | reverse complement strand
GGCAGGACAGAGGCTTCCCAAGCCTTTAGCCCGGGTTCGAATCCCGGCTATCGCATCTGGCTCCTATGGAAACCCCTGAGACCTACGGCATCAGCATCACCTGCGATCACCGACCCGGGGTCCTCAGGGACATCGCGGCGGTGGTCGCTGCCCATGAGGTGAATATCCTCATCGTCCAGCAGTCCCTCATACCGTCGGGCCCCGCGACCGGCTGCGCCTCCCTCTACTTCGAGCTCGAGGGGGGGGACGACAAGGGGAAGCTCATCGCCGACCTGCTTGACCTCCCGTCGGTCCGCGATGTTGTGACCTACGAGCCTTTCTCCCGGATCTTCGGCTCCCGGGTCATCATCATCGGCGGCGGAGCCCAGGTGGCCCAGGTGGCCATGGGGGCGGTGAACGAGGCCGACCGGCACAACATCCGGGGCGAGCGGATCTCGGTGGACACCATCCCCCTGGTCGGGGAGGACGACCTCGCCCAGGCCGTGGACGCTGTTGTCCGCCTGCCGAGGGCATCCATCCTGGTCCTCGCCGGATCGCTCATGGGCGGGAAGATCTCCAAGGCCGTGGACAGGGTGCGGGTGGCCGGGATCCCGGTCATCGCCCTCAAGATGGCGGGGTCGGTCCCCAGGCACGCCGATCTCGTGGTCACCGATCCCATCCAGGCCGGTGTCTTTGCCGTGATGCACATCTCCCGATACGCGACGTTCGACATCGGCCGGGTGAGGGGCGAGGAATTCTGATGGATATCGTGGAACGGGCCGTGCAGGTCCTCCGACGGGACGGGATCATCGTCTACCCCACGGACACCGTCTACGGACTCGGCGGCGATGCATTCTCGGACGATGCCGTCCTCCGCGTGTACGAGGCCAAGATGCGGCCGCTGGGAAAGCCTATCTCGGTCGCAGTCTCGGATACCGATATGCTCTGCGCCATCGCCGCCGTGGACGACTTCTCCCTGGACTTCATCGGCCGGTTCCTGCCGGGCCCCGTCACGGTCATCCTTGAATCAAGGTCCTGCATCCCGGACCTCCTCACGGGGGGGACAGGGAGGATCGGGATCCGCATCCCGGCCCATGACCTCGCCCTCGAGATCATCCGCGGCCTCGACTCTCCCATCACTGCCACGAGCGCCAATATCTCCGGCGAGAAGGACCCCGCGAGCCCCGAGGAGGTTCATGTCCCATATGACCTCCTCGTGGACGGGGGTACCTTAAGCGGCCTCCCGAGTACTGTCGTGGATCTCGTTGAGAGAAGGATCCTTCGCAGGGGTGCCCTCGCGGAGGAGGTGGATATCTACCTCAGGGAGCATGCAGGGGGGCTGTGAGTGAACCCGTTGCGCCCCCGCGACTTCATCGAAGACCGCGACGGCTGGATCTACGCGGTCTCGGCCTACGACAACTCCGATCGCGCGGGGTGTATCCTCCGCTACGTTCCGGATCCCTGTGGCGATCGGGTGAACCCGGAGGGCGTATCCTACAGGAAGATCGATTTCGAGGAGTCCTTCAGGCTTATCGGAGAGGAGAAACCTTCCTACCTGGGTGAACTCCTCCGCATTCCTCTTGCGGATATTGCGCGGGCCTACAAACCCGAGGAGAGGCTCGCCTTCTGCGTAGCCCGGGACGGACGGGTCGGGGACCTTGCAGACCTCTTCTCCCTCCCCCCGGGTTCCCTCGGGTGCACCGGCTCACGGCTCTGCGGCATCGAATCCCCGGCCTCGGACATCGACCTCGTCGTCTATGGCCGGGCCTTCTTCTCTGCAAGGGAGATCCTCCGCCGGGCGATCGAAAGGGGGCAGGTGACCGATCTCTCCCCCGGGATGTGGAGGGCGGTCTATACCAAGCGGGACCCCGAGATCTCCTTTGAGGTCTTTCTCCTCCACGAGAAGCGGAAGTGGAACCGGGGGGAGATCGGGGGAACGTACTTCGACCTCCTCTATACCCGGCCTTACGATGACCTGGATGCATCCCAGGAACACCGGGGAGAGAGGGTGGGGAGGAAGACCATCGAGGCCCGGGTGATCGATGCATCCCTCTCTTTCGACACCCCCGCAAGCTACCGGGTGGATCACGGCGAGGTGAGCCGCATCATCTCCTTCACCCATACCTACTGCGGTCAGGCCCTTCCTGGCGAGGTGGTGGAGGCGTGCGGGGTCCTCGAGGAGCACGGGAGCGAGCTCTGGCTCGTGGTGGGAACCACGAGGACGGCGCGGGGGGAGTACATCGTCTCAAAGACCCTCATCCAGGAGCAGGGGTAGCCACCACCCCCGCCTTCCCCGCATCTACCTGAAGAGATCGGAGAGGGGCTTCCCACCGGCGTGGCATTTCTCCCTGAAAGGGCACCCCGAGCAGGGTGCGCGAAGCGGCCGCTTCGGGATACGCCCTTCGCGGATGTGCCGCACCGCCTCCGCGGCCCGGATCACGGCCCTCCTGTCGCGGGGCTGGGGCGTGCAGACACGGATCTCGCCGGAAGGGATGTACTCCACCTCGCCCTGCCCCGTCGAGATGCCGAGGCTCTCCCTGATGCAGAGGGCATAGGCTGCAACTCTTATCCGGTCGGCCGTCGGGACCCCGACAGGGGGCGACTCGGTCGGCCGCGTGATGGCAAAGGAGGGCTCTTCATCGAAGATCTTGTCCACGAGGCCCCTGATGCCGAACCGGTCGGATCGCACCGGCACCTCGGTCTCGGCCGGGATCCTCCACGCGCCCGCTCTGCACCGTTCGATCGATATGTCGAGATAGGTCCGGAAGGCAGGATCGATCTCCGGGAGGACCGCCTCCACCTCCTCCCAGATCGCATCCGCGTCCAGGTCCCTGCCAAGGTGCGAGGAGACCTGCTTCGCGATGGTGTACCGGGGGGATTCCCGGACCTCCAGTTTGCGTTCAAGGGAGAAGCGGACCGGGCAGAAGTGGCACCGGACAATCTCAGAGACTGATACCAGGGTTCCTGCCACCTATCAACCACCTCCCCTGTTGCTCCGGTTCCCCGGGCCCGCGGTCCGCCCCGCCATCCCGCCTCCAAACATTAGCCTTATTGCGGGAGGAGTAAAATTTTTCTCTATGAACCCGAGGGAAATTTCGGTCCACATCCCCCAGGACCTGGACCCTGTGTACAGCAACCGCATCCAGATCGCCTACAAGGAGGACGAGTTCACCTTCATCTTCCTCCACGAGATACCGGGGACGAACCAGGCCAGGGCAAAGTCCATCGTCTCCATCAGCCCCCGGCATGCCAAGAACTTCCTCGAGGTCCTGGGGAATAGCATACAGGATTACGAGGGGAAGTTCGGGAAGATCGAGACCCCGAAGGAGAAGCAGCCGGTCGAGAACGTGACCATGCGGGGCTACTCCTGATGCCTGGACGGCTGACAGTAGGCCACGAAGCGGATCTTCCCGGTTTTCTCGTCGATGCCGTAGTTCCCCGGGGTGTTGAGGATATCGAGGGCATTCACCTGCATGTCAATGAGCTCGGTGAAGGAAAAGTACGACGTCATCTCCATTCCTTCCTTCTCCCAGACCACGCTGACCCCGTCCCCAAACCGCTCGGTCCTCTGTATCTTCTGCATACCCGTTGAAGGGTAGCAGGGGGTATATGGAATTAACGATGTGCGGCAGGAACAGCAAGGTATGAAAAGCGGATCCAGGGTTCCAGGAGCAGGTTTCCCGAATCCGGAGGGGCCGGAGGGGCCCCTCTAAACGATAATTTTAATCTTCCCCGTCTTCTCGTCCATGCCCCAGCTCGCGGGGTGATCGAGAAGATCCAGGGCATTCACCTGCATGTCGATGAGCTGGGTGAAGGAGAAGTAGGTGGTTACCTCCTTCCCGGCCTTCTTCCAGAATACGTTCACCCCGTCACCGCACCGCTCGGTTCTTACGATCTTCTGCATACACCCGTGGAATTGTCATCCAGGTATTTGGAGATGACGGTATCGTTCAGAATAGAGAATATGATGCCAGCGGGATCCCGGAGAACAGGAGAAAAGGTTTCAGGGTTTCAGGATCAGGTGCCCCGAGTCCGTGTCAAAGACAGACTTGGCCGGGTGCTCCAGGAGGTCGAGGGAGTTGATCCGGCGGTCGACGGGTTCTATAAGTGAGAAGGAGGTCTCCTGTTCCTCCCCCCATTACACCGTGGTTCCTCCAGGGAGCCGTTCGCTTGCGGTAAGTCGCTGCATGGGTGATGGGTAGGGCAGATACTCTACACTATGGAGGACAGCTCCTTTGTCTTTTCATCGAAACGATAGTTCTTCGGGTTCTCCAGGAGATCCAGAGCGTTCACCTGGATATCCACGAGCCGGGTGAAGGAGAAGTAGAGGAACACCTCCTTCCCGTTCTTCTCCCATATCACGTTGATCCCATCCCCGCACCGCTCGGTCCTCACGATCTTGTGCATATACCCGGGGAGGTGTCATCCAGCTATTTGGAGATAACGGAATGATTCCGGGGTGGAAGCGAGGCTCGCTCAGGGGAGATCCGGGGAGTCCGGAAAAAGGGGTCAGGGTTTCAGGATGAGGGCTCCCGAATCCTCGTCAAAGACGTACTTCGTCGGGTGCTCAAGGAGATCAAGGGAGTTCACGCGACGGTCGATCAGCTCCATGAAGGAGAAGGAGGTCACCATCTCCTCGGCCCCTGCCTTCCAGTACACGGTTATTCCGCCTGGCAGGCGCTCGCTTGCGGTAAGGCGTTGCATGGGTGAGGAGTAGGGAACCGAAAGGATATGAAGGTTTGGAAAAAATGTGCCGGCAGGTCAGAGAATAAGGCGTGAATGGATCAACCTTAATACCCTTTCCCGCCCACCTGATCTACCGTGGTGCCGCTGTGGCTCAGCCGGTTAGAGCGGCGGTTTCGTAAACCGCAGGTCGAGGGTTCGAATCCCTCCAGCGGCTCTTTGCGGGGAAGATTCCCCGTTTCGTTTTTCAACCGTCCCTTGAGGACGAATTCTTCACGATGCCTGTCCGGAGGGTGAGGAAAAGGGCCTGGAGGAGGGCAGGTGGTGCACCTCCTCCGGGGACCCCTCCCCGCCGGATCGACGAGTTCAGTCAGGCCTCATCGGCCATACCTTCAGTTTCTGGCCGCAGTGGTATCCCTGGTGGTAGTCCTCGAGCCCTCCCCGGTTGATCTCGTAGGCGACGCAGCAGTTGTCGTCCGGATCATCCCAGGGGCTGTCGATGTATTCCATGATGACGTCGCCCCACACCGAGGTGCAGGCATGGCACACGTAGACGGATTTCATCTCGCTCCATTCAATGTCCTGGACAGGATCCTTCGTCTCCCGGGTCCAGAAGAGGTTGCGGTTGCACTGGTACGGCTGGCCTGCGCAGGCATTCGACGGGATCGACATGGCGGGGGGTATGTAGGCGAGCTCGCAGATCTCCTGGCAGTCGCCGCAGCACTCCGGATTTGTGTCATCGACGTGGGAGAAGGCGTCGCCCTCCTTCCACGCGGCATTCCCCAGGCTGTTCGAGAGCGCCGGGCCATGGGGGTCATCCACCCAGCACTTCCCCCAGTAATCCGGGAGGCCCTCGATCTCACAGGGGCAGTCCCCGTCATCGTCATAGGCATACGCCCGGTTCACCAGGGTGTCGAACTCGGCCCTCGTGGGGAGCTGCCAGTCGCCTGGTGCCGATTTGTCGGTGAGGCCAAACTGGCCGTCCCCGAGGCCGGCGACGATAGTCTTCGCCTCTTCCCAGGTGCTTGGCGGGATGGCGGCCACGTCCTCCAGCCACCGGATGCCGTGCACGTTGTCAAGGACGGTGCCGTCACCCATGATGCTGAAGCGCTCGTCGACCTTCCCGTCGCAGTTGTCATCGATGCCGTTCATCACCTCAGTCTTGGAGGGGTTGATGGCCGCATCGTGGTCTTTACAGTCCCCCTCTTCGGGCGTGAACCCGTCGCTGTCATAGTCGCAGGTCTCGTCGACAAGGCCATCGCAGTCATTGTCGATACCGTCGCAGGTCTCGCCGGCCCCGGGGTGGATTGAGGGGTTGGTATCGTCGCAGTCCTGCCCCACCCGGGGACCTTCAAGGTCCTGGTATCCGTCACCGTCGTTGTCCACGAAGGCTTCCCGGACCGGCCAGGCGTAGTAGGAGTAGTAGACAGGGAAGTCAGGATCACCGGTCAGCCAGGTTACGTCAAGGCACGTCCCCCAGTCCAGTATCCTGAACAGACGCTGCCTGCCTCCGTCTGCGGGGGTACTCGTCCAGTAGACATTGACGCCGCCCAGCATCACGCCGGAAAAGGCGTCTCCCTCATGCCAGGCGCGGTTCCCGCCGGCATTGCTGAGAGAGCAGGAGGCGCCCCCGCATTCGCAGAGGCCCTTCATCTCCTCGATGGTCGGGACACGCCATGTTCCGACCCAGGACCCGTCCGAGAGGCCGCAGCCCCCGTTCCTGAGGAGATCTACAGTCCCCCGGGCGCTGCCATAGGTCACCGCCCCGCCGCCGAGGCAGCCGGCGTTCTTCAGCCAGTACAGGCCGGTCTCCGTGTCAAGGATCGTGCCGTCTTCCTGGTCGAGGAACCGGCATTCCAGGCCCTCGCTTTCATCGATGATACTGTCGCAGTCGGTATCGATGCCGTCACAGTACTCGGTGGCTCCCGGGTACACCGTCCGGTCGTCGTCATTGCAGTCCCCGGTCGAGGGCACCATCCCCGGCCCGGCAGAACACCTCCAGAATCCCGTCGATCCGCCGACACCGTCCCCGTCGTCGTCATAGTAGTAGGTCTGCCCGAACCCTTCATCCATCTGGCCGTTGCAGTTGTTGTCCCTGATGTCGCAGACCTCTGTGCCTTCCGGGTTGATGGCCGGGTCGGTATCATCGCAGTCCCACAGCCGGGTCGTGTAGCCCTGAGGAAGCGAGCAGGCCCATGTTCTCTTCCGGGAGTCACCGTACCCGTCGCCGTCCTGGTCCCTGTAAAAGACCTCCATCTTCTCCCCCACGCCGTCGCAGTTGTTGTCCACGCCATCGCAGGGGTCCGGGGCGCCGGGGTTCACGCCGGTGTCTCCGTCGTTGCAGTCCCCGGAGTTCGCGACGTAACCGGCCGGCACGGTGCAGGCCTGAACCGACCCGGTGCTCCCGTAGCCATCGCTATCTGCGTCCCGGTAAAAGGTCAGCTTGACGCCTTCATCCTTCGTGCTGTCGCAGTCGTTGTCCCTGCCGTCGCAGGTCTCCGCTGCTCCGGGATGGATGCCGGCATCGTTGTCGTTGCAGTCGCCTCCCTCCCTCGTTATCCCATCCCCGTCGGAGTCGCAGGCCTCGTCTATACTGCCATCGCAGTCGTTGTCGATGCCGTTGCAGTCATCCGTGGCACCGGGGTGGATGGTGGCGTCGGAGTCGTTGCAGTCCGGGCCCCGGTAGACCTTGTCCCCGTCGCTGTCCACGAGCGTGTCCCTGACCGGCCATGCGTATCCAAGGAACGTTGTTGACTCGGTATCTTCGAGGTACACATGCCATGTGATGTACCACTCGTTGGGCCGGTTCTGGCTCCAGTCGTACCAATCGAGGTCGATGGTCCTGACGCACGAACTGCCCCATTCGCATGGACCGGTGAGCTCACCCGAGAAGTACGTCGCCCAGTCGTAGTGATATGCCTCGACCACGTCAGTGAAGGGATTTCCGGGTATGTAGCGGGATGTGCCCGTTCTGTTCCCCAGGCACCCGAGGCAGTCACCATCACACACCCAGCTGTACCTGGCATCTCCCTCGGCGTTGTTATCCGGGTAGCCCCGCACCGCGTCCTTGCAGTGTTCCTTCTCAAAGAGGCCCCTCATTTCCGCCATAGTGGGGAACCGCCAGGTGCCAGGCTGGGAATGGTCAGAGAGGCCGCATTTGCCGTGGGCAAGCTGGTTCACCTGGGTGACCAGGGTGGGGGTGTTGGGGTACTCATCCCAGATATAGTTATAGCCCTGCGGTCCGATGCAGTTGGCATCTTTCAGCCAGAAGAGTCCCGTGGTGACATCCAGGATCGTGCCGTCTCCCATGTCCTTGAACCGGACCGGGCAGTCGTCATGCCCGTTGCAGTTCTGGTCGATGCTGTCGCAGGCGGTGTCGGGAGCCCCTGGGTGGATGGCGGCGTTCGCGTCGTTGCAGTCACCGGTGCACTCGGAGTACCCGTCTCCATCGGCATCCCCGAGGCCCTCGTCCGCCACGCCGTCGCAGTCATTATCGATACCGTCGCAGATCTCTGCCCTTGAGGGATTGCGCCCCGCATCCGTATCATCACAATCACGCGAGGTACTCACGTATCCGGCAGGGGCAGCGCAGGCCTGGATGCTCGTTGTATCCCCGAAGCCGTCATTATCCGTGTCCGGGTAGAAGGTCAGCGTGACACCCTCGTCGATCTGACCATCGCAGTCGTTGTCCTTTCCGTCGCAGTATTCCGTGGCGGCCGGGTTGCTGAACCGGTCGGCATCGTCGCGGTCGGTGGAATCTGCGACAAAGCCCGGGAGAGATACAGAACAGGTCTCGAGGCCCAGGGTGCTGCTGCCGAAACCGTCGCCGTCTACATCCCGATAGAGGGTCTGCAGGGCAAGGTCTTCATCGATCAGAGCGTCACAGTCGTTGTCGAGACCATCGCAGATCTCCCCTGCACCGGGATTGACCGCGGGACCGGTGGTACTGGCATCATCGCAGTCGCCCGAGATCTCCACGTATCCGGCGGGGGCTGAACAGGCAAGGACGGATTCTGCTCCCCCATAGCCGTCCCCGTCCCCATCGACGTAGAAGAAGGATTGGACAAACTCATCGGTCCCGCCGTCGCAGTTGTTATCTGTCCCGTCGCATACCTCTTCGGCTCCGGGATGGATCCCTTCGTTGTTGTCATTGCAGTCGCCCGGAACATCCACGGATCCGGCAGGGATGGAACATGCCCCGGTGTTCTCCGTGCTGCCGAAGCCATCCCCGTCAGCATCCCGGTAGAAAGCCAGGAGGGCGAGGTCTTCATCCACGGAGCCATCGCAGTCGTTGTCCTTTCCGTCGCATACCTCGGTGGTGCCAGGGGATCTCATGGGGTCCGCATCATCGCAGTCATCGCTCCTCCCGGACGACCCGACCTGAAGGGAACACGCGAGGACGGGTACCGTGCACCCGATGCCGTCCCCATCCTCGTCCTGGAAGAAGGTGAGCTCCACCCCCTCGTCCGCCTGGCCATCGCAGTCGTTGTCCTTCCCGTCGCAGACCTCCGCTGCCCCGGGATGGGTCAGGGGGTCGCGGTCATCGCAGTCGTTCCCGCACCCGCTGTAAAAGCCCGGGTAGCCATCCCCGTCTCCGTCAAATCCCTCGTCCACGGATCCGTCGCAGTCGTTGTCCTTCTGGTCGCAGATCTCGGAAGCGCCGGGGTTGATGTTGGAATCGGTGTCATCACAATCCCCATCACACTCTGTGTACCCGTCGTGGTCCGTGTCAAAATCCTCGTCGATAAGGAGATCGCAGTCATTGTCCCTGCCGTCGCAGACTTCCATCGCCCCGGGGTGTATCGCGGGATCGGCGTCATCGTAGTCACCCTCGCAGGGGCTGAACCCGTCGCCGTCCTTGTCAGCCTCATCCTCCGGAAGGGTGCCATCGCAGTTGTCGTCAACACCATTGCAGGCTTCTTCTGCACCGGGGTGAGTCGTTGCATCCTTATCGTTGCAGTCACCCTTGCAGGAGCTGTAGCCGTCGTTATCCGCGTCGGCCTCGTCCTCGGGAAGGGTACCGTCGCAGTTGTCGTCGATGCCGTTGCAGGCTTCTTCTGCACCGGGGTTGATCGCGGGATTGACATCATCGCAGTCACCCTTGCAGGAGCTGTAGCCGTCGTTGTCAGCGTCGGCCTCGTCCTCCGGCAGGGTGCCATCGCAGTTGTCGTCGATGCCGTTACACACCTCCATGGCGCCGGGATGCGTTGCAGCATCGTTATCATCACAGTCCCCGTCGCAGGCCGAGAAGGTATCACCATCCTGGTCAACCTCGTCCCCGGAGACCTCGCCGTCGCAGTCGTTATCCAGACCGTCGCAGAGTTCGGGGGCCGAGGGGTAGACAGCGGCACTGACGTCATTGCAGTCATCCTCGCAGAGGCGGTACCCATCGGTATCGGCATCGGACTCGTCTGCCGGTACCTCACTGTTGCAGTCGTTGTCGAGACCGTCGCAGAGCTCGGGGGCCGAAGGGTAGATCGCGGCACTGGCATCGTCACAGTCACCCTGGCAGACCCGGTGCCCGTCACCATCGGCATCAGATTCTTCCGGTGGGACAGCACCGTCGCAATCATCATCGACCCCGTTGCACGCTTCCGCGGCACCCGGGTTCCGCAGGGGATCGCTGTCATCGCAGTCCCCGTCGCTTATCCGGAAGCCGTCACCATCCCCGTCCACCTCGCACCTGGTGCTGACGAACCCGTCCATGATACCGATGCTGCACCCGAACTTGTAGTGGCCTTCCTTCTCGCCGTCGGCGAATTCCAGGATCTGCTCGCAGGAACAGCCGCAGGTCGATGAACCGGTGCTCCCGTCCAGGCTGTAGCCCCGCCCCGGGCCCTTCCCCTTAGGAGCCTCTGTGTCAAAGACGGCATCGCCATCCACGAGGGCGAACCGGTTCGTGTTCAACCGTTCGGTGGGTATGGATTCATCGAGCAGCGTGCCGATCCTGCAAACATCCCAGGTATCGGGAACACCATCGGAATCGGAATCCGGAACATCCGGCGATGTTTCGCCACCGGCAGCCCATGGCAGCAACAGCGCTATACCCACCACAGCGAAAAAGATGAGAATTCTCTGATAGGATCTCATAGAACACCTCCTTTACCCGTCCCTTGACTAGTCCATTCCCTCTCCGGCCCTTATCGGCCAGAACAGTCAGGGCATCTTCGGATTTGGACCGGTGTGCATGCGTGTGCCCTCTGAACGTCCCACGCACACAGGCACGACGGAGGAGATCTGGGTGGCCGCTGGGTACCCGGGCCGGCGAATCCGCCCCACCTTGTGCGGTTCGATACCGGGGGATATGTGGTTGAATATAGATTATTATATATAAATGTATCGAAATATCTCTCCACCAGAAATGGCCTTTAATGCCTCTAAATCGCCAATAAGGGTTGGTATCACGGTTATATCTCTTCAGGTGGCTCCAGCAAAGAAGGTTCAGTCACGGGGCAGGGCCATCCGCCGGCCCACATCCCGAACGGGGTCCCTTCCCTCCCTTGAACATCAGGATGGGATCGGTTTTCGCCTTCAGTGATCTGATCCTGGAGAACAGCACCCCCCATCTTCTCCCTTCGGCCCTTTCCTGACACCCGGACTCTCCGTCATGATTGACCCTGAGAATACCGAGAGAGTTATTACGGTGACCGATCACCGTATCATGATCCATATGCCCTTTCTGCCCGTCGCCCAGATCGTGATCTTCGGAATCCCCCTGGCCATCTATCTCGGTGCGGCCGCCATCATTGCCCTGATCACGACTGCAACTCTCGGGATGCTCGTCCTCAGGGAAGGGACGAGTGTCCCGTTCACCTGGCACGTGAACATGGCGCGGCTCACCATCGCCCTCGCCCTCATCCACGCGCTGGTCGTGTACTGGACCTTCTTCTAAACAAACATCGAGAAGAAAGAGGGAGGATGATGGGGAAGGCCCTCCCTTCCCTATGTTACCGTTACCGTTCCCTTCATCGAAGGATGGATACCGCAGTGGTACGCGTATGTGCCTGCGTCGTTAAACGTGAAGGAAAAGGTCTGGCCCATTCCGAGCGAGTTGCTCGAGAATAATTTCCCCAGCACGATCGTCGATGTAGCATCGTTCACGATCGTGTGCGGGGCCGAGTCCTGGTTCGTCCAGGTGACCGTCGTCCCCTTCGGGACCGTGACCGACGCCGGGTTGAAGGCAAAGCCCTGGATGGTGACGGCGACCGCGGGCGGAGGTGAGGTGGTGGTCGGGGTCGCCGTGGTTGTCGTGACCGGGATAGTTGTCACCGGGGGCGTTGTGGCGGCTGGTGTTGGTATCATGGCAACGGTTGTCACGAGAGTCGTCTCTGCAGGGGTGGCCAGTGGGGATGTGGTTACGGGTGTTGCCTGGGTCGTGACCGGCACCTGGCCGGAGGGCGATCCTGTGCAACCTGCCGACAGGACGGCGAACAGGAGGGCAGCTCCGATGACCGGATACCATGTTCTCGAGATATGGGTAATCATGGAGATTCCTCACGTGTTGAGCCTTCTCAAGAGATATATAATTGATCTTTTTTGCAGGGTGCAGGATCCGGAAAAGGGATGATGGGGGGAGATCAGCCATCCTCCATCGATCCTGTGGACCCGTGGAAGGGACCCGCGAAGATTTTTGAACCGGGCGGGAAAAGATAGGTGGGAGAGAGGCAGAGTGCAAATCCTCGATCTGACCGTCGCCGATATCTGGGCAGTCTTCTGGCTGTACTGGCTCATCTCTGCAATACGAAACCGGTCTACGTTCAAGCGTAAGCAGTCCTTCCGCTCCCTGCTGCTCTTCATGCTCGTGCTGGTGCTGATCTGGGTGTTCCTCTCGGATCAGGTATCGTCAGGCCTCCTGCAACGGCGCGTCATTCCTGACGGAATCGCAACCGGGCTCCTCGGCATACTCATCACAATCATCGGCCTGGGTTTCGCTGTCTGGGCACGAATGCACCTGGGGAAGAATTGGAGCAGCAGGCCAGCGATCAAAGTGGACCATAAACTGATCCGGACAGGACCGTATCAGTTTGTGCGGAACCCGATCTACACCGGGATCCTCGTTGGGTATGCAGGAACCGCTTTCGTCATCGGTGAACTATGGGCTTTCTTCCTGATTCTGATCGTGATGACAGGTTTCCTCATGAAGATCCGGATGGAAGAGAAGTTTCTCCTCGAAGAGTTTGGTGAGGCTTATTCCCTGTACAAAAAGGAGGTCAGGGCCCTCATCCCGTTCCTGGTATGATGGGTGCCCTCACATCCCCGCAGGATAGATCCTGGGTGCTTTGCACCGAAGATAACGGGGGAGGTTGCTTTCAAACTGGTGAAGAGAGCTGGTTGAAAGGAGAAGGGACCTTCCTCACTTCTTCTGCATCATCGCCTGGACCTCGGCCTCAAGGGTCGTCTTCAGCCGTTCGATTGCCTCGTCAAGGCTGTTCGTGATGGTGATGGTGAAGGAGTTATCGGTCTTCGGGTCCTGGTAATTCACGGTGAACTCGATCTGCCCGTCCTTTGCCTTCTTCGGCTCGATGATCAGCTTTACCATGATGATCCGGAGTAGGTACTGCGCCCCTCCATCATCTCCTTATTCCTTCGTTCCCGGTCCGCCCAGCCAGCTGCATCCGACAACCTTTGCGAGCTCCTTCTTCAGGGCTACGAGATCCGTGATATCCAGATCCTGGATCCGGTGCTTACCCGCGATGCGTGCAAACTCGGCCATCTCGTCGGTTGAGACCTGCACAAAGTTGCAGAGCCGTTCGATCCCCTTCGCGGTGTCGAGCTGCTCCCCGAGGATCGGGTTCTGCGTCGTGACCCCGGTCGGGCACAGGCCCGTGTGGCAGATCCGGTACTGCTCGCAGTTGATGGCGATGAGGGCCGCGGTGCCGAGGTAGACCGCGTCCGCGCCCAGGGCAAGGCATTTCGCGAAATCTGCGGAGGTACGCAGGCCCCCGCCCCCGATGAGGGAGATCCTCTCCCTGGCACCGAGGGACCGGAGCGCCCGGTCTGCCCTCGGGAGGGCGGCGAGGAGGGGGATGCCCACGTTCTCCCTGACCGCGAGATCGGTCGCCCCCGTTCCTCCCCCGAAACCGTCCAGGGCGATGAAGTCCACCCCTGCCACCGCGAGATCGGTGACATCCTCCTCGACATTGCCGCACCCGATCTTCGCGCCGACCGGAACACCGCCGGTCAGGGACTTCAGCCAGGCGACTTTTTCCCGTATCTCCTCGGGGGTCGTCATGTCCGGGTGGTGGGCGGGCGAGTAGGCAGCCTCACCATCCCCGAGGCCCCGGATCCTCGCGATATCAGGTGTGATCTTCTCAGCCGGCAGGTAGCTCCCCTTGCCCGGGTATGCACCCTGGCCGAACCGGATCTCGACGGCTGCGGCCTTCTTCAGCTTCTCCTCGGTGATCCCGAACCTCCCTGTGGAGTACTGCATGATGAGGGTCCCCGGGGCCGTTGCCAGCTCCTCGTCGAGGATCCCTCCCTCTCCCGTGTTGAACCCGAAGCCAAGCCGTGCAGAGGCGCCTGCGATGGCGAGCTTCAGCCGTTTCGAGACTGCACCATAACTCATTCCCGAGACAAGGATGGGTGTGGGGAGGGCGAGGGGCCTCTTCGCCCCGGGGCCGAGGGTGAATCCCATAGCAACCGGCTCCTCGCGGTTGAGGGGGATCCGGTGGACCTGGGCGGGGATGAAATGGAGGTCATCAAGGGTGAAGGGCATCACCTTCTGTGAACCCATGGCACCCGTGATCCCTTTCCCCGTTTCGGCGATGATCTTGATCCCTATCATCGATCCATAGGTGACATCGCTCTCGCCGGCCCGCTGTTTTCGCACCTTCTGCCCGGTCTCCTCCATCTCCCACCTGTCGCAGAAGTAGAGAGTCCTGAGATGGTACTCGTCATAGATCGGGCACCCCGTGCAGATGCACCCCCGGGGCCGGATCTCGCATGCGCTCGCTCCGGTACTGCAGTAGAGGATCTCGCTCCTGCAGGCGCCTCCGGGAAAGCTCGGGCACTGGGGGCAGATGCACGAGCCCCGGGTCTCGGGTGTATCGGGAACCTCCATAATCGAGAGCTCCTTGGGGTCTTGGGGTCGTTCTTCAAGGATGTTTGGAGTACTTCCCTATAAAATGTCCCGGCAGCCGGATTGACGACGCCCGCCGGTTTCAGGCTGAAACATCAGTACCCACCGATACAACACCGATCGGGAAGCCCGTCTCGTCACAGATCGCCCTGTTGGTCCAGGTGACCCAGACACGCTTCCCCGTCGATGTGACGTTCTCGTTCCGGTTCTTCAGGTACTGGCCGGGCGAGGTGAGCAGGTCATGCATCAGCTGGTCGAGGTCCCGGCCCGAGCTCTCCGTCGCGGGGACGATGGTCCCGACGGCATTCTTCCCGAGGATCTCCCTGCGCGGGAACCCGAAGAACTCCTCGGCCTGCCGGTTGAAGAAGGTGATATTCCCTTCCCTGTCCATGGCAAGGATGATGCTCCCGGCATTCTCCACGAGGGTGCGGTAGAGGTCTTCCGATGTGGAGAGGGTCCCCGTGTAGTGCCGGATGAGCACGTAGATGAGCAGGGTGGCGATAACGAGAAAGACCCAGTCCTTCCATGCAAAGATGCTGGCATAGAGGACCGGGTCGCGAACTACCGAAGGGAGCAGGATACCCGCGAAGAGTATCCAGATAGCGCCGAACAGGAGAAAGATGAGAGAGATGGTCACCGGGCCCGGTTGCCGTATCGCCCCGCTGCCTCGTCGGGGAATACTCATTGCGATCACCTGAGGAGAGCTACGTGTGCCCACCTATAAAAGGGAGCCGGAACGGGTCACGGCCATTCAGGTTTATGGATTGTTGTGTCCGGAACCTGCGAGGGCCGGTCATTCAAGAGTGAGATCTCCCCGGGAGAGGTATAGCTGGCCGCCAAGGCATACATTTATCACCTCCGTGAACCGGAGGAGCTCAAAGTCTCTCCCTGGAGAGGGATGGTGTTCTATGGACAGGTTCGAGGAGATGGCGCAGAAGATGGCAGTGATGCCTGAGGACGAGCTGAAGAAGACGGTCTCGTCCCTCATGGCCAGGTGCATCTGCGGGAAGTGCCCCACGTACAACGACTGCATGAAGGGCAAGAAGGAGGCCCTGTTCTGCGCGTTGGGCAAGAGCGCGTGCGCGGCGGTGAAGAAGGCCTGCCTGTGCCCGACATGCCCGGTGACCCCCGCTTTGGGGCTGAAGCATGGTTACTACTGCCTGAAGGGGTCGGAGAAGGAGATAAGGGGGCTGTAAGGGGGGGATTCCTTCGGGATGATGGTTCACCGCGCTCAGGTGAATCTTAACGGGTGCGTGGTCCTTATGAATCGCTCATTTTAACCCTCCCCTTCGCCAAGGGCCTCACTGCTCCTCATCTGGTAGAGATCCTCGGGATCCATCTCCACATACTCGGCCGCCCCCGTCCTCATCATGATCTTTGTGACACCGCTGTTCACAAGCATCTTTGAGCAGAGGAAGCAGGGCCAGATCTTCGTGAGATCCTCGGTTTCCACATCATAACCGGCAAGGTAGAGGGTGCACCCCCGGGCCTGCTTTCCCGCCTGGATGAGGGCGTTCATCTCCGCGTGGACGCTCCGGCATCTCTCATAATGGGAACCTGATGGGATATTGTGCTCCTTTCGCCAGCACCTCTGGATCTCGGTGCAGTCCTTCTGCTGCCGGGGAGCTCCAGTATAACCGGTGGAGACGATGGTGTTGTACTGATCGACGATGATGGCCCCGAAATTGCGCCGGAGACAGGTACCCTGGTGGGCGCACCTGAGGGCAAGATCCAGGAAATACTCGTGCCTGCTCGTCCTCATCCTACTCAGGGAATGGGGAGCAAGGTATTAAAGCCATTTTTGAAAGGGCTCCGGAGACTGCTATTCTGTTCATTCCCGCATATAGCCTTATTGCAGGGGAGGGGCTACCGGGGAATGTGGGCCGGGCCATCAGGGCCGGCCCAAGAGGGCGGGCCGGCGAGGTTTGCCCGAAGGGCCGGGCCATCAGGGCCGGCCCAAGAGGGCGGGCCGGCGAGGTTTGCCCGAAGGGCCGGGCCATCAGGGCCGGCCCAAGAGGGCGGACCGGCAAGGCTTGCCCGATGGGGGATATCATGGAGAGCATCATCGACGTGAAGGGGCTCACCAGGACATTCGGCGATGTAACCGCTGTGAACAATATCTCGCTCTCGGTCCGGAAGGGGGAGCTCTTCGGCCTTCTCGGCCCCAACGGGTCGGGGAAGACGACCATGATCAAGTGCCTCACCGGCCAGCTGAGGCCGACCACCGGCGAGGTCCGGGTCATGGGCTTGGATGCGGTCGCCCAACCCGTCAGGGTGCGCGAACTGGTGGGGATCACCCCCGAGCAGGAGACCCCTCCTTCGTTCCTCACGGCCGAGGAGTACCTCCATTTCGTGGGGCACATCCGCCGGATAGGGGATATCGAGAGCCAGTGCAGCTTCTGGTTTGACCTCCTGGAGTTCGGCGACAAGAGGGACGTGCTCTGCAAGGACCTCTCGAGGGGCACCCGGCAGAAGCTCATGGTGGCCCAGGCCTTCCTCCATAAGCCCGGGCTCGTGCTCATCGACGAACCCCTCATCAACCTCGACCCCATCATGCAGCGGAAGATCAAGACCTACCTCACCGATTACGTGAAGGGAGGGGGAACGGTCTTCCTCTCCACCCATATCCTCGAGATTGCCGAGGAGATCTGTACAAGGATCGGGATCATCCACAGGGGGAACCTCATCCGCGAGGGGCCGGTCGCAGACCTGAGGTCATCGTCAAAGCATCTCGAGGAGGTCTTCCTCGAGGCCATCCGCGGGGATCCCCATGCTTGAGATCTTCACCGCCATGCTCAGGGAGGAGTGGCGGGTCCACTCGACGCTCTTTGGGTCCGCCGGGTTCGCCCTCTTCCCCCTGCTCCTCGTCTCCTTCGCCTTTGCAGGAGCCCTCTTCTGGCCGTTCTTCTCCGATGTCCTTCCGGCGCAGACCGCGGTCATTATCATCCATTCCTGCTACCTGCTCGCGGGGGCGAGCGTCGGGGGGTTCGGGCTCTTCGGCCGCGAGGTCATGAACCGCAGGTTCGGGCAGGCGTCCATGATCGCGTACTCCTCACGAAGCCTCCCCGTCTCAGAGCAGACCATCCTCCTCAACTTCTTTCTCAAGGACACGGTCTACTACCTCTTCTTCTGGGTCTTCCCCTTCGTCGCGGGCCTCGCCTTCGCCATGCCCTGGATCGGTCTCCCCGTCACGTCGGTCATGCGCATGCTCGCGACCCTCTCCCTCTCGTTCCTCGTCGGTCTCTCCTTCGTCTTCCTCCTCTCGACCATCTATGTGCATTCTCCCCGCACCCTCCTCGGGATCCTCACCGCCGCTGCGGCTGGTGCGGCCTTCTCTGTCCATTCGGTGAACGCGGGTGTGATCAGCCTCCTTCCCCCCCTCGCCCTTTACTACAGGCCATCCCCACTCCTTCTCCTCACCACCCTGGTCCTCATCATCGTGCCCTCCGCGATCTCGGTGCGATTCCTGAAGGTGGAGTACAGGGAAGAGACGAGGCGCTTTCCCGAGACCCTGGACCGGCTGACGGGGATACTCGCCCGGTCGCCGGATGCCCATCTCATCGCAAAGGATGCCCTCGACCTGAACCGGAGCGAGGGCGGGGCAGGGAAGGTCGTCTTCTCCTTTCTCTTCCCCGTCATGTTCATCTGGATCGCGCTCTTCGTCCTCCTGCGGTTCATCCCGATGGTGAACGCCCTCATGGTCTTTGCCATCCTCCTCGGGGTGATCTCCTCCACCATCTACAACTGGGTCACCGAGTTCGACCTCTTCACCTCCTACGCCTTCCTGCCCGTAGAGGTCGGGACCGTCATCCGGGGGAAGCTCCAGAGTTACGGGCTCCTCAACCTGGTCTCGGTCGCCATCCTCGTCGCCGCCGGCCTGGGCACCGGCCAGGTCGCCCTCCTCTTCCCTGCCCTCCTCACCTTCGCCTCGATCTCCTTCTACGCGGTCGCGGTCACCGTCTACGTGGGCGGCCTCTCCCCGTCCATCATGCTCTACAACGCAAAGGTCTATCTCCCCTACCTCGGGCTTATCATACCGGTGCTCCTCTTCCTCCTCTTTGTCTCCATCCCGAACCCCTGGTTCGCCCTCTCGAGCCTGTGCCTCATACCTCCCGGGTGGTACATCCTCAGGAGGGCGCTCAACCGGTGGAGCGCCTGGGAACAGCCGGGGTTCTGATTGGGGGGCCTCTGGTTCTGTAGCCATGCAATAACGGGGACCAGGATGCCGATACTCTTATCCTCATGTTTCCCCCAGAGAGGAATTACTATGCCAAGCGAGCATTTTCCCCTGAATAGCCTTTTTAAACCCTCTCTATCGCTGGTCACCTGGTTCAGGATCAATTTTCTCATCCTCATATTCTCGAGCATCCTTCTCTTCTACACCCCGATGGCATTGTTCAATCCTGTACCGTTTGAGATCCACCTCGCGGTCCTGTGCGGGATTGCGGTACTTGTGATCTTATTCTTCGTCTGGGTGAGCCTCTACTACGACAGCATGTGGTACGAGCTCCGTGACGACGAGATGAGCTGGAAGCGGGGGGTATGGTTCCGGAAGACCGGCATCGTGCCCTACAACCGGATCACGAATCTCGACATCAGGCAGGGTCCGGTCATGCGGGCCCTCGGCATCTCGACCCTCTCCATCCAGACTGCCGGTTATTCTGGCCAGGCTGTTCCGGAGATCCGGATTGAGGCCATCGAAGAGGCCGAGGAGCTTCGGGAGCTGATTCGGACGATGGTGCGGGAGAGTGGCAGAAGTGGTGACGGGACCGGTAGCGGCGCACCGGTACCTCCTCCCGGTACTGCATCAACCGATTTGCAGATACTCGACGAGGTAAGGAAGATACGATCCCTCCTGGAAGGGAAGCGCTGATCTGAACACCTCTTTTTATTTTCTATTGCCGCAGGACACTCCTCCGGTTCCTCAGGAGAATCCGACCTGCCCATGCCATGCGAAGAAGAACATCGCTCTTGTCAGGGAGAATGACCCGGGGCATACGGGAAACCCTCAACCCGCCTCCTCAGCCCCCCCGATCCCCTGTTTGAGGTTATAGGCGAGCCGCAGGGTGCTGTGGATCATGTTCTGGAGGTCCTCCTGTGTGTACTTGTTCCGTTCGATCTGGTCCCAGTCCTTGGTAGTGTCCTCGTCGTTCTCGCCCACCCATGAGGCGATGGCATCCTCGGGTATGTGGAACCCGAGCCAGACGAAGAAGTTCAGCAGGTTCCCGGCCACGTGCTGGATCCCGTCTACATGCCCGATGATGATGAGGCCGACCACCTTGTTCCGGATCATCCGGTTCCCGAACCATGAGTCCTGGTTCTCGATGGCATTCATCCGCTCGACGAACTTCTGGACGAGGGCCGAGTGGTTGTTCCACCGGATCGGGGTCGCGAGGATCAGGACGTCGGTGGCGAGCACCGCGTCGTAGACCGTCTGCATCTCGTCGTCATCGTACTTGAGGGAGGACTGGCAGGGGTAGGTGCAGTACCCGGGGTTCTCGGAGTAGTTCCCCTCGCAGTCGTAGATCTTCAGGTCCTTCAGACGGAGAAAGGTGGTATCGCACCCGAATCCTTTATACCGGTCGAGGGAGCGGATGAGGAGCCGCTCTGACTTGGAGATACCCGGCACCTGCCGGCTCGACCCCGAGATCCCGAGGACCCTGATACCCTTCGCCTTCCCGGGTTCGAGGGGCGGGATGTCCCCCACGCCGAACTTGTGCCCCACGAGTGGTGCTGGCATGGGGAATTATACCATGGCAGGGGATAAGAAAATGCCCATCCGGACGGTACCATCATGAGGGATCTATTCCAGGCCTGCAAGGAAGGACGGGGGATAGCATACCATACCCGCGATGCCGCCGAGGGCACCACCCGTGAGGTCCAGCACCATGAAAGCCTCATCCGGGACCGGAAAGGGAGCTTCCAGGCCTCGTGCCCTCGCCGGCGTGAACCCGAACCGGGAATAGAACGAGGGTTCTCCGATGACTATCACGATGGAATGGCCGAGCCCCCTGCATCGCCTGAGGCCCCCCTCTACGAGCAATGACCCGATCCCCTGCTTCTGATAACCCGGAAGGACCGCGACGGGGGCGAGGGCAAGGGCAGGGCTGCTGGAGGCACCTTTCTCAATGTGTACGGGAGAGAGGAGAATATGCCCGACCACGCGCCCGTCCTTCACTGCCACAAGAGAAAGGTCCCGGATGAACCCTGAAGAAGCCCGGACTGCCTCGACTATCTTCGCCTCGATATCTCCCCCGAAGGCGGAGTGGTGGAGATCTGATATCGCAGGAATATCGAGGGCTTCTTCCGGCCGGATATCGATCATGCGGTGTTCCTGGAGATATGGGGTGACGAAGGTATAAACCGGGTGTAAAGGACCCTGTCCTCCACCTGGGTTCTCGCGGGATCGGGTGGTCCGTCCATCCGGACGGGCCGAAAAGTATTGGATACGGGAACTCCGCCTTATACTCCCCAGATCCGGGCGTAGAGCATCCCGACGGCAGGGAACCCGATGATCCCAACGAGGAGGTTCCCGATGTAAAAGCCGATGGGGTAATTCATCGAGCTGTAAATCACGAACATGCCCGGAACAGTGACGAGGAGGAAGAGGATGAGCCCGAAGGTGAGCCCTGGGCCGGTGCAGGAGCCCTCAAGGGCAGCCTTCACCCTGTCGAAGACGATCGCAGAGGTGAAGGAGAGGACGAAGGGGTAGGCGAAGAAGAGGAGCATGACCGGATCGTCCCTGGCCCGCATGCCGCCGAGGGCAAAGATATCATACGGCGCAATCAGGTTCCCGACCGTGCTGAAGACTACCTGGGCGATGAAGAGGAGGATGCCGCCGGCGATTCCTGCGATGAGGATCTTCTCCACTCCATGTGTATCACGGGAGAGCCTCTTCCCTTGGAAGAGAAAAAGCTGGCGAAACTGGCATGGCGTCATGCCAGCAAAGTAAATTATTAATATGAGGAAGAACAATGCCCTACCGATGCACTTACCTGCGTCGATTCATGTTCCCCATCATCGGAGCGTAGGAACACCTGGTAAGCGGCAGCTCTTCTTCCCGTGTTGAAGGTGGGTAACCACCGAGGATCGCCACCAGGGCGTGAAAGATGCGGGTTCTCGGAAGGATATTCTGGGAAGGTCTGAGGTGTATGAACGTGAACATGGCTGGCAACGGGGGTCAGGGGGATCTCAACCGGAGGGAGGGTGTCTACCTTCTCATCGATTCCCTGAGCGATAAAAACGAGTATGAGGAGCGGATCCGGGCTGCAAAAGCCCTCGGGCAGAGCAGGGACCCGAGGGCCATCTCACCCCTGATCGGGTGCCTGAAGGATGTGGATCCCCGGTTGCGGAGGGCCTGCGCTGAGGCACTCCTCCAGCTCGGGTCGATCCGTTCCGTGCAGGCATTCATCGGGTGCCTCGAGGACAGGGAGGAGGCTCTCTTCACGAGGAAGGTCGCGGCAGATGCCCTTGCAAAGATCCGGAGCTACAGCGCCATCGAGTCCTTGGTCGGGCGGCTTCTCGACCCGGGGGAGAATGAGTCCATCCGGGTCCACGCGGCAGATGCCCTCGGGAGGACGGGAAGCCTCCGGGCGATCGATGCCCTGGAGAAGAGCCTCGAGGATCCCAATCCGCTGGTCAAGTATGAGTCCGGGAAAGCGCTGAAGCAGATCTTCGCGTTCGGCCCGGGCAGGTAATCAGCCCGGCCCCCCCTTTCTCCTTCCGTTGGAGCTGGCCCTCACGCGGCGCTGGCTCCGTCCAGGGGCATGAACCTTCCCCCGGCTCATGTACCGCCCTGACCTCCCTGTTCTTCAGCCTGGCGGAGGAGGAGAAGGGCCTCGTCTTCAGAGAGATCGTACCATTCCTCGTAGGCGTCTGCAACGGCAAACGAGGACCCGCCCCGGATATTGAGACAGATTAACTCCTCCACCAGGTCCGCGACCCGATGGACTGCTGCAAGGGAACCCGTGGGGACGGCGATGATGATCCCCCGGGGCTGGAGGGATCTGAGGGCCTGGTATGCAGCTGCCATGGTGTATCCCGAGGCAATACCATCATCCACGAGGATGCAGGAATGACCCGCGGGATCGGGAAACGGTCTTTCGATAGTGAAGCGCTGCACCCTCTCCCGGACATTCGCCCGGGCCTTCGCGGTCGCGGCCTCCACCTGGTCAGGGGTCAGGTGAAGCCTTGATACGAGATCCTGGTTGAGGGAGACACGCCCATCCCAGGTGACGGCACCGAACCCCGCTTCGGTGTTCCAGGGGATCTGGATCTTCCGGACGATGACGGGCCGGACGGGGCAGCCGAGGGCACGGGCGACGGCGATCCCCACGGGGATCCCGCCGGCGGGGATCGGGCAGGCGAGGGGGTCGTCAAGGCCTGGAAACGTGGCGAGATATCGCCCGAGCTGCCTGCCCGCATCATCCCTGTCCCGGAAGGCGGGAGCCCGGTCGCGGAGGGCAACGTCCTCGTGGATTCCTCCCATGTCATGCCTCAGGCTCCCCCTGCGCCTTCACGTCTCTTGAAGGTATGCCCTGAAGATCCCCGGTACTTTCTTTTAGTCCGGTGGTGCATCCTCCTCCATGGCAGGGATTCACCTCCAGCCTATCGGGGTGATCTCGTCCCGGTACAAGGAGCGGGGGGAGGCACCCAGGCAGGGAAGGCTCTCACCCGCGACGAGCGAGATCCTCGTCTTCCCCGGCTATGCCGAGGGGTTGAGGGATCTCTCTGACCACCCTCACCTCATCATCCTCTACTGGTGCGATCGTTCCCGCCGCGATATCCTCACCGCTATCCCCCCCCATGATAAGCAGAAGCGTGAGCACGGGGTCTTTGCCACCCGTTCACCGGAGCGGCCGAACCCCATCGCCATCTGTCTCGTGGACCTCGTGGCGGTGGAGGGGAACCGGCTCATTGTCCGCGGCCTCGATGCGCTGGATGGATCCCATCTCCTCGACATCAAGCCCTTCTACAGGGATCTGGACTGTCCCGAGGGCGGAGGGTGAAGCAGGGCACCCGTTCCCACCTCACTCCTACCCCCACCTCCTACCTTTAAGGCTTTCAGGGATCAGATCAATGCCGCAGCTTATCCCCTGCAGAGGAGAAGATGACAGAGACACCAGCGAAGGGAGTGGAGTGCTCGGAGAAATGCGAGACATGCGACGTGGAATGTGCGGAGAGGACCGCTCCGAATGCCCCTCCCGAGAAGGCGAAGATCCATGCAAAGCACGTGATCCTGGTCCTCTCGGGGAAGGGAGGGGTCGGCAAGAGCACGGTCGCCGTGAACCTCGCCTACGCCCTCTCGACCCATGGGTTCGAGGTAGGGATCCTGGACCTCGATATTCATGGCCCGAACATCCCCATCATGCTCGGGATCCAGAACCAGCGCCTCCAGGCCATCGGAAACCTCATCGAACCGATCCGGATCACGGGGACCCTCTCTGCCATGTCCATGGCGTTCCTCCTCCCTGATGTCAGCACCCCGGTTATCTGGCGGGGCCCGATGAAGATGGTCGCCATCCGGCAGTTCCTCGAGGAGGTGAACTGGGGCGAGCTCGATTACCTCGTCGTCGATCTCCCCCCGGGGACCGGTGACGAGGCCCTCTCCATCGCCCAGCTCGCCCCGAACGTCTCGGGCGTGGTCATCGTCACTACCCCCCAGGATGTCGCGACCGTCGACTCCCGGAAGGCGGTGAAGTTCGTGGAGATGCTCGGGTTCCGGGTCCTCGGGATCATCGAGAACATGAGCGGGATGGTCTGCCCCCACTGCAAACAGGAGATCGATCTCTTCGGGAAAGGGGGTGGCCAGAAGGCCGCAGAGGAGATGGGGGTCCCATTCCTCGGGGCAATCCCGATCGATCCAGAGATGCGCAAGGCCGGTGACGAGGGGAGGCCATTCGTCATCCGGCGGGGAGAGACGAACCCCACCTGGGAGGCCGTGGACAGGGTCATGGAGGCTCTCGTGAAAGAGGTGGGTTCGTAGATGGACTTCGAGAAGATCCTCGCCGGCAAGGAGGAACCTCTCCCTATCTACAGGAATATCTCTGTCTGCCTCGGGAATCCCGAGGCCTTCCCCTACCTTCTCGAGACCATCTACCGCGAGGCCCTGGGGTTTGACGAGGATACGCTGGACAGGTTCAGGTTCGCCCTCATCAGGCTCCAGGTCTACACCGATCTCCACCAGTACGAGGACATGGAGAGCACCCAGAAGGTCCGCTACGTCGCCCAGGTCCTCGAGAAGGTGATCTTCGGGGATCTCCTCCTGGAACGGGAACATCCTCCGGGCGATTAACAGCAGGATGGCAGGGGGAACCACTTTCGTCCCGCCCCTGATGCCTTTTTAAGTGGGAATCCCAAAACAATCAATGATGATGGGGAAGGGGGCATACCTGAAGAGGATCACCTCCTCCTCCAGGCTCCCATCCATCGAAGTAGGGAGGGACTTGGAAGGTTCCACTCCCCCCTCGGTCTTCATCGGGTCCTGGAACTACCCCAGGGTGTATGCGGGCCCCATGATCGCCCCCGTCCACGGGGATACGATGGTCATGGACACCCCAGAGGCATGGATACCCGGCGAGAAGACCCAGGAGGAGATCCTCGGCTTCCGGATGAACCTGGTGCGGGGGAAGCGGCCCGTCCATATAGAGGATCTTGGCTCGGGATACATCGGGAAACTCCAGGAGATCGCCCTCTCCTCCGGATCCGTCGAGAGCGAGGCCACCTTCAGGGAATCGCCGAGGGGATTCTCCATCTCTGACGAACATACCCCGTATGGCCCGAGCGGTTCCCTGGAGCGGTTCGATCTCGGGAGCATGAAGCTGGACAGGGACCTGGAGAGGGTGTACCATGACAGCGATCTCACGGCATCCGAGGCGGTCATCTCCCTCCATGGAGGGAATATCCCCTTCTCTGCCATCCAGAAGGCCTTCTCCTGCGGGACCATGGGGGTCGGGAAAAGGCGGCGGCTGGTCCCCACCCGGTGGTCCATCACCGCGTGCGACAGCACCATCGGGGACCACCTCCTCAGTGGGGTGAAGAGGAGCCCGGTCATCGACAGCTGCCGTGTCCATGAATCAAGCACCCTCAACAACCGCTATGCCGTTCTCCTCCTCCCGACGGGCTGGCAGTACGAGTGGATGGAGGCCTTCCTCCAGGTCATGGGCAACGAGGAGGTGATCTTCGCGGATCATGAGACCGGTGCGAAGAAGACCGGCTACTCCTCGGTGGGGGGCTGCTACTACTCCTGCAAGATGGCGGTCCTCGAGGCCCTGGCGAGGGAGGGACGGCAGGCCGGGGCTATCGTATTCCGTGAGGCTTACCGGGGCTATGTGCCCATGGGGGTCTTCAATGTGCGGGAGAATGTCCGGAATGCCATGAAGAACCAGCCCCTCGAGTTCGAGGATATGAAGGCGGCCCTTGCCCACATCTCCACCCGCATGAAGCTTCCCCTCCGGCAGTTTGTTGAGGAGAGCACCCTCCTCCGCCAGCTGATGAAGACCCGCCAGACGACCCTCTCCTCTTTTGCCGGTACGTCTCCATCGGATCGTCTCGTAATCCCTGTTGAACACGGATCATAAGTGGGACGGGGGATCTCCGATTCAGGATTCCTGTGGTGTCACTATCAGCATGAGGAGAATCCGCGGTCATCAGTGAATGAGAGTAAAAAAAGTGATGGGAAGGCGACCTAGTTTATGCGTCAAGGAGGGCCCGCAGCTTTCCCTCGATATGGTCCGAGATCTTGTAGTATCCCGCCGGGGAGGGGTTCCCTTCCTTTACCCCGATCGCATGATAGAGCTCATCATCGGAGATCCCATGCTGGATATGGTCCACCACGTACTTCGGTAACTTCCCCTTGGTGAAGAGGGGAACCCTGCAGAGGGCGGGTCCTTCTGTTTCTACCCGGATGAAATAGTAGTGCTTCCCCACCAACGCCCGGATATCCTCCTCCACACCACCCATGAACTCCTTGAGATCCGGATCTCCCCCTTCCTCAAGCAATGGAAGGATGGGGAGCCAGTTCATCTTCTTCACCGGCTTCTTCCGGAGTATCTTCTGAAACTGCTGCATACTTTCACCTCTCTCTCCTGGATTTTCATCATCCATACACCCTCCCCGGCACGGCGTGCGGGCGAAGCACCAACCATTCCACCTGGCCGAAGGAGAGAAGTCACGCGTTGAACGGACGCCTTATCACTCATCTCATCTTCTATGGAGCATCCCCCCCTGGATCCTTCCCCGCCTGCCCTCACGGAAAAAAGAAACGATCGCCCGGTGCCGGAGCACTGCCGAACTGCAGCCTCACGGATATGAGGGTTGCCACCCCGTTCCTGCAGACCGGGCGGGAATAGGATAGAAGGAAGTAGCTTTCCGGTGTATTTAATGATTGCGTACGAGTTTCGGCATGTTTATATTATTTAACTAAAGTAATTCCTTTCTACCCCAGATGAATTGTACCACTCGGTCTGATGATGGGGGCCGTGGCAGATCCACGGAAGTCGTCTTAAGTTCGGTGGCATCACCCTCTGGAGCTGGTCCCTTCACCGCGGTGATGCCACACCTGGATCAGACTCTCCCGTCCTCTCTTCTCAACCGGAAAATCTCATCTGGGATGTCGCACCTGATTCACGGTGGGAGCTGTTTTCGAGAAAAAAAAGATGGGTGGGGAGGAATCTTCCCGCGGAGCTAGGTCCAGACCTCGTCGGTCCGCACCCGCATCATCTTCTCGACCGGGATGATGAAGACCTTGCCGTCTCCGACCTTCCCTGTTTTTGCTGCAGCGCGGATGATCCCGGTCACCACTTCGACATCCTCGTCCCTGACCACCAGCTCGAGCTTCACCTTGGGGAGGAGATCGACCTCCATCTTCTTCCCCCGGTATTCGAGGGTTATCCCCTTCTGTTCGCCGCGGCCCTTCACATCGATGATGGTCATGGCAATGAATCCCCTCTCTTCAAGGTTCTTCATCACGACATCCAGTTTCTCCGGCCTGATGATTGCCTGTATCATTCTCATGGGAACACCACCTCACACCCTCTCCCCGTGCTGGGAGATGTCGAGGCCTACGTACTCCTCCTCTTCCTTCACCCTGAGTCCCAGGGTCGAATCCACGATCTTTGCGAGGATGTACGAGACAACGAAGGCGTACACCACGGATGCTCCCGCTGCTATGATCTGGACGCCAAACTGGTGGACGTTCCCCGAGAGGAGGCCCGTGTAGTTGTTCACCGCGGCGGTCGCGAAGATGCCAGTTGCGATGGCCCCCCAGAGCCCGCCCATCCCGTGGATGGACCAGGCATCCAGGGACTCGTCCAGTCCCTTCCGGGTCCGGTAGAGGAGCATCTTGAAGCAGAGTAGGCCTGCGACCACGCCGATGACGATGGCTGCAGCGGGTCCTACATAGCCTGCTGCCGGGGTGATGGCCACGAGGCCTGCCACGGCCCCCGAGACCACGCCGAGGGATGCCGGCCTCCCCTTGTACCAGCTGGCGAGCATCCAGGCAAGGGCCCCTGCGGCAGCGGCGGTGTTGGTCACGACGAAGGCATTGGCCGCGAGGCCGTTTGCCGCAAGGGCGCTCCCGGCATTGAAGCCGAACCAGCCGAACCAGAGCATCGCCGCCCCCAGGAGGGCCATGGGGATGTTCGAGGGCTCCATGTTGTACTCGCCGAATCCCTTGCGCTTCCCGATCACAAGGGCTATCGCAAGGGCGCCGAACCCCGAGCTGATGTGGACCACGGTCCCGCCGGCGAAGTCAAGGGCCCCGAGGGCCTGGCTCCACCCGCCGCCCCAGACCCAGTGGGCAAGGGGGTCATAGACGAGGGTGGTCCAGAGCAGGCCGAAGACGAGGAACGACGAGAGCTTCACCCGCTCTGCAAAGACCGAGGTGAGGATGGCGAGGGTCACCGTCGCAAAGACCAGCTGGAAGGCCATGTAGGCAAGGCCCGGGATCGTCTGGGAATACGGCCCCGGTCCCATCCCCACCCCGTTCAGAACAAGGGCCGATAACCCGCCCACGAAGCCTCCGATGTCAGGGCCGAAGGAGAGGCTGTAGCCCCACAGGACCCACTGGATGCTCACCAGGGCGAAGACGATGAACGAGAGGGCGATCATCGATATGATGTTCTTCCTCCTCACCATGCCCCCGTAAAAGAACCCGACCCCGGGCGTCATGAGCATCACCAGGGCCGTGGAAGCAAGGACCCATGCGGTATCCCCGCTGTCAAGGACCATTTACACCACCTCCGGATCCCGCCGGGTCGATGAGCGGCGGGAATCGTGGAGTCTTCTGCATCTGCTCCATTTTAAGGGATCCATTTCAATACTTCCTTTCCTTACGCAGGAAGGAAGTTAGTTTCCATGCTATTTAATAGTATCTATTATTTAAAATATTCTCTACTGGCAACAGGGTTCAAAAATGGCCGAAAAAAGGAGGTCTTTCAGTATCTCACGAGATACTGGTCGTGTTCCCAGGCATGAACCGCAGTGCGGAACGAATCCCACTCGAGGGTGGTGATGCGCTGCAGGTTCTCCATGATGTGGCTGCCGAGGGTCTCTGCAAGGAGGGGGTCTCTCTCCAGTTCCCTCATCGAGGTGACCAGGTCGCCCGGGAGGGTGTCGATCTTCGCCCTCTTGCGCTCCTTCGGGGTCATCTCGTAGATGTTCTTGTCCGTGCTCGCCGGAGGCTCGATCCTGTTCTTTATCCCGTCCAGCCCCGCGGCGAGCATGCAGGCGAAGGTGAGGTAGGGGTTGCACATGGGGTCAGGAGATCGGAACTCTGCCCGGGTGCTGTTGCCACGTGCTGCGGGGACCCGGATAAGGGCCGAGCGGTTGGTGACGGACCAGCTGATATACACGGGCGCCTCGTATCCCGGCACCAGCCGCTTGTACGAGTTGATGGTCGGGTTTGCCACCCGGGTGATGCCTCTGACATGCTTGAGGAGCCCGCCGATGAAGTGCAGGCAGAGGTCCGAGAGCTCCCGGGGCTTGTTCGGGTCATAGAAGGCATTCTTCCCGTTTTTTGCGAGGGAACAGTGGGTATGCATCCCGCTCCCGTTGATCCCGAAGATGGGCTTTGCCATGAAGGTGGCATGGAGGCCCTGCTGGAGGGCGATGGTCTTTGTCGCGATCCGGTAGGTGATGACATTGTCTGCGGTGCGCAGGGCGTCGCCGTACTTGAAGTCGATCTCATGCTGGCCCGCAGCCACCTCATGGTGGGACGCCTCGATCTCAAAGCCCATCTCCTCGAGGGCCTGCACGATGTCGCGGCGGACATTCTCGGCAAGGTCGATGGGTGCGAAGTCGAAGTATGCACCGGCATCCTGGGGGATGATGGTCGGGTTGCCGTCCACCGTCTTGAAGAGGAAGAACTCGAGCTCGGGGCCCGTGTTGAAGACATACCCCATCTTCTTCGCATCCTCGAGGGTCCGTTTCAGGATGTACCGGGGATCGCCGATGTAGGGCTTGTCGTCATAGGTATAGACATCGCAGATCATCCGGGCGACCTTGGAGCTCGCAGGCCGCCATGGGAGCACCGAGAAGGTGGCTGGATCGGGCTTGAGGAGCATGTCGGACTCCTCGATCCGGGCGAACCCCTCGATGGACGACCCGTCAAAGTAGATGCCCTGGGAGAGCGCCTTCTCTGCCTGGGTGGCGGGGATCGCGACGTTCTTTGGCTGGCCCTGGATGTCGCAGAACTGCAGCCGGAGAAACTTGATCTCCTGATCCTTGATCTTCTTGAGGATCGATGCCTGACTATCGCGTGGCATGGGGGAAGATGTCGACCTGTTATACATTATACTTAATTATTCGGATCCCCCCGTCAGGCCGGAGGGCAGCCGAAAAAAGAGGGATGTTCAGATATCGAAGTACAGGTAGAACTCGTAGGGATGGGGCCGGAGGCGCACCTTGTCCATCTCGGTTCTCTTGTACTCGATCCAGACATCGATAACGTCCTGGGTGAAGACCCCTCCCTCCAGGAGGAACTTGTGGTCGCTCTCGAGTGCCTCGATGGCCTTCTCGAGGGAGGCCGGGACCGTCGGGATCTTCTTTGCCTCTGATCTGGAGACCTCGTAGGTGTTCTTGTCAAAGGGCTCCCCGGGGTCGATCTTCCTCTTCACCCCGTCCAGGCCTGCCATGAGCATGGCAGAGAAGGAGAGGTACGGGTTGCATGCCGGGTCGGGCGGCCGGAACTCGACCCTCTTTGTCTTCGGGTTCTCGGAGTAGACCGGGATGCGGACCGCGGCCGAGCGGTTGCGCATCGAGTAGACCAGGTTCACCGGTGCCTCGTACCCGGGCACGAGCCTCTTGTAGGAGTTCGTCGTGGGGGCGCAGAAGGCCATGAGGGCGTCTGCATGGGTGAGCAGCCCCCCGATGTAGTACTTGGCCATCTGGCTGATCTTCGCATAGCCCTTCTCGTCGAAGAAGATATTCTTCCCGCCCTTCCAGAGGGACTGGTGGGTGTGCATCCCTGACCCATTGTCGCCGTAGAGGGGCTTGGGCATGAAGGAGGCGACCAGGTTGTTCTTCCGGGCGATGTTCTTCACGATGTACTTGAACATCATGCACCGGTCCGCCATCTTCACCAGGGTGTCAAAGCGCATATCGATCTCGCACTGGCCCGCGGTCGCGACCTCATGGTGGTGCACCTCGATGGGGATCCCCGCCCTGATCATCTGGAGGATGGTCCTTGACCTCAGGTCCTGGAGGGAGTCGTGGGGCGGGACAGGGAAGTAGCCCTCCTTGAACCTCGGCTTGTACCCCAGGTTCGGCTGCTCGACCGCACCCGAGTTCCACTCCCCCTCGACGGAATCGATGTAGTAGAACCCCTTGTTCACCGTCTGGCCGAAGCGGATGTCGTTGAAGATGAAGAACTCGAGCTCGGGCCCCCAGTAGCTCGTGTCGGCGAGGCCGCTCTCCTTCAGGTACTTCTCGGCCTTCTTCGCGATATACCGCGGGTCCCGGGTGTAGGGCTGCTTCGTGATGGGGTCGTAGACATCGCAGATGATGCTCGCCGTGGGGGTCTCGCAGATGGGGTCCATCACCGCGGTCTCGGCGTCCGGGATCAGGATCATGTCCGACTCCTGGATCTGCTGGAACCCGCGGATCGAGGACCCATCGAACCCGATGCCCTCAGCCCAGATGCTCGTCAATGGGTCATCGATCTCCGATAGTTCCGACGAGGGGATCGAGAAGTGCTGCCAGAGGCCCGGCAGGTCATTGAACTTGAAGTCCACGATCTCGATCCCGCTCTTCTTGATGAGCGTCGAGACACCCTCGATCGCTCCTTCATTCATGTTCCCATTCCATTTCATGGCTGGCGCAGGCATATTCTCACCTCTCCAAAGAGATCGATCTGGATCGACATGGAAATATGTTTCTCCATTGCTATTATTTATATCTAATGATACTAACATATAGTGGCAGGTAGAAACCTTTTACTATCTACGGGGATCAACCGTAATAGTACGGTATTCCACGCTCAGCCAGTGGCTCGAGGAGCGACTAAACACTAATCATAGAGAGGGTCTCTAAAGGAATACGGCATGTGCGGCATCATCGGTGTCATCGATCGCGCGATGCATCCCATGGACGGGTCCCGGATCAGGGCAGCACTCTCCCAGATGATGGAACGTGGGAGCGGCGAGGGGGCCGGCTATGCCGTGTACGGGTGCTACCCCCAGTACAGGGACTGCTATGCCCTCCATGTCTTCTTCGACGCCATCCACGAGAACAAGAAGGCCGTCGATGACCTCCTTGAGCAGTGGGGAAAGGTGGTCCATGAGGAGCAGATCCCAACCTATGAGCAGCCGAACCTCCGGAAGATCCATTCCCCGTGGCGGTACTTCTTCAAGCCTGATCGGAGCCTGATGTCCTGGTCCCCCACGCCAGACGACGACATCGTCACCCATCTCGTCATGCGAGTGAACACCGAGAGGAAAGGCGCCCTGATCATCTCATCCGGTAAGGACATGGGAGTCTTCAAGGCCTCCGGATGGCCTGAAGAAGTGGCAGATTTCTATAAAATCGAGGACTACCAGGGCTACCTCTGGCTCGGCCACAACCGGTATCCCACGAACACTCCCGGGTGGTGGGGGGGAGCCCACCCCTTCAACCTTCTGGGATGGTCCGTGGTCCATAACGGGGAGATCACCTCCTACGGGACAAACCAGCGGTACATCGAGTCGTACGGGTACCACTGCACCATGTACACCGATACTGAGGTGGTCGCGTACCTCTTCGATCTCCTGGTGAGGAAACACGGCCTCTCCGAGGAGATAGCGGTGAAGGCCCTCGCCCCGCCGTTCTGGGACGAGATCGACCGGCTGCCGGAGAGGGAGCGGGAGCTGGCCACGGCGATCCGGCTCACGTACGGGCCCGCCCTCATGAACGGCCCCTTCGCCATCGTTATCGCCCGGCCCGACATGATGCTCGGGTTCACGGACCGGATCAAGCTTCGCCCCCTCGTGGCGGGCGAGAACGGGGACCGGCTTTACATCTCGAGCGAGGAGGCCGCCATCCGCCGGATGGACCCGGGGGTCGGGAAGGTCTTCATGCCCCGGGCCGGTGAGCCTGTCATCGGGAGGATCTCGAAATGAGCAGTATCGGGGCACTCCCTCCCAGGTACCGGATCACCGTTGACCGGGACCAGTGCATGCTCTGCGAGAGGTGCGTGGAGAGCTGCCCCTACGGGGTATTCCGGTCCCAGGACGGGCGGCTCATCATCGACTCGCGGAGATGCACCGCCTGCCACCGCTGCATTGCGATGTGCCCCAGGGACGCGATCGACCTGAAGGAACACCCGGTCGACTACCGGAGCCACCCGCTCTGGACACGGGAGGCGAGGGAGGACATCTACAACCAGGCACGGACGGGGAAGATCATCCTCGCGGGCATGGGGAACGCGGCGCCATACCCCGTGATCTTCGACCGCATGGTCCTCGACGCATGCCAGGTGACGAACCCCTCCATCGACCCCCTACGCGAGCCCATGGAGCTCAGGACCTACCTGGGGAAGAAGCCGTCCCGTCTGGAGATCCGGAAAGACGAAAAGGGCGAGGTGGAGCTCCTGACCAGGCTCACCCCGAACCTCCAGCTCGAGACCCCGATCATGATCGCCCACATGTCCTACGGGGCGATCAGCCGAAATGCCCAGATCTCCCTCGCAAGAGCCGCGAAGGAGGCGGGGACCTTCATGGGCACGGGGGAAGGGGGGCTCCACCACGCCCTGTACCCGTATCAGGACCGAATGATCGTTCAGGTGGCATCGGGCCGGTTCGGCGTGGATATTAACTACCTCGAAAGAGGTGCCGCTATCGAGATAAAGATCGGCCAGGGGGCGAAGCCGGGGCTCGGCGGGCACCTCCCGGGCGAAAAGGTCAACGGAGACGTCTCATCGACCCGGATGATCCCGTTGGGGACGGACGCCCTGAGTCCGTCCCCCCACCATGACATCTACAGCATCGAGGACCTGAAGCAGCTCGTCCGCTCCCTCAAGGAGGCCACCGAGTGGAAGAAGCCCGTCTTTGTGAAGATTGCGGCGGTCCACAACACAGCGGCCATTGCCGCAGGCATCGCCCGTTCCTCGGCCGACGCCGTGGTTATCGACGGGTTCCGTGGAGGCACCGGGGCCGCACCAAAGGTCTTCAGGGACCATGTCGGGATCCCCATCGAGGCCGCGATCGCGTCGGCGGACGCAAAGCTCCGGGAGCAGGGAATACGGAACGAGGTCTCCCTCGTCGCGAGCGGAGGCATCCGGGAGAGCGCCGATGTGGCGAAGGCCATCGCCCTCGGGGCGGACGCGGTCTACGTCGGCACGGCAGCTCTCATCGCCCTGGGGTGCCGGGTCTGCGGGAGCTGCTACCGCGGCCTCTGCCCCTGGGGGATCGCCACCCAGCGGGAAGATCTCGTCTCCCGCCTTGACCCCGAGACGGGATCGAAGCAGGCTGCAAACCTGATCCATGCCTGGACCCAGGAGCTCTCCGAGCTCATGGGCGCGGCGGGGATCAACAGCATCGAGAGCCTCCGCGGGAACCGTGACCGGCTCCGGGGGTATCTCCTTGACGAGGGGATCCTGAAGGTCCTTGACGTGAAACCTGTGGGGGCGTGAGGATGGCGCCACACCTCCGGATCGATGCGGCCAACCTCCCGTACACCCAACTGAACCAGGCCATCCGGGCCGCGGTTGCTGCAGGGGAGAAGGAGATCGAGATCGAGAATGTCCTCGGGCAGCGGTTCATCGCCGACGGCCTGAAGGGAGAGGTGACGATCACGATCCGCGGGGTCGCAGGGGGTGACCTGGGCATGTTCATGTCCGGGCCCACCTGCATCCTGCACGGGAATGCCGAGCACGCCCCCGGAAATACCATGGACGCCGGCATGATCATCATCCATGGATCGGCGGGGGATGCGGTGGCCCACTCCATGCGGGGCGGGAAGATCTTCGTCCGGGACGACATTGGCTACCGAGGCGGGATCCACATGAAGGAGTACGACACGAAGAGGCCCATCCTCGTTGTCGGGGGGAGCTCCCGTGCCTTCCTCGGCGAGTACATGGCCGGCGGGCTCATCATCGTCCTCGGTCTGGACGGGAAGCCGGCGGTTGAAGAGAGGGGGATCGGGAGCGGGATCCACGGCGGGGAGATCTACATCAGGGGGGAGGTCCCTTCCTACCTCCTGGGGGTCGGCGCTACCGAGAAACCGATAAGCAAGGACGAGCGGGAGCGGATCGCTCCCTATCTCAGGGAGTTTACAGGGTTCTTCGGTGGCGATGCGGGATCGCTCCTCTCCGAGGACTATGTCCGCATTTCGCCCGCGAGCAGCCGCCCGTTCGCGAACATGTATACATGGGAGTGAGCTATGACCGAGAAGACCTACCGGGACCTGAAGAAGGAGGTGTGGGATGCCGGCCTCTGCTCCGGCTGCGGTGCCTGCGTCGCGGTCTGCCCTGCCGAGGGGCTCTTCTTCGAAGCGGGCGGGGGGACGGACAGCCCGGTCTCGACCGGGACCTGCAAGGAGGATCAGGACGGGGTTCCCTGCGGCGTCTGCTATGCGATCTGCCCGCGTGCCTCGGGCGAGACACGGCAGATGCTCGGGGAGTACACCGATGCGATGGCCGCGAGGGCGACCTTCGAGGTCCCCCGCCGGCAGAGCGGCGGCGCGGTCACGGCCATCCTCGCGAGCGCTCTCGACGAAGGGCTCCTCGACGGGGTCGTGACGGTAACCGAGGATCGGTTCACCCTCGAGCCCCGCTCTGCGGTCATCACCTCAACGGAGGCCCTCGTCCATGAGGCAGGGTCACGGTACTCCTGGTGGGTTCCCCTCCTCGCGTCCCTCAAGGAGGCGGTGGTGAGGAGGAAGCTCAGGCGGATAGCGGTGGTGGGGGTCCCCTGCGCGGTCCAGGCGGTCCAGCGGATGAGGAGGAGCGACCACCAGCTGGCAAAGCCCTATGGCAGGTCGATCCGGCTCCTCGTCGGCCTCTTCTGTACCGAGTCCTTCGACTACCGCGCCCTCGTCGGGGGCATCCTCGGGGAGAAGTACGGGGTCGAGCCCTGGCAGGTGAAGCGGCTGAATGTCTCAGGGAAGCTCGAGGTGACAGTCGAGGGCCGGGACCAGGTCACCATACCGCTGAAGGAGCTGGAGGCGGCGGTGCGGCCAGGGTGCCGGTCATGCACCGATTTTGCAGCCGTGGACGCGGATATCTCGGCCGGGGCGGTCGGGGCACCAAAGGGCTACACAACCCTCCTCATCCGCACCGCGGTTGGCAGGTCCTTTGTCGACCGGGCGGTTGGATCCGGGCGGCTCGTGACCGAGCCGAAGGTCGACATTGCGGCGGTGGAGAAGCTCGCGAGGGAGAAGAGCCGGAGGAAGTAGGCACTCAACGGAAACCCTCCGAATTTTTTTTGGAATCAGAGTGAGGGACAGCGATTCACAGGTCAACCGTGTAGCCTGTATTGAGGACCTCCAGCCGCTCCCCGAGTTCCTGCTTCAGAATCCCCACCGCCTTATCGCCCGTGCAATGCCCGGTTATCACTCGCTCGCACCCAAGGGCCATGAGTTTCCGTGCAACCTCCCGGACCTCCTCCGGTGTTACCCCCATGGTCTTGAGGAGAGGGTTGTCGATCATGTGGAAGCCGCCCACAACGGCTTTCACCGGCGTTTCCGGAAACAGGTCTTTTGCTGCCGTCACCATATTCAGGATACCGGAATGGCCGCAACCGGCGAGGACTACCATCCCGTCCTTCTCCCTCACAACGCAGGCCAGTTCATGGGTGAAGGGATCGGGTACGAACCCGCCAACAGTCTTTGTGAATAGCCTGCGGTTGCCCCTGGGAAGCGGTTCCGTTCTCTTCATGGTCGTGAGGGCATCGATCCCCGGGGCCAGCTCTGTATCCTTCTCTACCCACCTCAGCCGTTCCCTGTTCTCGTTCAGGACCGCTCCATCGAGGCCGATATATTTGTGCATCCAGAACACTCTCGCATAAAAGGGCCCGTCTGCACCGGTTCGAAGATAGAGCGGCGTGGTCCTGTTCGCGGCAAAGAATGCCCCGAGACCACCGCCATGGTCATAATGCCCGTGGGAGAGGATGGCAGCATCCAGGTCGGCCATGTCCACCCCCAGGGTCCGGGCGTTCTCGAGGAAAGTGCCATCCTGCCCGGTGTCAAAGAGGATGGACTTCCCGCCACTCTCGATGTAAAGCGAGAGGCCGAAGCGATTCTTCAGGTCTTCCCTGCCTTTTGTATCCTCGACAAGGGTTACCATGTGCATGGGGATTGCTGTTGTCTTCCCTCTCTTAAATGTTGGGGATGCCCCCGGGGGGTACCGCCCAAGGGGATCCGGTTGACAGCCTCTTTGGGCCGGATAAACTTCCAATAGACCGCAAAGTCCACAAGGGATGGGGGAGCAACTCTTCAGGGTGATGCCTGGTGGCCGGAAAAGGTGGTGATGCAGGGAAGATCCCCATCTTCTCGGTAGCGGGAGGGACAGTGGAGCTCGTGGACCGGGTCGCGAAGACCGACGAGGAGTGGAGGAAGATCCTCCCCTCCGGGACCTACGCGATCGCAAGGAAGGCCGGGACCGAGCCCCCTTTCACGGGGAAGTACCATGCCTGGAAGGAGCACGGGATCTACCAGTGCGCCTGCTGCGGGACCGACCTCTTCCTTTCAGGCACCAAGTTCGAGTCCGGTACCGGCTGGCCTTCATTCTCTGCACCGGTCTCCGAGCACAACGTCGAGCTCAAGAAGGACATCTCGTTCGACATGGTCCGGACCGAGGTCCTCTGCGCACGGTGCGGGGCCCACCTCGGGCATGTCTTTGACGACGGGCCACCTCCCACCCACCAGCGCTACTGCATGAACTCGGCCTCGCTCGCGTTCGTGAAGAGGGAATGATCCTCTCTCCGGATACCCATCATTTTTTATACGATCACCATTATGAGTGCTCAGCATGGCACTCAAGGAGAAGATCCTGGAGGTCGTGGGAGGTCCCCATGTGGCTGCGGTTGCCACGGTCGCCGGAGGTCTGCCCGCTGTTCGGTTCATGGTGCTCAACGGGTTTGAGGACATGACCTTCGTCGGCGGGACCATGAAAGCTACGCGGAAAGTGGAGCAACTGCGGAAGAACCCCAATGCAGCCATCTCGATCTGGTCGGGGAAGGAATTCACCGATCCGTACGTCGTGATCCAGGCCAGGGGGGAGGTCCACGACGATGTGAAAACCAAGAAGAAGTACTGGAACCCGATGTTTGAACAGTATTTCAAATCGGTGGATAACCCCGACTTCGTGGTCCTTGTATTCACCGCCCGGGAGATCGAGTACCATGGGCCGAACATGATGGAGCCCGAGATCTGGAAGAGATAATCTCTCGGTGGTTTCTCCCGCCGGAACTGGGAAGGAGGATCTATGACTGCAAACCGGGCTGACGAAGCGGTGGTCGCATTCAGAAAGGGCCTCTCCTGCTCCCAGGCCATCTTCTCGGTGTACGGGAAGGATCTCGGGTTTGACCCTGAGACCGCGGTGAAGATCGCGTCCGCCTTCGGGGCAGGGGTCGCGAAGACCGGGGAGATCTGCGGGGCGGTCTCTGGGGCTCTCATGGTCATCGGGCTCTCCCAGAGGCCGGAGGATATTCACGATGCAACTTCGAGGGAGAAGGTCTATGCAAAGGCGCGGAAGTTCCTCGAGGAGTTCACGGCAAGGAACGGGTCCGTGAACTGCACCGAGCTAGTCGGGTACGACCTGTCGGACCCGAAGCAGTTTGCAGAGGCGAGGGAGAAGAAGGTCTTTTCCACGAGATGCTCGAAGCTCGTCAGGGACGCGGGGGAGATCCTGGAGGGGCTCCGGTAACAGGGTGTCGACTTTAACCAAAAAACCTACTATATATGTACCACGTAGCGGGACTAATACATTTTCACTGAATTTTTATAGGGGTTATCGTAATTCCGGGGTGCCAGGGCGGCTGGGGCGAAGCCCCCGCGAGCGCTCAGATTCACCCTTTTTCCTGTTGATACCCTTATGAATGTCGGAGACGTATACTGGGGGAATACCTCCATGGATGAGAAGCGCGACGGAAGGTACCGTTCTTCCGTAAGAACCGGCTCTACGGTTGATATCGCCCTGAAACGTGACCAGGGGAATGGGAAGAAGACCCGCGGGATCGTCGGGGAGGTCCTGACGAATACGTCCTTCCACCCTCACGGGATCAAAGTAAGGCTCAGGGACGGGAAGGTGGGGAGGGTCGGCGCTGTCGTCGGGGATGCCGAGGAATTTTCTTCTGATTAACTCCTCTTTCTCCTCGCGAGTGGCGATGCCGGCTCGATGAAATGCGATAAAAACACCCCAAACTCCTCCTGCCAGCAGTCGCTGCCCTCGTGCACCTCCCACCCCTTCTCCATGGACTGCTTCACGTGCTTCCCCAGGCCGACGGCGAGGACCTCGGGTGAAAGGAGGAGAGCCTTTGCGTCCGGGAAGCTCCGCTCCAGGTCCACCATGTAGCGCCCGTCACGGATGAAGGGGCCGGAGAGGGGGTTCTTTTGGTATTTCTCCGCGAACTTCGCGGCATTCGCCCGGTCCCAGAGCGGCGGTCCCGTGTGCCTGGTGACCGGGGGGAGGCGGTCCACAAGGAGCTCGAGGACAAGGATACACCGGTCCTCACCCATGGCACAGTCGTCCTGGTGGACGGTGAAGCCGTTCCTGTTGAGGAGGCCCCGTAGGGATGCAAGGCTCCGCCGGAGCTGGGGGACGACGATATCGGGGATCAGCGGCGGGGTCGCGAAACTGATCGTAAAAAGGCTCGTTCCCCGACGGGCGAGGGCCAGGGCGAAGCCCTTCCGGTCCATTCCGGCCTGTTCAGGGGGGAAGAAGAAGTCGATCGAGGGCTCTTCCAGGTACCCCCGGCAGTACTCGACGAACTCGAACATCCGGGTGCAGGAAAGGGCAGCTGCAACGTTCCGTGCAGGATCGACCGGATCGATGACCCGGAGCGGCTCCTCGAAGGCCTTGCAGGCATGCCCCTCGAGGTCGATGCAGGTCCCGGGTTTCCAGCCTGCTGCAGCCTCGACGAGGGGGGGGAATCCCGTATAGTGCAGGACCAGGAGCTCGCAGAGGTAACCGGAGAAGCCCTCGGTCATCTGGTCCGAGCCATAGACCCCGCAGGCCTTGGCAAACTGCTTGGCAAGGAGCACGTCATCCCGAAGCGGTCCTATTTTGTCGGAGATGTACCGGGTGTGGAAGGGGGTGCGGTCCACGGCTGACTGGATGGCGGCTGCCGAGGCAACCTCGTAGCAGGGGACGAGGTCAACGTCCAGGCCGTCGATGGTGGCGTTCACGTACGGGTGCTCGGCGTATTTCTCATGGAAGATACCGGTGAACCGCCGGGCGATCTTCCTCGCGAGATCGAGCCCCGTCATCTCGAGATCCTCCCGGGAGAGATGGGGAGGAAAGAGGAGGAAGATGTCCAGGTCCCGGTCACCCGAGAGCCAGGTGTCCCGGGCCACCGACCCGACCACCATCCCCTTCGCCCTCCCGTCCTCCTCGATGGCCGAGAGGATCCCGGTGGCAACAACCCAGGTATGGTTACGCTCGTCTTCCTTCGGCCGGATCCTGGCAAGTACCTCCTCCTCCCCCCGGGCCCGGATCCCCTCCTCCCGTCTCCTCACGCGCACCTGACCTCCATGATGTCCTCGTAGACGGGCCCTGAGGGGGTGAGGGTGCTCTTCTTCAGCTTGATGCATCGGACCGGGCAGGACCCGAACTCCTCGGAACCGAAGCTCTTCAGGGGGGGAAGGAGGGAGGGATCGAACCGCTTCACCCGCGCGAGGGTTGCATGGGGGGTATATGCCCGCTTCTCCTTCGGGATGCCGAGGGGGAGAAGGGCCTCCTCCACGAGGGCAAAGAGCCTCCCGCATCCCCCCGCGTCCCTGACGTTCGACCAGATGACCCGTGGGGAGGAAGGGGGGTTCCCTTTCACCCCGCCAACGGAGATCTCGAAGGGCTCGAAACGGATGGCGGAGAGGGCCTCTTTGACCCTGTCGCAGGTCTTCTCGTCAATCTCCCCGAGGAACTTGAGGGTGATATGGATGGCGTCAGGTTTCACCACGGTGAGGCGGGCCCGGCAGCCTGCCAGGATCCCCTGGGGACCCCTCATCCGCTCCCTCACCTCCGGGGTGAGATCAATAGCAATAAAAGTCCTGACCATCAAGAATATGTTAGCATCCAGCTACAAATGATAATCGATTGGGGGGAGTGGTGGATCCATGGGGGAGAAGTCCGTCCTGACCGTTTATACACTGGAAACCTGTCCCAACTGCGAATTATTGAAGGAATTCCTGAAGAGAAAAGGTATTCAGTTCCGGGAGGAGGATATGTCGAGCGCGGCTTCCCTGACCGAGCTCCGGGTGAACGGGGTCTTTGCGATGGAGGCACCTGTCCTGCGGCAGGGGAACACCTTCCTCACCACCCCGGATCTCTTCTCTGCCGGGAAGGTGAAGGAGGACTCGGTGGGACGGCTCGCGGGTGGGCAGCTGTGAGCCGGATCCCGAAGCCGGCCCTCCGGCAGACCAAGCAGGCAACCCTCGACGGGATCTTTGTCCCTGCCCTCCCCAGGGTCCGCACGACAGACGGCCACATGGTGGAGTGGGACAGGGAGAGGATCGTCCGGCAGATCGTCGAGGAGACGAAGCTCATCGAAGTCTTCTACGGCCACGAGAGCGCCACCGAGGAGATCGCGAGGGATATCGCTGTCCTCGTGGAACAGAGGATCCTGAAACTGGGCCTCCAGACCCTCTCTGGCCCCCTCATCCGGGAGATCGTAAACACCGTGCTCCTCGAGCAGGGGCTTGTCGAGTACCGGAACGTCTGCACCCGGGTGGGGACACCGGTCTACGATGCTCACCTCATCGACGTGGGAAGGGGGTTTGAGGCCCATGACAACGCGAACCTCCAGGAGAACGCCGAGACCTCCCACAAGAAGAAGGCCGACAAGATCAGCAAGGAGCAGTACCTCCTCCAGCTCCCCCCCCACCTCTCCGACTACCACCTCGGTGGCGACCTCCATATCCATGACCTGGAGTACTTCGGGACCCGTCCCTTCTGCCAGGACTGGGACCTCCGCTATTTCCTGTACTACGGCCTGATGCCCGACGGGAACGGGACCAAGGCCTCGGTAGCAGGCCCTGCAAAGCGCGCCGAGGTCGCGGTCCTCCACGCGGTGAAGGCTCTCGGGTCGGCCCAGACCAACTTCGCCGGCGGCCAGGGCTACTACAACTTCCTCACCTTCCTCGCCCCCTACTTCGAGGGGC
>CAZKEV010000013.1:3968-44738 GCA_964551875.1 uncultured Methanomicrobiales archaeon | reverse complement strand
GCATGAGCCGCACGATCTTCTGCCCGATCCGCTCGGTGGCCTGGACCGCGGCCTTGTCCTCGAGAACTTCGCCTGCAAGATAGCCCTTCCCGAGGACATTGCCGAGGAACGAGAACTCATGCGAGCTGAAGAACCCCTCAATGGTCTGGAGAGCCCTCTTTCCCCCTTTATCGGCGCAGACAGCCACTCCCACCGCCCTCCTTCCCGCGAGCCGCCTGTCGTGGTACAGGGAGTAGGTCCGGTCGATGAAGTTCTTTGTCTGCCCGTTGACATCGTAGTAATAGGTGGGCGACCCCAGGATCAGGACCTCGCAGGCAAGGACCTTCTTGATGATCCCGTACCAGTCATCGTTCTCGATAATGCAGGACTGTTCCTCCTTGCAGTTCTCGCACCCGAGACATGGTTTGATCACCTTGTCGGCCAGGGTGATATATTCCGTTTTGATACCGGCCGCCTTCACCTGGTCAAGGATAAGCCGAACAAGCCGGGCCGTGTTCCCGTCCTTGCGCATTGACCCGGAGATTCCTACCACTTGCATATCCCTTCCTCGCCTTACTCCTTCTTGATGGTTGTGCTCATGGGGGTGAGACCAAGGGAGGCCATGGCCACAATCACCTCTCCAAGGGGATCTGCCAGCCGGTAAAAGAGGTGGCTCCCGCAGGAGCAGTCGCCCGCTCCGAAGGAGGGGATAGCGCTGCTTTCCAGGGCCCGGGCCAGGGCGCATTCCAGGTCCTCTCCCGTGGACCCGCATACCACGTGTCTGAGGATGAAGGAGGGTGAGAGGAGGAGGCGATCCACGTGCCACCGGGGCGCCCGGTCCATGGAGATGGCAAGGCGCCGGTGCCGGCTCACCCGGGCAAACCCGCCCGGGCCTCTCGCAGACCCGATATAGATGTGCCAGCCTCTCCTGAAGCGGATCTCCCCGAGGCTTCCGATAGGAAGGGAGCAGGCGGAGTTCCTGAAGACGAGGGCGTAGACGCCCCTATCCATGGATCTCCCCGATTACCTTCAGCGCGGCGGCGATGTGCCGGCTCCCCCCCTCCCGGACCGGATCCCCGTGGCCCGCATAGACCCCGCGGACGGCGTAGCCCGAGAGCTTCTGGAGGGAAACCTTGAGGGCCGTAAGGCTGCCTCCCGGAAGGTCATACCTCCCGAAGGACCCGTGAGTGAAGACGGTATCCCCCGAGATGAGAACCTCCTCTGCTTCATGATAGAGGCAGATGGACCCGGGGGTGTGGCCGGGGGTGTGGATGACGGTGAGATCCCCCACCCGTTCCCCGTCATCAAGAAGCCGGTCGACGGAGACGGGGGCCGCCTTCTCGCCGAAGAGCATGGCGGAGGAGAGGAGATCGTTCCCCAGGTTCGGCCCGTCCAGCCGGTGGATGGAGACCTTGCAACCCGTCATGGCCCGGATCTCGGCGATGTGGGCGGTGTGATCATAGTGGCAGTGGGTGAGGACGATCTCTTCGATCCTGTCACGGTAGGGGGCAACCTGCATGGGGAGGACGCCGCAGTCCACGAGAACGCTGCCCACGAGGTACGAGTTAGCCCAGAATCCGCTGCCCGGGATCCACGTGACAGGCATGTAAAGTAATAAGTTCGCGGCACTACATGTGTGTTATGCATTCCCTCCCTGTGGCATGCCGGAACGGGGCACCGGACCTGGTGGTCTTGGCTGCCGTGGAGGAGGGGATCCCGGCCGAGCACCTTGCCCGGGATATCGCGAGGGGATGGGCGATCATCCCTGCCAACCCCCGGAGAGAGCACCGGATCTCGGCTATCGGGGCAGGATGCCGGGTGAAGGTGAACGTGAACATCGGCACTTCGGGGGTCCGGTGCGACAGTGAACTGGAGCTGGAAAAGGCACGGGCAGCCCTTGCAAACGGGGCTGACACCCTCATGGACCTCTCGACTGGTGGGGACCTGAAGGGTATCCGGGAGAAGATCCTCTCCCTGGACACCCCCGTCGGGACGGTACCCGTCTACGAGGCGGTGAGAAGGGCGGGGAGCGCCGTGGACCTGGATGCGGACCTCCTCTTCTCCGTCATCAGGGAGCACTGCCGGCAGGGAGTGGACTTCCTCACCCTCCACACGGGGGTGAACCTCGCGGCTCTCGATGCCCTGCGAAAGGATCCGCGGATCATGGGGGTCGTCTCCCGGGGAGGGGTCTTCCACATCGCGAGGATGGTCCACACGGGCGAGGAGAACCCCCTCTTCGCCGAGTTCGACTACCTGATGGAGATCCTCCTCGAGGAGGGGGTGGTGGCGAGCCTGGGGGACGGGATGCGGCCCGGCTGCCACCATGATGCAGGGCGGCTCGCAAAGACGACGGAGTATCTTACCCTGGGGTGGCAGGCAAAAAGGGCCCTTGACCTCGGGGTCCAGCGGATGATCGAGGGGCCGGGACATATCCCCCTCGGGCAGGTGAGCCACAACATCCGGATGATCAAGGAGCTCACCGGGAACGCCCCCCTCTACCTCCTCGGTCCCCTGGTGACGGATATCGCCTCCGGCTACGACCACGTGGCCGCTGCCATCGGAGGGGCGGTGGCCTGTATGGACGGCGCGGACTTCCTCTGCATGGTCTCCCCGAGCGAGCACCTGGCCCTCCCCAGTGTTGAGGAGATCGTGGAGGGGACGCGTGTATGCCGGATCGTTGCCCACGTCGGCGATACCGTCAGGAGGACCGGGAAGGACTGGGCGGAACGGGAGCTCGCGATGGCAATGGCCCGGAAGGATCTCGACTGGGAACGGCAGTTCGGGACAGCCCTCTATGGGGACGTTGCGAGGCGGATCCACAGGAGGGACGGGGACATGGAGACCTGTTCCATGTGCGGGGACCTGTGCGCCGTGAAGATGGTACAGGAACTGCTCGCTGAGAACAGCAAGAAGAAATAGTATCGTCTTTTATACGTTCGAGAATTCTCTATCGAAGCCCGAGCCCTGATGTTCAGGCAGGAGATAACCCGATGCGGGGAATGTCTCCTTCCGGCCGCAGGGGATCAGGGACGGTCTCTCCGGCTGTGATGCCCCGGCTTTTTCCTGCAGCCGGGGACACAGCCGTGCGGGGAGAAATTCTCCCTTTTCATCGTCCATTCGAGGAGGGGAAGGATCGCCTCCCACAGCTCGCCGCCGTCGCCGGTGAGGAAATACTCCACCCTGGGTGGGATCTCGGCAAATGCCTCCCTCCCGACAAACCCCTCTCTCTGGAGGACTGCCAGGGTGTCGGTGAGTGTCTTGGGGCTGATACCGTTGAGTTCCCTCATCAGACCGTTGAACCTGAGACGCTGGCGGTTCCCGAGCACGTGGATGATGAGCAGCGCCCACTTCTTGGAGATGGTATCAATGACTCCCTCGAGGGGGCATACGCAGAGCTGAATACTATCTCCTGCCATAGTTACTCTATTGCTATAAACTTTGTAGTATTAATACTTTCCAAAATATTGTATTTATGGAAAAAGGGGAAAGGAGGTGAAAACGGAAATGTGTGCTCCGGTTCATGGTATCGCCGCAGAATGCACGTGCCATGGCGGGTGTCACGGTATGATGACACTCGAGGAAGAGACGAAGGCACTCGAGATCCACCGCCAGCACCTGCTGCTGCAGGTGGAACTGATAGAAAGAAGGATCGCCAGCCTGAAGAATGTGAGGGGATAACTTCCCCTGCCATAGTGCATCATGAGAGAGAGCGTCGCCCTCATCCGCCGCTACCAGGATTATCCGAAGTTCAACTTCGGCCTCGTCAGGGTCGTCTATGAGAACCGCGGGGCTCCCCAGAGCCCCCGGTTCTCCATCGGCCTCCCGGGCACCCATCTCTTCCGGCCCGGTTCAAATCCCGCATCAGTATAAATAGAGACCGCACAGTTACAAGAGTGGATATCATGGCCCCTACCGCTTCCCGAAGCCCCCGTGCACGACGGGGAATGTGGCACTCCGGTGCCGCGATCCTGCTTCTCCTGGCACTTGTATGGATCACCCCGGTCCACGCGGCAGCCACCATGGTAAGCGTCTCGTCCAGCCGCGTGAATCCCGCGGTGCTGATGCCCGGGGACCGCGGCCTCGTCACCGTTACCCTCGCCAACGTCGCCACCGGCGCAACCCGCACCGAAACCTCCACGTATGCATCCCTGGGAACCACCATCTCGTCTGTCACCGACGTCAGTGCCATGGTGGAGAACGTGTACCTGGATGGCAGGAATGACATCCAGGTGATCGCCGGGAACGCCCAGTTCACCGGGCCCCTGGGGCCGGGGCAGTCGGTGAACCTGACCTTCCTGATCCAGGCACCGTCGAAGAGCGGGGTGTTCTTCCCGGTGCTCCATGTCTCCGTGGAGAACGCGGATCCCCTCTTCTACCCTATCCCGGTGGTGGTGAACCTGGACGTGGGAACCCAGAAACGGCCGGCCCTCGTGCTCTCCCAGGAACGGCCGGGGTACCTCCCTCCCGGGGAGATCGGCGAGACGACCCTCACCCTCTCCAACAAAGGGGACAGCGCAGCCTCGGACATCACCCTCAGGGTGGAGCGGGACGGGGGAGGTATCGCCCCCACGGGTGGCGGGGCCTTCCACTTCGAGCGGCTGGGGATCGGCGAGAGCGTCACCTTCCCGCTGCTTCTCCTGGCCGGGACGCAGGCAGACCCCGGCATCCATGACGTTACGGTGGCCATCGGGTACACGATGATCGACGGGTCCCGGAGGACCGAGCAGGCGATGGTGACCGCGGACGTGCGGGGCAAGGCCGACCTTGCCATCTCCTCCCTGAAGACCACGCCGGCAACCATCCGGAAAGGTGACCGGGTGGAGCTCGTGGTGAGGGTGGAGAACTCCGGGACCGGCTCTGCCAAATCCACGGCTGCTTCCCTGGAGATCCCCCTCCCCGGCACCACCAGGGTCTTCATCGGCACCATCAAGCCCGGGAACGACGCGCCGGCGGTCTTCACCCTTGAAGCAGACCGGTCCGGGGAGGTCCAGGCCATCCTGAACGTCACGTACCGGGATGACTTCGGAACCCGGTTCCTGGAGGAGCCGGTCAGGCTCCGGGTCGGGGGCTCCGACGCCATCGTTCTTCTGGCCCTTATCGTCCTCATCCTCGCGGCAGGCGGGGGTGGTGCCGTTTACTACCTGACCGCCCGCAGGGGGACCCGCCGGGATGCGTGAGCGGCTCCGGGTCTCGGCGTTCCTCGCGACCCGGACCCTCCGGCGGGGGGGCTGGAGAGGGGTGATCCTGAACTGCGCCATCATCGCACTCGTCTTCACGAACATGATCCTCCTCCCCTCCATCATCAGCGGGTCCGTCGACCTCTTCATGTCCCAGGTGCGGGATTACCAGACCTCGGAGATCCTCATCGAGCCCGCGGGGGACGAGAGGTTCATCGATAACGTGGATACCCTGCTGGCCCGGGTGAACCGGGTGCCGGGCGTGGCCCGGGCCTCGGCCCGCTATGCCCTGGGAGCCACCCTCTCCCGCAAGTCGAAGTCCCTCTCGATGCCGGTCGTCGCCTTCCGCCCCCGAGACGAGGTGGAGGTGACGAAGATCCATGAGAAGATGAGCGAGGGGGATTTCCTGGGGGCAGGGGACCTGGGGCAGATCCTGATCGGCCGGTGGGTGGCAGGGAACGAGGACGAGCGCCTGGACCTCCTCGATTCCCTGGGGGGTGCGCGTGTCGGGGATTCCGTGGAGGTGGCGTTTGCCAACGGGGTGGCCAGGGAATACCGGATCAAGGGGATCTTCACCACCAAGTCCTACTATGCCGACTACACGGTCTTCGTGACCTGGGACGAGATGGAATCGGTACTCGGGGAGACTCAGGACCAGGCAACGGAGGTTCTCGTCCGGACCGATGGGACCGCGAGCATTGACCAGGTGAAGGCAAACCTCCTCGAGAACGGTGTGCAGGAGGAGGTGAAGACCTGGCGGGAGGCCATGACCCTTGCCGTGGAGCAGTCCATCGAATCATTCTCCATCATCAACACCATCGCAGCCCTGGTGAGCTTGGTCATCGCCGTCGTGGTCATCGGCATCGTGGTCACCATCAAGGCCATGAACCAGAGGAGGCAGATAGGCATCCTGAAGGCCATAGGGATCCGGTGGGACATCATCGTGGGGAACTACGTCTTCCAGGTCCTCGCCATCTCGGCGGCGGGGATCGTTCTCGGGATCCTCGCCACCCTGGCCCTCATGGCCTACTTCTCCGTGCACCCTATCGTGTTCCCCGACGGCGACGTGGTGCCCAGGGCCGAGGTGGCGACCATGGTCGTCTATGCCGGCTGGCTCTTCTGCGCCTCCGCGGTCGCGGGTTTCCTCCCGGCCTGGCGGATCGCCCGCGAGAACATCCTGGACGCGATGCGGCGGTAGCATGATCCGGGTCGAGAACCTGCACAAGGTGTACCGGCTGGGGAAGATTGAGGTGCCTGCCCTCCGGGGAATAACCTTCCAGATTCCCCCTGGCCAGTTCGTGGCGCTGATGGGCCCGAGCGGCAGCGGCAAGTCAACCCTCATGAACCTGGTGGGGCTCCTGGACCACCCTACCTCCGGGACCATCACCATCGGGGGCCGGGACGTCCTGCGCCTCTCCGATGACGAGCGGACCGCCTTCCGGCTGGACCGCTACGGGTTCATCTTCCAGGACTATGCCCTGGTGAGCGATCTCTCGGCCCTGGAGAACGTCATCCTGCCCCTCCTGGCCCGGGGGGCCGGCCTGGAGGAGGCGCGCCGGAGGGCAGCGGAGCTGATGACCCTCGTGGGCCTGGAGGAGCGAATGGCCCATATCCCGGGCGAGCTCTCCGGGGGCGAGCAGCAGCGCGTGGCCATCGCCCGGGCCCTGGTGAACCGGCCCGCGATCCTCCTCGCGGACGAGCCCTGCGCGAACCTCGACTCCGCCACCTCGGGCCTGATCCTGGAGCTGATCAGGAAGATCAACGAGGAGCTGGGCCAGACAATCCTCATGATCTCCCACGAGGAATGGCACAAGTCCTTTGCCGACCGGATCATCCGGCTCCGGGACGGTGTCATCGAGAAGGACGTGCCGGTGCGGAGAGAGCAAGCGGATTCCTCACGGCCGTATGACAGCCGGTGACGGAATGCACGTTCCACGAGGGAATAAGTCCTCCTTCATCCTAACCTTTTGATTCCCCGGCGCCTGCAGGGACCGTCCCGGGGGATTCGGTGCGGTTTTAGGTGCAGCGGGAAGGCCTGTAGTGGCATGTAAAGAGAGCTTCAGGGAAGATCGCGGAGTTTCAGTATCCGGACCGCGAGCAAGGCCGCGTTCTCCCCCCCGTCCACCGCCACACAGGCCACCGGCACACCCTTCGGCATCTGGGAGATGGAGAGGAGGGCATCCATCCCGCCGAGCTTCCCGCTCACCGGTACCCCGATCACCGGCTTATCGGTCTTCGAGGCAATGACGCCGGGAAGGGCGGCCGACATCCCGGCGATGGCGATGTAGATCCTGGCCGGATCTCCTCTCAGGTAGGCGTCGAGCTCGTCAGGGTTCCGGTGGGCCGAGATCACCTGGTGCTCATAGGGGACCCTGTGCTCTTCGAGGACTTTTACCACTTTCTCGACGATGTGGGCATCGGAGGTCGAGCCGGAGATAATGGCGACGTCCACCCGGGGAGGCATCCAGAGCTTACTTATCTCTCTCCATACATATACTATGGCTGATCGCCATGGAGAATGAACCGCTCCTCATGATTCCGGGCCCTGTACCGGTCCCCGAGAGGGTGCGGATGGCCATGCTCCGGCAGGCCATCAACCACCGGGGGCCCGAGTTCGGGTCGATCTATGCCGAGTGCGTCCGGGTGCTGAAGGGCCTCTTCCATACCGGAAACGATCTCTTCATCCTCTCCGGATCCGGCACCGCCGCCATGGAGGCCGCCATCGCGAACTTCGGGAGGGACCGGAGGATCGCGTCCCTCGTGAACGGGAAGTTCGGGGAGCGGATGGCGAAGATCGGGCAGCGCTACGGCGAAGTGACGGTCCTCCTGTCTGACTGGGGGGCCCCTCTCGACCTGGAGGGGCTGGAGCGGGCTCTCGAGGAAGGGGCCGAGGTGGTGACCCTGGTCCACAACGAGACCTCATCCGGTATCAAGAACCCGGTAGCGGCGATAGGGAAGCTCACCAGGAAGCATGATGCCCTCTTTGTCATGGACGGCATCACCTCCATTGGTGGCGACCTGGTCGACGTGGACGCCTGGGGGGTGGATATCGCCTTCGTGGGCTCCCAGAAGTGCCTGGCGGCCCCGGCAGGCCTCTCCGCGATCTCGGTCTCGAAGAAGGCCTGGGAGAGGCTCTCGGAGAAGAGGCCTTACTACCTGGACCTCGCCGCCTACCGGAAGAGCGCCGCGAGCTCCCCTATGGAGACCCCGTACACACCGGCGGTCCCCCTCTTCCTCGCCCTCCATGAGGCCCTCGCCATCGTCGAGAGGGAGGGCCTGGAGAAGCGGATCGAACGCCACCGGCATCTCGCGGAAGCAGTCCGGGCGGCGGTCACCGCATGGGGCCTCCCCATGTTCCCGAGGCTCGATCCCCTCCACGAGTACTCGAACACGGTCACCGCCGTTGCCATCCCCGACGGGGTGAACGAGAAGGTCCTCAAGGCCACGGTGAAGGGGTTCGGGATCGAGATAGCCGGCGGGCAGGACCATCTGAAGGGGAGGATCTTCCGGATCGGCCACATGGGAGCGGTCAGCGCCCCCGAGATCCTCGCCACCCTCTCTGCCGTGGAGTTCGCTCTCGGGAAGGCAGGGTGGAGAATACGGGAGAGCGGTGTCTCCGCCGCGTGCAGGGTGCTCGGATGAAGATCGGAGTGGCTGATACCACCTTTGCCCGGGTGGATATGGGCAAGTTCGCCATCAACGAGCTCAGGAAGCATGCGTCCATCTCCATTGAGCGCACGACGGTCCCTGGCATCAAGGACCTGCCGGTCGCCTGCAAGAAGCTCATCGAGGAGCGTGGCTGTGATCTTGTCATGGCCCTGGGGATGCCGGGTGCGGCGGAGAAGGACCGGGTGTGCGCCCACGAGGCCTCGCAGGGGCTCATCCTCGCCCAGCTGATGACGAACCGGCACATCATCGAGGTCTTCGTCCACGAGGACGAGGCAGAGGACGGGCGGGAGCTCGCCTGGCTTGCAGAGCAGAGGACGCGGGAGCACGCGGTGAACGCCGTGAAGCTCCTCGCGGCCCCGAAGGCCCTCGAACGAGAGGCAGGGACCGGGCAGCGGCAGGGCTTCCCTGACGCCGGTCCGGCCAGGGAATGACGGAAGGGTGGATTCATATGGCAAAGAGACGAGATCAGATGCGGGATACCATGGCAGTGAAGCTGGGATTCGTCGTGGGCGAGTTCAACCGCGACATCACCTACATGATGGAGGTCGAGGGGAGAGAGCATGCGAAGTTCCTGGGGGCCGAGGTGGCCGAGACCCTCTACGTGCCGGGGACCTTCGACGTCCCCTTCGCCGTGAAGAAGATGCTTGCGGCAGGGCGGGTGGACGCGGTGGTGACCCTCGGGGCGGTCATCGAGGGTGCCACGCAGCATGACGAGGTCGTCATCCAGCACGCCGCCCGGAAGATCATGGACCTTGCCCTCGAGTTCGGGAAGCCGGTCACCCTCGGGATCTCCGGGCCCGGGATGACCCGGCTCGAGGCCCAGGAACGGATCGACTACGCGAAGCGGGCCGTCGAGTCAGCGGTGAAGCTCGTCCAGCGATTGGGATGAAGGCCCTCTCAGAGAAGGTCTCGGGGATCGCCTCATCGGCCACCCTGGATATCGCCGATAAGGCCAAGGAGATGGTCCGCCGGGGCATCGATGTCATCAGCCTCTCCATCGGCGAGCCTGACTTCGACACCCCGGTCCACATCCGGGAAGCCTGCTGCGAGGCCATCCGCCGGGGAGCCACCCACTATGCCCCGAGCCGGGGCATCCCCGAGCTCCTCCAGGCCATCGCCGCGAAGATCCGGGCCGAGAACGGATTTCCCTGCAGCCCCGAGCAGGTCATCGCCACCTGCGGGGCAAAGCACGCCATAGCCATGGCCATGGAGGCGTGCCTGAACCCCGGCGACGAGGTGATCCTCCTCGACCCGGCCTGGGTCTCGTACGAACCCTGCGTCCAGCTGGCGGGAGGGCGGGTCGTTCACCACCGGTTGAACGAGAAGAACTTCCAGCCCGATGATTCCCTCCTGGACCGGATCACCGGCCGGACCAAGATGATCGTGGTGAACTCCCCGTCGAACCCGACAGGCTCCGTCTTTGATAAAAAAGCCCTCAAGCTCGTCGCCGATATCTGTACCGATTACGAGCTCCTGGCCATGTCAGACGAGATCTACGAGAAGCTCATCTACGGGAAGGAGCATATCTCCCTCGCCTCCATCGGCGACATGGCGGGGCGCACCATCACGATCAACGGCTTCTCCAAGGCCTATGCCATGACCGGCTGGCGCCTCGGCTATGCGGTGGCCCCTGTCGAGGTCATCCGGCAGATGACCAAGATCCAGCAGCACGGGGTCTCCCACCCCACCACCTTTGTCATGTGGGGCGGGGTGGCAGCCTTGATCGGGGACCAGGTCTGTGTCGAGATCATGAAGAGGGAGTTCGATACCCGGCGGAAGTTCCTCCTTGATGAATTCTCGGAGCTGAAGGTCCAGGTCGCCCCTGCCGACGGTGCCTTCTATGCCTTCATCAATGCCCGTGGCGACGACGTTGATGTCGCCGGGTTCTGGCTGAACAAGGCCCGAGTCGCGGTGACCCCGGGAACCGCCTTCAATGCCCCGGGATGGATCCGGATCTCCTATGCCACGGCGATGCCCAGGCTCAGGGAGGCAATGGGAAGGATCCGGGCGGTCTGGAACGAGGCACCGGACCGGAAGAGGTGAGGGGCGGGTCTAAATATCCATTTGGCTATTTTGTCTTAAACTCATTTAACCGGCTACATTCAATAAGGCGATTAAAATTTTTAAGAGTAAACACCTTTCCTCTTGTGGAATTAAGGAGTTTTTTCATATCTTCACGACGAACTTTGAAACCGCGTCCATCGATACATGCGATCACTTCAAATTTGGGCTTTTCCCCTGGACGACGACCCTTCATACTTAATTCGCCTAAATGTTGAACTCGAGTGACTTTGTCACGAGCTGTTCCATCGTCTTCACTAATTTTTGCTTCAATAACAACTTGGGGATTGAATTCATCAGGTATTATAAAATCTGGCGCTTGATCAAATCCAGGGATACGTTCTGTTCGTTTTGTCTTTCGAAAACTGATACCCGACCGACTTAAAACTTCTTCAATGGCGTTTTCTAATGCATCTCCAATTAATTCAGAAACCGAATCACGGTGACTAGCAAAAGGCCGGCCAAGAAATCTCTCATAAAGAACCATGGCATAGGGGACACCGAGATCCGCAAGGGATTGAAGGCTTGTTAATCCGAATTTCGTGTCGCTCTTGTCTAATCTGTGTAATATTGTGGAAGAGATTGTGGGTGCCCCTTCATTTAAAAGTTCACAAGCCGTTTTGATCATTGCTTTTAGCCTCCGATCATTAATTCGATCTCGGGCAGCGGGCAAAGAAATTAAAGGGTTCATTCGGATTTTTCTATCAATTGTCCTCACTGCTCCCTGAGGAACATCAAAGCCTATTCTTTGTGTGGTGATAGCCGCCCATTCTGGGGGCGTAAACCCCAAAATCGAACGCAGAACGATTAAGGATATGGGGGTTTCATAAACGGCATTAATTATTGAATCTGGTTCGATATTTCGGAAATTCCGTGTAGCATGTTTAAGAGATTCATACCCTTTTTCGAAAACAGGATATTCAACGAAACCCTCGCCTTTGGGCATTAGGAGAAATTCAGATTGAATAGAGCTGAAAGTTGCGTCAATATAACTGTCATAATCCAGCTCAATTTGTGCAAATTCCACTTCAAAAGGGAACTGCATTACGACCTCCTTTAATCCTCGAATAATGGTACAAGGTTCTTATTGATTATATTATTTGAAGATTTATACAATTTATTGATTAATTTTTGATTATCACCAATATTTTTGATAGATTCTTGAATAGTACTAAGCCGAGTTTTTGTAGCTAAACTAGAATCCCATTCGTTTCGCAAATCACAAATGGCCTTCCGAGTTACATGGCCAAAAACAATGCAACGAATATCTCCAATTGATGGTTTCATTCCAGCTTGACGCAGCATTACCAAATCCTTATGGACAACATCTTCAAGTTGATCAAGATTTTCGAAATATTGCCCTAAACGGGTTTGACCATGACTTCGACAAACAAACACAGTATCTACTATGGACGATTCTGTTCCGTGAATATGAATCGAACCCCCCATTTCAGCAGGACATGGAAGTGTTGCATAACAATTCAGGCCCGAGTCTAGAATTGCTGTACCAATTGAAAAATATGCATCCAAAAGATTGTGATGAAAAGTAAATACAAGTGGGGCACCCGGTTTTAATGCCTGTGACATATTGCGATAAACTGCTGAAAGAGCCTCGGTAAAATGATTTAACCCTCTCGATTGTGTTACATTACCTGATACTTCTTCGGGTGATCGTGTACTCTCTCGTTCAAAACACTCTGTATCATTTCCAACAAGACGACGTAACCACACATAACAAAAATCCATTAATTCGCTATATTGAACGTTACTGAAATAGGGTGGATCAGTAAAAACTGCATCTAAACTTGCTTTTTTTAGTTTTATTGTTGATGAGTTTTCACATTGAATATTTATCAAGCGGGGGCGTCGATTAAGGTAATTATCTCCAATCCACTCTCCTTTGATTGGAATCCTAAGATTTTGATTTTTATGGCGATTAATTTCATAAGGATGAAAGCAATATAATTTTGCTTGATAATATTTCTCAATAATGTTTTTCCAGCCGCCAGAACCAATATTTTCTCCTTTGCCATTTTTGATACCCAATAAATTAGATTCGCATTGAATTAATCCAACGGGAAAACCGTGGATTGAAAAAATATCGAGGGATTTTAAAGACATTGTATCATAACGGCACAGCATATTTTGATAGCGAAGTAAATCAGAAAGATTCGTTGCGAGAGCATGCCGCAAACGTTCATCGGATAAATTATTAATGAACTCGCAACTCAATTCGAGCCCAAGAAGTTGACGCGAATTAAATAAATCTCGATAATTGTGGTACCCCCAACGAATGAGGCGATTTGTCTCATCGCCAGGTAATATTTCTTGATTGGGAACAAAATGAGGTTCTTTTGATTCCCATTTAGAATTTGAAATCTCAATTTTCCTCAAGTCTTTTTGATCGGGTTTTTTAAAAAACCGGCCAATATGTTTTCCATACCGTTTTGGATTATAATATTCTATGGCCACTAACCTATGTTTTGGTGGGCCTGAATTATTTCTGGGATATTGGTTTTTCTCACCGCAGTGCGGACATATGCAGTGGCTTCGTTTCGCGGGCCCTTCAACAATCAGATCAGATCCACAATTTCTACAGTTACCTAATTTATTCAAATTTCCGACTTCGTTTAACTCGCCACAATTCGCGCAAATAAGAACATGATTAGGATGACGCGCATTTTTCGCAAGTATATATCCAGGAAAAAGGTCGAAAGATTTGTTGCATTTGATGCAATCAAGAATTTTAACCCAAATATAGTATTTTGCTGGCACATCAAGGTCCCCATAGTGGGGGCAATCAGTTATATAGGAATCACCAATTTGTGGCTCTAAAAATGTGATTAAATCTTTAGTTGTTTGAAGATAGGATTTAACATTTATATGAGCCATCTCTTCCCGAACTATCCATACAGACATAGGATTGATATCATATCCAATAACATCACAGCCAACTCTATTGGCTTCGATGAGGGGAGTACCGCCTCCCATGAAAGGATCCGCAATAAGTTTACCTTGAAAATCATTTGGATGGAAATAAATTTCATTGATCGGCCGATTCCCAAATTCCGCTAATATTAAACCTCGAAATAGTGTCCCTGGACGGCGAGCAAACCACTTGTGTACAGCAATTATGGGTCGAAAAACTTGTTGAATTTGCTTTTCTTTAAGTGCCATTGATCCTATAAATGGGATATCGAAATGTTTTTCGATGCTCATTAATTCTCCATCGTAAATTGACAATAACTAATGTGTCGAAGATTCTTATATCTAAGTACTACCCGCATATTGTGAAAGTGAGTTGTCAATTTTCAATCGAAGAAAAAATAAATTTTCTCACTTCAGGTACACCCTCCTTTCCGGGTATGCCATCCCGGGCCGTTTCCCGATGAAGGAGGCCGGCACCTCCTCGGCCATCTTCCGTGCGATATCCATCGGGATCCCGAGGGCAATCACCTCCCTCGGGAACCAGAGGTTCACCGAGGCGTCCGTCGGGCCCAGGAAGACCGCGTTCCGGGGGGCCTTCTCCGCAAGGCCGGCGGGGTACGTGACGAAGGTCGCGCAGGCAGCCCCCCACGGGGCGAGCACCGCCCCGAATACGTCGGCGTTCCCGAAGTGGGCGAGGGCGCAGAGGACCCGGGCAGGCTCTGCATGGGCAAAGAGGAGCATGGATCTGGGTTCGTGCGCATCCGCGGGATAATTCTCCGCCGGCCTGACGACGAGATACTCCCATATCGGCCGGATCTCTCCCACCGCGAGCCGGCTTGCATCGACGAGCTCGGGGTCGGCCTTCAGGTTGAGAGCCATCCCGCCGGCGATTCCCGGCGATCCCGTGGATATGAAGTACCTTGATTCCTTGCTAAGCTCGCCGAACCCCGTATAGGCGATTCCGGAAGGGCAGCAGCCCTCCAGTGCCCCGTGGCCGAGATAGATGGGCGGGGTGTCGGGGTTGAACGCGGCGGCAACGATGGCTTTTGCGACGCAGCGATCAACGGACGGGGCAGGAACGGCACCCCGGGGGATAGTGTCCGAGCCTGCTATGCAGAGGGGCCGGCTCGTGAGCCTTCCTGCTTCGGCGAGCCGTGCACCGATCTGGGGGACGGTGAGAGTCATGGCCAGTCTTCCTCAGTGGTGAATTGGGCCATGAGAGGATGAGGATTTGGATGAGGTGCCCGATATACGGCGATCTGAGGGGGCATGGTGAACCCGATACAGCAGTTACAGCAGTTTCGTCTCTTCCGTTGGTTTTGGCACCTTCACGACGAGGACGCGGAATACCGCCCTGCTCTCGTTGATCCACCGGTGCGGAATCCGGGCAGGGCTCTCCACGAGCATATCCCTCCCGACGGCCTTCTGTTCATCGCCGATCTCCACGACGCCCTCGCCCTCCAGGACATAGAAGAAGACATCCACGGGCGTGATGTGCCTCTTCAGCGATTCACCGGCCTTTAGCGTGATGACGACTGCCATCGCATGGGGCGAGTCGTAGACCTTTCTTGCATCCACATGATGCGGGTTCGGACCCGAAACAACCTTCGCTACTTCGGTAATCTTCATGATCAGTTCACCTTCTCAAGAGGGATATACGGGATGAGGGACAGCAGCTCGGATCGAAGGGTATCCATCCCGATACGTTCCATGAACCGGGCTGTCCGCTCCTTCCGCTTTGCATGGCCCCGGTAATATTCGAGGAGGCGCTGGACGAGATCGAGCGCCTCATCCCCCGACAGGTTCTTCGCGATAACGTCACCGATCCGCGGCCGTGTCCCGCTGTTCCCGCCGAAGATGACCGTCCATCCCCTGACGGTCCCCATGATCCCGATATCCCGGGTATGGCTCTCGCCGCAGCAGCGCGGGCAGCCGGAGATCCCCATCTTCAGCTTCGCGGGGAAGACCCTGTCCCTGAACCGTCCCTCGATTGAGAGGGCGAGACCGAGGGAGTCCTGGTTCCCGTACTTGCAGGTCTCGGTCCCCGGGCAGGCCTGGACATAGTGGAGGCACGGGCCTCCTGTCCGGTCCGCGTCCTGGCCGAGATCCCCGAAGATCCCGGGGAGGTTCTCCGGAGGTACTCCCACGAGGGCAATCCGCTGCCCCGACGTGATCTTCATGGTGGGGACTCTATACTTCCGGGCGACCGCGGCCACCCGTTCAAGGTGTTCGGGGCTGATGATCCCGCCCGGGGTCCGGGTAATCACCGCGTAGGTCTTTCCATCCCGCTGAAGGATGGCACCATTCAAAGCATCTGCCATGACGTTATCACGACTCTACAGGTATGGGCTTTCCCGGCACTTTTCTCTTCCTGATTCTCTCTCCTTCACGTGCTCCCCTGCCGTCCTTCTTCACTGCTCTTGCACGGGCTATCATCTGATGGAACAACTGGCCCTGGACAGAAGTAATGAAGGGAAGGGTGATGATGACGGCCATGCGGTTTCCATTCAGGGTGTAGATGAGCATGGACTCCCGGTCATCGGCAAGGAGAATGCACTCAAGGGTGAAGACTCCGCCCTCCCGGCTGATGGGCGTTGAGAAGACCTTCTCGAAGACATTCATGCCGAAGATGTTCCTGAGTGAACCAGCTTCGTAGCATAAAGAACCCTCGAGCGAGTCGATCTTGGGAGCGAGTCCTTTCGGGAACAGGATCCTGACGGTATGATCCCGTGCAGTCCGGGCGATGGGACCCTGAAATCTCTTCAGGGTCTCCGTGTTGAAGCAGAGAATGATAAGCTCCCGGGTAACCCCCTCAACCACCATGTCCAGATACCGCTGGATGGTCCGGTCACTCTGGATATACCATATCGGGGAGTACGTCTGCTGTGCATCGAGGGACAGGGTCTCCAGTGACTTCATGCTCTCCTGTGCAGCGGTATCGAGATCCTTTTTTAAGTAGGATATCACCCTCTCCGGGCGGACAGCGCAATACATGAGCGGGCTACCCTGCCGGACGTCGATGAACCCCCGTGCAGAGAGGGTGTTCAGGACATCGTAGACACGCGGGCGGGGAACCCCGCTCACCTCGTGAACCCTCCGGGCATTTGCTTCGCCGAGGCCGACAAGCGCGATGTAGATCTTCGCCTCGTACTCCTTGAGTCCCAGCCGGACGAGGTGCGCGAGAGCCGAATCCATTTGTTACTCTATAAGGGACAACAATATTAAATAGCCATCCATCCATGGATTCCGGTATGACACCCGCGGTCTCAGAAGACGCAAACATGCAGGTCGTCCGCCGGTTCTTTGAGGTCGGCCCATCGAAGGGCGACCTCCGGGCGGCGGATGCCCTCCTTGCCCCCGAGTTCTCGCTGCACCCCCCCCCTCCCGACCCCCGGCCCGGGCATTGCGGCGATGAACAACGTGATCACCACCTGCCGGGCCGCGTTCCATGGCCTCCATGTGACCATCGATGACATGATGGCCGATGGCGACAGGGTCACCTGCCGCTTCACCGCCCGCGGAGTCCACAACGGGGAGTTCATGGGGCTTCCGCCGACAGGGAAGAGGATCGAGATGACCGGTATCGAGATCTTCCGGCTGCGTGACGGCAGAATCGCCGAGCTCTGGGGCGAGGCGAACCTCATGGGCCTCATGCAGCAGCTCGGTATATTACCCGGATCTCCCAAGGAATAAAACTGATGGCAGGCGATGAGAAGGAGGGATACTACTGCACGATCTGCGGGGGTATCCCTCCGGACCAGATAAAGATCAAGAAGATACCCATCGAAGGCAAGGAGACAGGCATCGACAGGCTGGAATGGATCCTCCATGATGTTCTCGGCCTGGACCTTGCTGACGATGAAAAAATTACGGACGAGATTATCAAACGTGTCCGGCAGTTCAATTATATCCCCGGCAGGAAGATGAACGAGTACCGCAAGGCCCTCCTTCGGGAGTACCGGTTGCTCGTCCCATAAGAGAAACGGGAGCAGAAATAATCCGGCAGGGCATTCACCGTGCGCCTTGTTACAGAAGGATCTGCTCGCCAGTGAGTACTGTCAACAACGGTTGTTTTCCGGTCCTCCTTGTGCTTGCTGGATTACCCGACTCAGAAGTTGGACGGCGAAAAAAAGATTCAGGGATGAGAGGGTCTCTCACCCTTCCTTCTTCACATCGGCGGGCGGGGTGCTCACTCCTTTCCGCTTCTGGTACCAGCGGTAGACCGCGTAGGCGATGACTGCGAGGATGACGAGGGGGATGAGGGAGAAGACCAGGATGATGATGGCGGAGATCATCCCGAAGAAGCCTGCGATGCCTTCGTTGATGGCGGTGATGATGTTGTACCCTGTCTCACCACCCACTGGTTCGGGCTCCTGGAGCGTCACGGTGATGGTGGAGAGGTCGATCTGGCTGTTCAGGTACCGCAGCCTTCCTTCGACCTGGTTAAGCGCCAGCGTGACCTGGTCGATCTGGTACTGGATCTTGATGATGTCCTCGACCTTTTCTGCTTTGGCCATGATCCGGTAGTAGTTCTCCAGCTGTGTGTGGTAGGATTTGTTCTGAATCGTGAGATCAACGTACTGCTCGGTCACATCAGACCGCTGCTCGGAGCTGGAGAGGACCTTTCCCAGGGGTGCCAGGGCCTGCAGGACCGTATCGAACTTCTCGGCAGGGATCCGGATCATCGCGTACCCGGTCTTCCGATCATTCTGGGAGGTATAAACGTTGGAGGAGGAGAGGTAGCCCCCGTTCGAGACGGCGATATCCCTGACCCGGTCGATGGCCGCGGGGACCTGGGATACCTCGATGGTGACCTGGCCGGTCTTGATGATCTTGGTCTGGACTCCCTGGTCTGCGTTGCCTGCTGCCGTTGCCTGGTCACCGGCAATCTTCTGCGCCGGGGTGAACGCTGGTGCGGGTACTGCATAGGAGAGGCCGCCCGAGCCCCTCGAGACCGTTTCCGTGGATGATTGCTGGGACTGCCCGAGGCTCAGGCACCCCGCGGCAATAATCGCGGCTGAGACAATGACGATCGCTACAAAACTCTTCAAACGAAACATGGAGGAGAGTGAGCCCTTGGAAAATAAAGAATTTCTGTAGATTACGAAATTTTTCGAAGCCTTTCGAAAATATTTTTCGAAGCAATGGCAGGAGGGGGCTGAAATGATATGATTCTGTGGGGTTGCGACCCGCAGCCCGTTCGGAATCCATACCTTTAAACTCTCTCCCCCCGGATTTGGTACTATGCGGAGGATCCCCCTTTTCGTGATCCTTGTTGCCGTTCTCCTCGCTGCAGGATGCACGAAAGAAGCCCCTCAGATGGGATCCCTGGAGATCACCTCGACACCGAGTGAGAGAGAGGTGCAGGTCATCCTTGACGGGAATTTCCGGGGAGTGACCCCGATCGTTCTCACCAACCTCTCGGCAGGCTCCCATCTTCTGCAGCTCCGTTCCTCGGGATATGCTGAGCGGGTCGAGCTCGTCACCGTGAATGCAGGCCAGAGGATGCACATCTCGGCAGATTACCCGCCTGTCCCGACGCCAACCCCGGTGACGCCGATTCCTCCGCCGACTCCCGAGACGCCTCCGGGCCCGACCCTGAAGCCCACGGATCTGCCCGAGACGCCTCCTCCCCAGGGGGCACTCTACATCACCTCCTTCCCCCAGGGAGCCACGATCTACCTTGACGGGAAGGGGTACGGGGTTACCCCCAAGCTGATTCCGAATCTCCCTGCGGGATCCTACGAACTCCGGCTCTCTCTAGTAGGCTGGAAGGACTACAGGATCGTCATATCGGTGAGCCCGGGGCTGACCTCATCGGAAGACGCGAGCCTCCAGTCCTAGTGCGAACCTGCCCCCGTCCTCGTGTGAATGCATGGCCATGAAGAGAAAGGTCATCTTCATCTGTGGCCGGAACGCGGCACGATCCCAGATGGCGGAGGGGTTCACCAGGTCCCTGTATGGCGACAGCTACGATGCCGCAAGCGCCGGCCTCCGCTCATTCAGGGTCAGCCGGACCGCGATCCGTGTCATGAAGGAGGCCGGGGTCGATATCTCCGCCCACAGGTCGAAATCTATCGCCGAGCTGGCGGGAGCCCGGTTCGATCTCGTGGTCACGCTCTGCGACAAGGCTGCATGCATCCCCGGATCCTTCCTTCCGCCCGGGGACGAGTATCTCCATAAGGAATTCCCTGACCCCGGGAACTTCCGGGGGGATGAGGAAGAGATCCTTGAAGCCTCCCGGGATGTCCGTGACAGGATAGAGTCCTGGATCAGGGAGCAGTTCGGCCCCGGGGGCTCACCGGGGAAGCCGGACCTCTCGTCACCCCCGGCCACCCCGGATCTCCAAAAGACGTAAAAGGTGAGACGGCCAAGTCTATGTGACCACGAATGGTGAGTTCAATCCTTCTCCTGTTCACCGATCCCGACGGGTTCTTCCGGCGTGACCCGAAGGAATGGAGCGACCTGAAGACACCGGCAGTCATCGTGCTCATCGCTGGGATCATCGGGGCGATTTTCGCATACCTTCGTGTTCCCGTCATGATGCAGATCTATCCGGAGAACTTAAGAGCGGCGATGGGCATCGTGACTTATTTGGCGATCCCCCTGGGCTTTATCGGGTTTTTTCTTGAATGGGTTGTATTCACCGGCATCCTCTTTGTGATATCCATGATCTTCATAGGCAAGGGGACCTTCACTCAGACCCTCGCGGCGATCGGCTACGGGTTCCTCCCCACCACCATCGGGGGCCTCATCGACCTGATCATCCTCTGGACCTACCTCCCCGGTATCCAGGTGAGTCCCGTGAAGGATGTTATGGATATCCAGTCGGCGATCATGGCCCTCACCAATTCCCCCGTCTTCCAGATCACGGGCCTTATCGGTATCATCTTTCTACTCTGGAGCGCGAATATCTGGATCTTCGGGCTCCGGTACAGCAGGGAACTCACCCTCCGGAACGCTACGATCTCCGTTGGCCTTCCTGTTCTTGTATACATAGTCATCACGCTCGTATTCATGGGTGTCTTCTCATGATGCGCACGTTTACCCTTCTCACAACAGCCCTCTTCCTCCTCCTCATCGCGGCTCCTGCCCTCGCTCTCGATATCGGCCCGCAGGTCGCGGTCTCCTCATACCGGCTCGATCCGCCGGTCCTCATGAAGGGCGATACCGGGGTGGTCACGGTGAACGTCATAAACTCGGGCTCGGAAAGCGTGTACATCAACTCAGCACGCCTCTCGGGTGTCGAGGTCTCGGTGATCCAGTCACCGGACCAGACACAGGGCGGGATCGTCCCCGGGAGCACCGTTACCTATGTCTATAAGGTCCGGGCCGAGGCATCCGACGGGGTATACTACCTCCGGTTCATCCTCGACTTCCGGGAAGGGGGTGGGTACTCCTTTCAATTCCCCATCGAGGTGGAGTCCTCGACCTTGAAACTCTCCATCCTGGAGACACCGGATCCCATCATCCAGGGGATGAAGGGAGACTATTGGGTCATGGTCGGGAACCCGAGGCCGAATGCCGTGAACGCGGTGACCGTGACACCGGAAGGGGACGGATTCCTCGTCACCCCATCCGGGGTATTCCTGGGGACCCTCGGACCTGACGGATCGTCGGTCGTGGCCTTCAACGTGACGCCGCTGCGCCAGACCTTCATCAGGTTTCGGGCGAACTTCAAGAACGGGATCAACCCCCATACCGCCACGTTAAACCTTCCCCTCTCCACGGTGGAGAACAGGCTGCAGGCAGAACCGGTCCTCACGAACATCCACGTGACCGCGGAGCAGGGGGCGATCCATATCTCCGGCGATGTCATGAACGTCGGGCTCGAGACAGCCCGCTCGGTGACCGTCACGACCCGGGGCGGGGTGACCCCGGTCGACCCCTACAAGGTCTATATTGTCGGGTCCCTGGAACCGGATGACGTCGCCTCCTTCGACGTGACCTTCCGTTCGAAGGCAACGGTCGGCGAGGTCCCGGTGCTCATCACCTACAAGGACCGGGCGGGAAACATCCTCACCACGACCTCGAATGTCGAGATCAGCAGCCAGGCGCTCTCCGATCAGGCGACCGAGCCATCGCGGTTCACGAACCTGCTCATCTGGATGTTCGTCATCATGATTGCCGCGGTCTTCATCTACTTCTGGCGACGGGGTTGAAACCGGCCGTGACTGAAACGCATCCCATCATCCGGCTGGATGATGTGACGAAGACCTACCCGATGCCGGCAGGCGATGTCCGTGCCCTCGACCACCTCTCCCTCGACATCATGCCCGCCGAGTTCATCGCCATCATGGGCCCGTCAGGTTCAGGGAAGTCCACCCTCCTCAACCTTATCGGGTGCCTGGATGTGCCGAGCACGGGTGATATCCAGATAAGCGGCCTCTCAGTGAAGGCCCTCTCGGACGACGAGCTCACCAGCCTCCGCCGGGACCATCTCGGGTTCGTCTTCCAGCAGTTCAACCTGATCCCGCTCCTCACGATCGTTGAGAACGTGGAGTTTCCCCTCATCCTCGTGAGGCGGACTTCCGGAACCCGGGAGCGGTGCCACGAGGTCCTCGGTGCGGTCGGCCTCACCCCTGACCTCTACAGCCACCGGCCTGCCGAGCTCTCGGGAGGGCAGCAGCAACGGGCCGCCATCGCCCGCGCCCTTGTGAACGATCCCAAGATCCTCCTCTGCGATGAGCCCACCGGGAACCTGGACTCAAAGACCGGGGACACCATCATGGGCCTTCTTGCCGATCTCAACCGGAAGGGGAAGACCATCCTCGTCGTCACCCATGATCCGCGGATTGCGGGTTACGCCGGGCGAACCATCAGGATGGTCGACGGGAGGGTCGCATGATACTCTTCGATCTCGCAAAAAGGAACATCCGGCTCCACTGGCTCCGCTCACTCCTCGCCGTGGTGGGGATCATCATCGGGGTCACCGCCATCTCATCGATGGGGATGCTCGGGAACAGCCTCGTCCTCTCCATCTCGGACTCCCTCACCTCCGTCGGCGACACCATCGTTGTCTCCCCCCATGTCAGCGCCGCACCGGGCACCATTACAGGGGGCGGGTCGAGCCTCAAGATCACCGAGCGCCAGGTCGAGGAGATACGCCGGGCCGCCGGGGCGAATACGGTCATCCCCATTCATACCGGCGCTGAACGCATCACGGTGGGCAATGAGGCAAAGACCGCAGCCCTCTATGCCATGGACCCGGCGGATGTTCCCGTCCTCCTGGAGAAGGAGAGCGGCATCTATCTCCGGTACGGCACGGGCGCCATGGTGGGGAAGAAGCTCGCCGAAGAGAACGACCTGAAGGTGGGAGAGTCCCTCGGTATCGGGTCGGGAGAGGAACGGGTGAGGATCGTCGGGCTCCTCAAGGAACGGGGGATCGGCTTTGATCTCAACCCAGATTATGCCATCATCGTCCCTGACACCTGGTTCACCTCCCGCTACGGGGAGAGGGACTATGACCAGGTCATCATCAAGGTCAGGAAGCTGGAGGATATCGACGGGGTGAAGGCGGCCATCGAGGACAAGCTCAACCGCAGGGAGCAGGTCGTGAACGTCCTCGATACACGGAAGGTGCTCAAGACCATCGTCGATGCCTTCAACCAGATCTCCACCTTCACCACGGCCATCGGGGGCATCTCCCTCGTCGTTGCCGGCATCTCCATCCTGAACGTGATGCTCATGTCGGTGACCGAGCGGACAAAGGAGATCGGGATCATCCGCTCCCTCGGGGCGAAGAGGGGCGAGGTGATGAGGATCTTCCTCTCCGAGGCCCTCATCCTCGGGCTCATGGGGAGCGCCATCGGGGGTGTCCTCTCCCTCGCGGGAGGATACCTGGCTCTCAACGTCATGCTCCAGTCCTCGAAGTACCTCTTTGCAGCGACCACCCTCGTTTACATCCTCTACGGGGTGGCGTTCGGCATCGGGGTCTCCCTCCTCTCGGGGATCTACCCGGCCTGGAAGGCGGCGATGATGAACCCCATCGAGGCGTTAAGGTTCGAGTGAGGGCCCCATCTTCAATGTCCTTTTTTATACATTAAATGACATGAAGATACCACAATGTATATATTAACCCGGAACCTACCTGATGGGTATGCAGACCAAGTTCCAGCTTGACGAGGATGGGATCCCGAAGCGGTGGTACAACATCCAGGCCGACCTGCCATCGCCGATGGATCCCTACTACAGCCCGCAGACGAAGAAACCGGCCACCCCCGACGAGCTCCATCAGATCTTCCCGATGGCCCTCATCGGGCAGGAGGTCTCGCAGGACCGGTACATCGACATCCCGGATGAGGTCCGGGAGATCTTCCGGCTCTACAGGCCGAGCCCCCTCTACCGGGCACACCGGCTGGAGGAGCACCTGAAGACCCCGGCGAAGATCTATTTCAAGTACGAGGGGGTCTCCCCGCCGGGGAGCCACAAGCCCAACACGGCGGTGCCCCAGGCGTACTACAACATGAAGGAGGGGATCGAGCGGATCGCAACAGAGACGGGCGCCGGGCAGTGGGGATCAGCCCTTGCCTTTGCCACCTGCCTCTTTGACATGAAGTGCACGGTGTACATGGTCCGGTCCAGCTTCTACCAGAAGCCCTACCGGAAGTCCATGATGCAGACATGGGGGGCGGAGTGCATCCCTAGCCCGTCGGAACGGACCCAGACGGGGAAGGCGATGCTCGCAAAGGACCCGGAGACCCCCGGGTCCCTGGGCATCGCCATCTCCGAGGCGGTGGAGGACGCGGCGACCCACAAGGATACCAACTACTCCCTGGGCTCGGTGTTGAACCACGTCTGCATGCATCAGACCATCATCGGCCTCGAGGCCATGGAGCAGTTCAAGCAGGCCGGGGACGAGCCTGATATCCTGATCGGATGCGTTGGCGGCGGGTCCAACTTCGCGGGCCTCTCCTTTCCCTACCTGGGCGAGAAGCTCCAGGGGAAGCGGCCTGATATCCGGGCCATTGCAGTGGAGCCCTCTTCATGCCCGACCCTCACGAAAGGGGTTTATGCCTATGACTACGGGGATACGGCAGGGATCGGCCCCATCGCAAAGATGTACACCCTGGGCCATGATTTTGTCCCGCCCTCCATCCACGCCGGCGGGCTCCGGTACCACGGGGATTCCCCCATCCTCTCCCGTCTCGTCCATGAGAAGGTGATGGAGGCGGTGGCCGTCCACCAGACCGAGGTCTTCCAGGCGGCCGTCACCTTTGCCCGGACCGAGGGCATCATTATGGCCCCGGAGACCGCCCACGCCGCGAGGGTAGTCATCGACGAGGCTATCAGGTGTAAGAAGACAGGTGAGGAGAAGGTCATCCTCTTCAACCTATCAGGCCACGGCAACCTGGACCTCTCCGCGTACGATGACTACTTCGAGGGGAAGCTCTCGGACTTCGAGTATCCGGACAGCAAGATCAGGGAGTCCCTCGCTAACCTTCCGAAGGTGGGGTAACCCTCATCTCCTTCTTCTTTTCCCCTAAAACCGGGACAAAGGGTTAATTCCCTCTCCCCACCACATTCTTTCAATGCTCCTCCGGTACACGGGCTGCCTCATCGGGGCCGCAATCGGGGACGCCATGGGCATGCCGGGTGAGGGGACCCCCGCAGACCTCTGGAGAGCGGAATGTTCATTCCGCCGTCCCTACCGTGGACACCCGAACGATGCCCTTTCCCCGGGACAATATACCGACGACACCCAGCTCATGCTCCTCACCGCCGAGCTCCTGGCAGGGCGGGCCTTCTCGCTGGAAGGTTACGCCGAGCGGCTCAAGGCCCTCTACCGATCCGGGGTGTTCCGGTTCCCTGACGGGTCCGTTGTCACCGCCTGTATCCACCTTCTCGATGGGTCACCGCCGCAGGAGAGCGGGGTGAACTCGACGACCTCGGGATGTCTCCCGGCAGGAATACCCTTCGCCCTCGCGTACCAGGATCCGGTCGATATCCGGGAGACGGTGGCCCGGCTATGCAGCGTCACTCACACGAATCCTGCCGCCATCGCCGGATCCACCGGGATCGCCATGCTCATCCACCATACCCTGGCCGGATCCCCGGATGACCTCGCCCTCGCCTGCGGGGAGGTGGGCCGGGAGGATCCCCTCCTGGGCCAGAAGATCCGGCATGCCCTGCGCCTGGAGAAGGAGGGGATCGGGCTCGAGCATGCAATCCGGCTCATAGGAAACGATCTCTCTGTCTACCAGACCATCCCCATCGCCTTCTTCCTGATGGCAAGGTATGCGAGTGCCACCGATCTCCTCTCCATCGTCGGGCACGTTGGAGGGAACACCGACACCATCGGGCTCATCTGCGGCGCATACCTGGGGGCGAAGTACGGGATGAACCTCCTCCCTCCCCACCTGGTCGAAGGGCTCGAGGACCATGCCCGGATCGAGGCCATCGCGGCCCGGCTCCTCGAAGTCTCGGCGGATATCCCGAGGATTGCCTGATTCATTTCTTTCGGAACACCGTCCAGGGAATAACCCTTAAATCATCACCGCCGAATATCTTTTCCCATGAAAATCGCGATTATCGGGGCCTCCGGCTACACCGGAGGCGACCTGATCCGGCTCCTCCTCACCCACTCCTCTGCAGAGGTCGTTATCGCCACCTCGCGGAAGCTCGCGGGGAAGCGGGTCGACTCGGTCCATCCCCACCTGAAGGGGCTCACCGGCCTCCTCTTCCAGAACCCCTCGGTGGACCGGATGGATGCCGACGTCGCCCTCCTTGCGGTCCCCCATACGGCGGGGATGACCTACGTGCGGGGGCTCCTCGAGCGGGGGATGAAGGTCGTGGACCTCTCGGCAGACTACCGGCTCCCGAAGGATGTGTTCGAGAAGACCTACGGTGTCCCCCACACCGATTACTTCCCTGCCCCCTACGGCCTCACGGAGCTTCACCGGGACGAGGTCAGGTCCGCCTCCTTCGTGGCGAACCCCGGCTGCTTCCCAACCGGGGCGGTCCTCGCTGCAGCACCCCTTGCCACGAGGGCGAAGGCCGTGATCTTCGACTCAAAGACGGGTGTCTCCGGCGCAGGAAATGCCCCCTCGGCGGTCACCCATTACCCGACGGTCGCGGACAACATCAACCCCTACAAGTGGACACGGCACCGCCACCTCGCGGAGATGAAGCAGGAGATCGCACGCCTCGGGTCAAAGGCAGGGGTCTACTTCACCCCCCACCTGGTGCCTGTCAACCGTGGGATCCTCACCACTGCACACATCCTCCTCTCCGAGCCCATGGAGCAGAAGGAGGTGGAAGCCCTGTACCGGAGGTCCTATGAGAAGGAGTTCTTCGTCCGGCTCCAGCAACCGATCCTCGCGGCGGTCCGGGGGACGAACTTCTGCGACATCGCGGTGGAGAGCGAGGGAGAGCGTGTCGTGGTCGCCTCTGCCATCGATAACCTGGTGAAGGGAGCGAGCGGCCAGGCGATCCAGAACATGAACCTGATGTGCGGATTCCCCGAACAGGAAGGTCTCAGGGGGGCCGGGGCCCTGCCCTGAGGAGGAAGACTATGAAGGTCAGAGAAGTAATGACGGCGGATCCTGTCACGGTATCTGCCGGTGCAACGGTGAGGGAGGCGGCCGGGCTTCTCCGGAAGCACAAGGTCGGGGGCCTTCCGGTCATGGATGGCGAGAAGCTCGTGGGGATGATCACCGAGTCGGATATCCTCAAACTCCTGAAGACCCCGGGGATATCGGAGGATCTCTGGCTCCCCTCGCCCCTCGAGATCATCGAGGTCCCCATAAGGGAAGCCATCAACTGGGCACATACCCAGAAGGCCCTGTCGCATATCGGCGACCAGCCTGTTCGGTCTGTGATGTCATCCCCTACGATTACTATCGGCGAGGAGGATGACATGGATGCCGCAGCCGCCCTCATGGTGGAGAAGAGGATCGGGAGGCTTCCCGTCATGCGGGGCAGGAAACTCGCAGGCATCGTCGCACGGGCTGATATCGTGAGGGGCCTCGGCGAGTCCTACGGATCCAGAGAGGGCGGAGAGGGGGAATCGTGAAGAGCATCTGCGGTGTGGAGGGAGTCACCGCAGCCGGGATGAAGGAAGGGCGGTACGGCCTCGCCCTCGTCGCCGCGAGCGGGACAGCAGCCGCGGTCTTCACTTCCAATCTGGTGAAGGCTGCCCCCCTGGTCCTCATGAAGGAGCGGATCGCCCATGGGGAACTGGACGGGATCATCGTAAACAGCGGATGTGCCAACGCCTATACCGGGGAGAAGGGGATCCGGGATGCGGCCCTGATGTGCGAGATCGGGGCAGATGCCTTCAATACGGATCCGGAGCGGGTCGGGGTCGCCTCGACCGGTATCATCGGGCGCTACCTGGACCTTGACCTCATCGGGAAGCAGGCAAGGCTCGTCGCCCCCCGCATGAGGCAGGATCCAGCCTCCGAGGAGGAGGTGGCTCGGGCCATCATGACCACGGACCTCGTAGAGAAGCATGCCCTGGTGAAGGGGGATGGCTTCTCCGTCGGGGGAATCTGCAAGGGGAGCGGTATGATCGCCCCGAACATGGGGACCATGATCGCGCTCCTCTACACCGATGCCAAGGTCACGACGGGGGAGCTCCAGCGGGCCCTCAGGCTGGCGACCCGCCGCTCCTTCAACCGGGTGGTGGTGGACGGGGACATGTCCACGAACGACATCGCTATCTGCACCGCAACGGGTAAGGCAGGGAGGGTTTCGGCTGCGGCATTCAGGTCAGCCCTGGAGGAGTGCGCCCGCACCCTGGCCATCCAGATCGCACGGGACGGCGAGGGGGCAACGAAGCTCATCGAGATGGTGGTCCGCGGGGCACTGACAGAGAAGGGGGCTTCCAGGATCGCCCGCACCGTGGTCGCATCGCCGCTCCTCAAGACCGCGGTCTATGGCGAGGACCCCAATTGGGGGCGGGTGCTCGCTGCGGCCGGCCGGGCCGGCGTGGAGTTCGACCCTGACCAGGTCTCCCTCACCATCGGCGCAGGGGATGACCGCACACCCCTCCTCGAGAAGGGGAGGATCGTCGCCGACCTTGCGCGGGCCAAGCTGGCCATGAAGGGAAGGGAGGTCCGGTTCGAACTGGACCTCGGGCAGGGAACGAGGGAGGCCACGGCGTGGGGCTGCGACCTCACCGAAAAGTACGTGGAGATCAACGGGAGGTATACGACGTGAAGCGTGAAGAGGTGCTCATGGAGGCGCTCCCCTATATCCAGCGGTTCCATGGGAGGACCATCATCATCAAGCTGGGTGGGCATGCCATGGTGGACCAGGAGATCCTGGATATGGCGATCCGGGACGCGGTCCTCCTCCAGTACGTGGGCATGAAGGTGGTCATCGTCCACGGCGGGGGGCCCGAGATCACCGAGAAGATGCAGGCCATGGGGAAGGAGCCGAAGTTCGTGGGAGGCCTCAGGATCACCGACCGGGAGACCCTCGAGATCGCCCAGATGGTACTCGTCGGGAAGATCAACGACGGGATCGTCTCGCTCATCGCCCGCGGTGGGGCCCGGGGAGTGGGGCTCTCGGGGAACGACGGGAACCTGATGATCGCCCGGAAGATGGATCCCCAGAAGGTGAAGGAGGGGGGCCGGGTCAAGGAGGTGGATCTCGGGTATGTGGGGGAGATCGAGCACGTAGATCCCGCAGTCCTCCACACCCTCCTTGACAAGGGCTATATCCCGGTCATCGCGCCCATCGCCATCGACCGGGAGGGGACGAGCCTGAACATCAATGCCGACACGGCGGCAGGCGAGATCGCTGTTGCGCTGAAGGCGTTCAAGCTCATCAACCTGACCGACGTGGACGGCGTGATGGATGCCGAAAGGACACAGATCTACCGGAGGCTCACCACCGCCGAACTCGAGCGGCTCATCGGGGACGGGACCGTGAGCGGCGGCATGATCCCGAAGATCGCCTCCTCCCTTAATGCGGTGAAGAACGGGGTCGAGCAGGCTCATATCATCAACGGGAACCGGGGGCATAACCTCCTCCTCGAGCTCTTCACCGATGCTGGCGTGGGGACGATGATCTCCCGGTAGGGAAGGAGATCACTTTTCCCCCCCGTCCCTGGGAATTCCAGGGGAAGCCACTTCCCTTTAATAGGGAGAGAGCAAATATTCAAATCGGGTGATTGTTCTGGATATCTTTTCGATCATCATCCTCGCCATCGTCGTCATCGTCGTCCTCGCCCTCGTCCTCTGGTTCGTGGGCGTCTATAACCAGTTCTTCAAGTACCGGAACGCCGCTGACGCCACCCTCGGGCAGATCCGGGTGGCCATGAAGAAGCGCCTCGACATGATCGAGCAGCTGCTGGGGGCAGTGAAGAGCTACGCGAAGTTCGAGAAGGAGACCCTCACGAAGATCACCGAGATGCGGGCCAGCGTGCTGAAGGGGACCCCGGGCGAGCTGAACACCGTCGAGAGGGAGTCCCGTGCCCTCCTCGGTACCCTGATCGCCACGGCCGAGGCCTACCCGGACCTCAAGACCTCGACAACGGTCACCTCCCTCATGGACTCGGTGAAGGGGGTGGAGGAGGAGATCGCGAGGCAGCGTTACACGTACAACAACATCGTCCAGCAGTTCAACACCATGCTCGACACCCTCCCGTCAAACATCATCGGCCGGCTCATCGGGTTCCTGAAGCTCGATTACCTCCAGTTCGAGGAGGCCATCGCGAAGCCCCCGAAGATCGAGTTCTAGGCGGGCGGAGGCAGGGATACCGTGACCGAGACCCGGCAGATCGCCATCCTCATGGCGATCACCCTCATCATCGGGGTGGTCGCCCTTGCCCTTGCCCTTGCCCTTCCCCAGATTCTCGAGGGGAACCTGGTCATCGACCGCTATGATGCGGCCATCTCTCCGGATGGGACCCTGACCGAGCGCTACACCTATGTTGTGAAGGCTCCGGGCACCTACCGGATGCTCTTTCGCACCTGGGAGGTGCCGCTTGCAGGCGCCCCCCTCACCCAGCCATCCATCGAGCTCATCGGGATGCATGTCCCTTCAGGGACCATCGGGTATTACCGGGACTACCAGGGACAGGTCACCATCTATGGCATGACCACCGACAAGGCCAGGGCCACCATACGTTCCCTCGTCCAGAACAACGAGGCAGGGTTCTATAATCCCGACTACTTCCCCGCAGGGACCTATACGGCCGAATATACCTATCGCATCCACCCGCCCCTTGAATATGACTCCGGGACGAGCCACCTGAACCTCCGCCTGGCGGACCAGCATGTTCCGTACCACTCCCTCCAGGTGACCATCCCCCTGGCAGGGGTCGAGATGGTCTATCCCTACCCTCCGTTCCTCTCGGCCGGGGCGGATGGTGGGGCCATGACCATATCCGGGAGCGCGGCAGCAAACGAGGTCGTCGGGATCGAGGTCGTCGCCACCCGTGATTACCTGACGAACTGGGCCGGTTTCCCGAATGCCGTCGGCGATGTGAACGGGATGGCCCGGTCCGGGTTTTTCTGGTACAGCCTCCCGTACTACGCAGGGGCGCTCCTCTTCGCGCTCTCTGCATGCCTCGTCCTGATCATGCCGGTACTCCTGTACCTGATCTATAACCGTTATGGCCGGGAGAAGGCCTTTGTCGTTCCCGAGTATCTCTCCTTTGTGCCTGACCGGAGCCGGAAGCCCTGGGTCGTGAACCTTGTCTTCAAGGACGAGGCCCTCACCTTCGACGAGAATGGCTTCTATGCCACGGTGCTCGACCTGGCACGGCAGAAGTTCCTTGAGATCAGGCCCAAGGGAGAGGCACCTGATGCGGGGATCACCATCCGCGTCCTCCAGGGAACCTCACCGGACCCCTACGAGCAGCGGGTCCTCAACTTCCTCCGGAACCTGGAAGTGGGAGGTGTCGTGGACACGAATGCGCTGACAGGGCTCACCGAGCATGCACGGGGCGACCGCTCGACCGAACTCCAGGTGATGAAGATCCAGACCACGCTTCGCGGGATCACGACAGAGGTGGATCCCACGGTGGCGAATCAATTCATCATAGACGGGAGGCCTCACATCGTCCCCCTCCTCCTCGGCTCAGCCATCCTCGCGGGTATCTCCCTCCTCATCCTCGTGGTGGGCTCCCAGGCGGCAGCTCTCCTCCTCCCGGCCGCTGCCCTTGGGTCCATCGCGGTCATCCAGGTGGTGATCGCCTGGGCCTTCCCCTCGACCCTCTTCGGGCAGTGGAAGGGCGATGCCTACAAGGAGAAACTCGAGTGGGATGCCTTCCGGGCCTTCCTCTCTGACCTTGCACGGATCAAGGAGTACGCCCCCCAGGACATCGCGATGTGGGGGGACTGGCTCGTCTACGGTACCACTCTTGGCATCGGGGAGAACGTGGAAAAAGCAATGAAGGAGCTGAACATCCGGATCCCGGAGATGTATATAGTACCGGCGCTCTACCTCGGTTTCGCCCCCATCGCCCACTTCGCTCCCCCTTCGACGGGGGGCGGCGGGGGGTTCCACGGCGGGGGCGGGTTCGGCGGCGGCGGAGGATTCGGCGGCGGCGGTGCCGGGGGGAGGTGACCTCTGGTCCCCCCTGGGAACCGATCTTTTCATTCAGGTCTATCAGTTCTTTTTTTTAAAGAAGATGGATATCCCGTGCTTCCAGGAATTCCCTGGACCGGGAGAAAACCCAGGTAAGGGCAGCCGCTGCCGCATCCCCATTCTCCCCTGCAATCGCGATGAGCAACTCATCCGGCCTGCTGAAAAGAGCACCTCTCTGGATCTCGGCCCGAACTTTGATGACCCCGTTCCGCCCCGCCGTCTCATCCGCAATACGGGGAAGCGCCCGCTCAAGGATGGAAAAGGTATTCCCCTCGCTTTTCGGGGGCAGAGGGATGGTGGTAGTGACCAGGGTGACGGGCTCCTTTGAAGCCCCCCCTTCATCCCCGAGTTCCCTCAGTATCTCCCCGAGGGTAAAATAGCTCGGGAACCGGTCGAGGGAACGTATCACCTCCTCCGGCTCCGGGTTCCGGAGGATGCACGCCTCCACATTGACATCCCCGATGGCTATCTTTGGCAGGGGGCCGCTCTTGTAGCCCTCCACAACCGCAAAGGCGATCCCGCGCCCCGAGAGGGTGTCGAGGGCTTCTGCAAGGGAGGTGCTGTCAAGGGTGATGAGCATCTTCTCCTGATCTATCCCGATTGCAGCTTCAGCCCCCGCCCCGAACATGGTCGTGGTGTCCTTCTCTTCCGGGAGCTCCATGGTATGGTGCCCTATATGCTTCACCGTTCCAACAGGGCCAAGCCTGGTGAGGAGAGGGATGAGGGTACGGATGAAAGTGGTCTTACCTGACCCCGAGAGACCGGTTACCGGGATGACTCTCACCATGCACCTCTCAGGGAGAGTACCTGCTGCAAAGAGATGAACCCTTCCAGATTTGATCTTCGAGCTGCATCGAACCTCCAGAGTTCATCCCATAACCAGGATATACGGTGATTTTTTCGGGGATTACACGAATGCCAGGTACAGGAAGAAGACCCCGATGATGACAATGGCAATCCCTATGACCCTGTCGGCGACATCCCCGCTGACCTGGGAATATTCCTTGATCCTTTTCCCGATGGCGCCCCCGATGGAACTGATTATGATGAGCGGGATGGAGAGACCTGCCCCATAGATCAGCATGGTAAAGAACCCCTCGGCCATGGTCTGGGAGAGGGCGATGTACGTGAGGACGATAATGAGCATCGGGGCGCCCCGCCCGATCGTTATTGCGCCGAACGAGAGCCCGAGGAGGAACGCGCCCACCACAGTATACGATGTCGACACCCGGAAGAAATTGAATATGCTTCGGATCGGCGGTTTATAGACGTGAAGGAGCTGCAGCCCCATCAGGATCATGAGTGCTCCGCCGATCGACCAGGCGATGGTGCTGTTCAGGAAGAGGAGATACCTCCCGATGTACCCTGCAATGATCCCCAGGGGGAGGAGTATCAGAATTGTCCCGGCGCAGAAGGATATGGTCAGTTTGAGGATATTTTTGAGCGACAGCCGGGTCTCCCCGCTCGTCAGGTACCCGATCAATCCCATGCAGAGGACGCTGTTGCAGGGGCAGATGCCGGCAATGAGGCCGAAGATGAAGATGCCGAGAGCCGAGGGATCAAATGTCGCCATCTTTTCCTGTCTCCTTTGATAAAGGAAGAAGCCCGCCGGCAATACTTCCACAGCGCTGATCTCCAGATCGGGTCAACCCAGGCATCTCCCCATCCGCGGCGCACAACACGACTGAAACGCGATGACGGACTCTCATTTCACGGCAGGTTCCCGTCGCCCATACACTCCTGCTGCCGCTCCTCGCTCATCTCCACGAGGATGTCGAAGACCTTCTGGACCGAGACGGGATCGACCATGGCCTCAACGGCACGGTCAAAGGCCCGCTCGAGCACCCTCTCCCGCTGCCCCGGGTCCCTGATGGAGATTCCCTCCCGGAACTTCAGGTGGGCCATCTCCCCTGCCAGTCGCTGCCGCTCTGCAATGAGTTTGATGATCCGGCCATCGATATCATCGATCTTCTCTCTCACGGATGCAAGACTCATACAGGGATCATGGGGAGAGGGAGATATACATCTTTGGAGGGAAGGGCTTCCGCAAGGAAGGCCTTCTTGAGGGAAGGGCTTCCGCAAGGAAGGCCTTCTTGAGGGAAGCGCTTCGGCAGGAAGGGCTTCCTGAGGGAAGGGAATATCCGTGAAGAGGTCAACCTTTTACAGGATTTCGCATATGCTGGAACGGATCCCCCCCCGGGAATGGCGCGATCTCGCCATCGCCTGGTTCGCCATCACCCTGGCCTTCACCATCGTCTTCCTCAGGGACGGGATCTCGCTCGCCGGGTTCCTTCTCGTCTTCGGGGTATCTGCCGTAACCGTGGGCACGGGGTTCATCCTCCATGAGCTGGCGCATAAGTTCACCGCAATCCGCTATGGCTACTGGGCCGAGTTCCAGAGGGACAATCTCATGCTCCTCGTCGCGATCGCAATGGCGGCCCTTGCAGGGGTGGTCTTTGCTGCTCCGGGCGCCACCGTGATCTACGGTTCCACCCTCTCCCGGGAGCAGAATGGGAAGATCTCGGCCTCAGGGCCGGCCACGAACCTCCTCCTCGCCGTTCCCTTCGTGGCATTGGCCCTCCTGGGGGGGAACCTTCTCTCTGTCATTGGGGTCATGGGGTGGAAGGTGAACGCCATGCTCGCTTCCTTCAATATGCTCCCCGTCGGCCCGCTCGACGGAAAGAAGATCCTTGCCTGGAGTCCGGGGGCCTTCGGGCTCCTCATCGTGGCGGCCTTCGCCCTCCTCTATCTCTCCTTCACCCCCTCCCTCTTCTCCTCCCTCTTCTGAACGGGTTCAGCTGGTCTGATGGTTCTCTCCTTCCCTGAGCCGCACGATCGCCGACACCACCTTGCCCCCCTTCTCCCTTGCCCCGGCGAGGGCTGTCGGGTGGTTCCGTATCCCCTTGTACCGGTCCATGTCGTTAGCGATGACATTGTCATAGTACTCGAAGCCCATGATATCGAAGAACGCGGTCATGATGGGGAAGGCCGAGGAGAAGACGTTCTCCCAGCCTGTGCCCGCGGTGGAGATGAAGACCCCCTTGTGCATCCGGATATGATCGCGGGTGAAGTACAGCGTCTTGAGGATGTACTTCCTGGCCCAGAGGTACTGTGCACGGTCCAGGAACCCTTTCATCTCAGCGGTGATCCCCATGGTGTAGATGGGGGATGCAAGGGCCAGGGCATCCATGGAGAGGATCCTGTCAAAGAGGGGGATGAGCTCATCTTCTATGATGCACACGCCGTCCTTGTGGCAGGCGTTGCAGCCCTGGCAGGGTGCATACTCCACGGTCTTCAGGACCACCTTATCCACCCCGCCGCCCGCTTCACGGGCGCCGTCGAGAAAGGCGTCAAGGAGGGTCTCGGTGTTCCCGTGCCGGTGGGGACTCCCCGAGATGCCCAGGACCGAAACAACGGCATCCATGGGTTCACCGGTTCATCTCGTGCAGGCGCCCGACGGCCGCTTTCCCCGTAGCCCGGGCATCCTCCCTGGCCGTGGGATGGGTCTCCACCTCGCCGGCCCTGTCCACCCCCCGCACGAGAAGGTAGAGGATGTCCCTGTCCCTGATCTCGGTGACATGGAAGAAGCACTTGATAGACATCTTTGCACCGTCGAAGACGATGTCCCAGTTCTGCCCGGCTGTCGAGATGAAGATCCCCAGGCGCTTCCCCAGGCGCTCAGGGGGGACCACGGGGAGCTTGAGGACGTACTTCCGGGAGCGGAAGACCTGGGCCCGGTCCACGAGTGCCTTCCCCTCGGCGCAGATCCCCAGGCAGTAGATGGGCGAGGCGAAGATGATGCAGTCGGCTTCGACGATCTTGTCGTGGAGGATGTCCATATCGTCCCGCTGGACGCATTTATTCAGGACCTCGCAGGCGTTGCAGCCCCTGCAGGGGTTGACCGTGACCTCGTCGAGGGCCACCTTCTCGATGGCGATATCCGGCTCTTCGGCCATGGAAGCGAGGACCCAGTCAAGGAGGGTCTCGGAGTTCCCGTGCCTCCGGGGGCTCGTGGCAAAGGCGAGGACCTTGTAGGGCATGCTTTCATGCTTGGATGTACAGAGTAAAAAAAGACTCCTCTTAGGTGCCCGGACCCGGAGGGAAAATTTCACCTGCCGAGGCGGCATATCTGCCTTACCATGGGAGAGGACAGTTCACCCCGGACGGCCTCTGGCGATGATGCCAGTTTCAACCACTACCTCTCGATGCTTCAGGATGAGGAGCCATCCCGGCGGTGGAAGGCGGCCGAGGGGCTTGCACGGCTGGGGGACCCGCGGGGGCTCGATCCGCTCATATCGGCACTCCAGGACGATGACTGGAGGGTACGGAGGAAGGCAGCCTGGGCTCTGGGTGTCCTCGGGGATCCCCGGGCCATCATCCCACTCCGGAGAGCGATGCTGAACGAGCTGGACACGGTGAAGGATATGATCGAGGAGGCGATGCAGGAGATCAACAGGAAGGGGGCGGGGTGAGGGAGGTCGATCTCTCCTTCCTCCATCCATCGGGAAGGGGACTCACCTATCTGAGCCATATGAGAACAAGTATCCCCGCTGACAGCTCTTGGCGGCTCTGACCCCTCCTCTCGGGCATCCCCCAAACTGCGATAGCCTCCTATAGGGCATTAACAGGAGAATTGGACTATTTTCTCATCCGAAATAATACAATGTAAAAAAAGGAATCACCGGATTATACCTGCTTGAAGCAGAGGTACCAGTCCTTGCACTCGTAGCCCTCGGTGGGGCGCTTCTCCATCTCGGCCATGGTCTTCGGCGGTGGAACAACCACCTTCTCGCCGGGCTGCCAGTTGGCGGGGGTGGAGACCTTGAACTTGTCCGTCGTCTGGAGGGCCTTCACGAGCCTCAGGATCTCGGGCATGTACCTCCCGTTCTGGAGCGGGTAATAGATCATCGCCCGCATGATCCCCCTATCGTCGATGAAGAAGACGCAGCGGACGGCCGCCGTCGAGGACTGGCCGGGGTGGATCATGCCGAACCTCTTTGCGACCTTCATCGTGAGGTCGGCGATGATGGGGAATGGGATGGAGACCCCCATCTTCTCCTTGATCTCATGCACCCAGGCAAGGTGCGCAGAGATGCTGTCCACCGAGAGGCCGATGAGCTGGACATTCAGCGCCTTCAGTTCGTCGTAGATCTTCGTGAAGGCGAGGAACTCCGTGGTGCAGACCGGCGTGAAGTCCGCGGGATGGGAGAAGAGCACCACCCACTTGCCTTTCAGGGACGAGAGGGTGATGGGGCCCTGCGTCGTGTCTGCCTCGAAATCTGGCGCGGGTTCCCCGATGATGGGGAAGGAGACGGGTTCCTCGGGCATGGCTGTCACTCCTTTCCCATGATCTCTTCCATCGCCGCCCGGCCATAGACATAGGCGGGCATGCCGGAGAGGAGGAAGGTTACCCTGAGGCCCTCCTCGATCTCCTCCATGGTCACGCCGAGCCTCTTTGCCCCTGCGAGCTGCGCCCTCACCGCGTGCTGGTCCCTGAGGGCTGCCGCGATGGAGATCGCGATGATCTTTTTGGTCTTCCGGGAGAGTGCGCCGTCGTCCCAGATATGCTGGTCAAAGGCGAGGACCGCCTCGTGCATATCCGGCTGGGTCTTCATCAGTTCCTTGAAGAAGACCGGGACCTTTCCTATCTTCTTCTCGAGCTCCCTCATCCCCTTCGAGTTCTGGGGGTTCTTTGCCTTTCCTGTTGCAATCCTTGTCGTTTTTTTCACTGCCATACCATCACTTCCTGAGCACCATGGGCTCACCGCAGCAGACGAGTTCTCCGCCGCCGACTTCCCTGACCTCAACCACGTTCCCGCAGATCATGCACTCGTAGATCTGCCCAACAGCCGAGACATTCACCATACGAGCGAGCCTCCCGTGAAGATCATTTCCCCACCGATCCTTCTGTCTCTCATCTCTTCAGCACCATGGATTCGCCATGGCAGACGAGCTCCCCGCCTCCGGCTTCCCTGACGAGGACCACGTTCCCGCAAATCGGGCATACGTAGACCTCCCCTGCGTCCCTGACATTCACCATATGAGAGAACCTCCCATGAGCATCCGCTCACCAGTGGAGAGTACAGGCCAGGAGGCTATAAAAAGGTTATTTTTTCATGTAATCGCGCTTCTTGGGCGGGTTCAGCACGTCCTCGGGGGTCTTGATGTCAGGGCGCATGGATGTCATGGGGAAGCAGTTGTACTCCTCGCAGGCACACATGGGGCACTTCTTCAAATCCTTCTCGGCCGCCGAAAGCTCGAACTCGTACCCGCAGTCGATGCAGACGTATTTGCCCGGCTCTCCCTTTGTACCGGCCTTCACCGCTTTGATGTCACCTTTCACCATAGGGTTACCCTCTCTCTGATTGATGCGTATCTTATATATCGGTTTCTAAGGAATGCACGAGGATACGATAGCTTTCCCCGGGGAGTATTCCGGGGCATGCTCAGGATAAAAGAAGAGAATTTAAAGAGTATGGGGGTATGAATCAGAGTATGGGAAAGAAGGTCATCGGCCTGCTCGGGAGCCCCCTCCCTGAGGGGAACACCGCAGCCCTCCTGGACCGGGCCCTGAAAGGGGCAGAGGATGCCGGCTGCACGGTGGAGAAGATCGTGGTCCCCTTCCTGGACTTCGAGCCCTGCATGGAGATCCTCTTCTGCCGGGAGCACGAGACCTGCCAGATGGAGGACGATCTCACCCCTCTGTACCCGAAGTTCCGGGAGATGGACGCGCTCATCATTGCCACCCCCATCATGACCATGGGGATACCGGGCAAGCTCAAGTCCCTCATGGACCGTTTTCAGGTCTTCTTCATGGCCAAGTACATGAGGAAGAAGCCGCTCGTCCCGAAGGAGAAACGGAACTCGCGCCTTGCCCTCTTCATCGCCATCTCCGGGATGAAGATCCCGGGGGTATTCGATGGTGCAAAGGCAACCGTGGCAGCATTCCTCGACATCATCGACTGCCAGCCCTTCGGCGAGATTCTGGTCCCTGACATGGACACGATAAAGGACATCCATACCCGGCCTGAGATACTCGATCTGGCCTATCGGAAAGGTTTCGAACTCGGTTCGGCCATCTCCAGGCAGGCCCCAACCTGAAAAGTGAGAGGTCTCCACCGGATGATTAACACCGGTAGGAGAGGGTGACCTGATTCAGGGAATCTCTGGACTCGTAAGGCTTGTATTCAATATAGAGGAACGAGTAATCGTCATCCAGTGAAACGGTCCTCCGGCACATGGGAACGTCGATACAGGTCTGCTGGTTGCGGTAATACCTCTGGGTAATCTGCACTGAGAGATCTTTCTCCTCCTCTACCGTGATATACAATGGCACCGACCGTGCATAGATGGCGATGTCGCAGCTCCCCTGGGGCAGGGCTACAATGGATGTTCCGCTCTTGATGGCATTGGCTGTATTCCCCATGGTGTCGAAGAGGACGATATTTCCGGTTATCTTCTCCGTTGCCTGTGGGTGGGTATTCTCGGCGACGAGGGAGACCCGGTCGTTGATGGTCCGGAGGAGGGAGATGATGGTCCCGAGGTCAGGGCTCGCCGCTGCGACCTGGCTCGTGGCCGTTCCTCCCCCCGTTGAGACCGGGGCCTGGGTCGGTGCCGGGGTCCCGAAGATGAAGTCCAGGTACCCGGCCGAGGCGGGGAGCACAAGGAGGAGAGCCCCGCAAAGGATGAATATCAGGATTTTCTGGAATCTGGCGTTCATACATGTCTCTTCTTCCCTGTTTGCTTATATATATTCTCAAGTGGGGGGGCCGGTGAACAATCCTTATCACAATGGGGGTCGCTACTACCATGGTATGACGACCCGCGAGAACATGATGGCAGCATTTGCCGGAGAATCGGAGGCGAACCGGAAGTACGCCAGCTTCTCCGAGGAGGCTGACGAGAAAGGGTTCAAAAATGTGGCAAAGCTCTTCAGGGCTGCCTCGGAGGCAGAGGCCATCCATGCCCGGAGGCTCCTCCGGACGCTCGGGGCCATCGGGACCACCGACGAGAACCTGAAGAAGGGCATCGAAGGGGAGACCCATGAGTTCACCTCCATGTACCCCGGATTCGTCACCACCGCAAAGGCCGAGGGGGGACAGAGCGAGGCAGAGATCGCGTTCGCCTATGCCATGAAGGCCGAGGAGGTCCATGCAGGCCACTACAGGAAGGCCCTCGAAGCGGTCCAGGGGAAGCGGGATCTCACGGCAAACAAGATCTTCCTCTGCCCCATCTGCGGGAACATCTTCCTCGACCAGGTCCCGGACCAGTGCCCCATCTGCAAGGCCTTTAAGAAGAAGTTCAAAGAGATCCCGTGAGAAAGTCCATCGTGGATCTAGACCTTTCCGGGTCTGTGTGAAGGCCTTTAAGAAGAAGTTCAAAGAGATCCCGTGAGAAAGTCCATCGTGGATCT
>CAZKEV010000013.1:0-3868 GCA_964551875.1 uncultured Methanomicrobiales archaeon | reverse complement strand
AGACCTTTCCGGGTCTGTGTGAAGGCCTTTAAGAAGAAGTTCAGGGAGATCGCGTAGAGGCTTTCCCTGTAAAGAGGTCCTGTGAAGGCTCCCGTGGATGAGCGATTCCCCTCAGCCAGAGAGCCTCTTTTTTGCCACTTCGCAGTAGGCCTCGTCGATCTCGACCCCTATACCTCTCCTCTTCAAATTCCTGCAGGCAAGGAGGGTGGTACCGCTCCCCATGAACGGGTCGAGCACGGTGTCCCCGACGTAAGTGAAGAGCTTGATGCACCGGGTCGGGAGCTCCAGCGGGAAGGGGGCCGGGTGGTTGGCCCTCCCCCTTTTTTCGCCTGAGAAGGTCCAGACCCCGTTTGTCCACCCGATGAACTCGTCGCGGGTGATATCCGAGACACCGGCCTCTGTCTTCTTCCAGGCCTCACGATAGAGGATAGCGATCGTCTCCACGGGCGCGATCACGTAGGGAGCCCGGGCAGAGAGCCAGGAGCCCCAGGCCGTGCGCCGGGAGATGTTCTGCTCGTTCCAGATGACGGTAGCGTGGTAGCGCCAGCCGCAGGCCTTTGCAAGGGAGAGGATGTCTGCGTACACCGACTGCTGCCCGCCCAGGTTCTTGTCAAGGGGGATGTTCAGGCACATACGCCCGTCGGGTTTCATGAGGGAGTAGGCCTTTTTCAGCCAGCGGCCGGTGAAGTCCAGGTAATCTTCGTAGGAGATGTCATCGCGTACAGCAGTGTAGGGGATGCTCACGTTATACGGGGGCGACGTGACGATGAGGTCGATGGAAACTGCCGGTATGGCCGTTGTTGTAAGGAAATCATCGCAGAGGAGGGCGATCTGGCCGGATTCCTGGGGGAGTTCCTGACTCGGGGCAGGGCCCCCTTTCACCTTGGCCTTCATGTCACCACCGCTTTCTCAAAGGTCCACCATGCGACGGCAAACATGACGAGGGCAAAGGTGCAGAGGGCGAGAAGAGCGAGGCCGACATCCATCAGGGTGTAGACATAGTGACCGCCCAGCGCGTAGAAATCAGGCCCGATGGCAAAGAAGCGGATGCCCGTGACGACATAGGTGAGAGGGTTTAACGCCGTCGCTGCCTGGAGGAAGGGTGGAAATGCCTCGGCCGGGTAGAGGGCGTTTGAGACAAAGAAGAGGGGGAGGGAGAGGAGCGTGATCACCGCCTGGAGACTCTCCGGGCTCTCCATCCGCATCGAGATGGTGGCAGACATGAAGAGGAACCCGAGGGAGAAGACCCCGACGAAGAGAAGGATCCCGAGGACCGAGACCATCACCTGCAGGGGGGGAGCACCGGTGAAGAACCTGACGCCGATGAGGATTCCGAAGGCCATGATGATGAGCACCTGGATGAAGGCCTTGGTCATCCCCGAGAGGCTGATGCCGATCAGGATATGCGACCTCGGCATCGGGCTCGCGAGGATCTCCCGCATGAGCCCCCAGAGTTTGTCAAAAAGGAGACTGATCCCGCCGTAGAGGCTCGTGAAGAGCGTGGTGAGGGCCATGACGCCGGCTGCCATGAAGGTGAGGTAGGGGACAGCAACCCCGCCGGCAGGGACCGATTGCATCCCTGCGATGCGATCGAAGTTGGAGGTCATGGCAACCCCGAAGAAGGCCATCCACAGGGCTGGCTGGACCAGGGACGAGAAGAGAAGTGCCCTGAACCGGACAAAACGGAGCATATCGCGCCAGTAGACCGTCAGGAATTCCGTTGCCACAGGATCACCCCCCTCATCCCCGGATCTCCCTTCCCGTGAAATGGACAAAGACATCGTCGAGGGTCGGCTTCTTCAGGTTCGCGGACCGGATCTCGATCCCCCGCTCCTTCAGCCTCTCGAGGATGACGGGAAGGGACTTCGTGCCCTCGTTGTTGAGGGTGATGGAGAGACCTTTCAGCGAGGGTTTCACGCCCTTCACCTCGGGAAGGGTGCCGAGGATCCCTGTGGTCTTCGCGTCATCGCCCGTCTCGATGTAGATCATATCCTCGCCCAGGGCATCCTTCAGCTCCTCACTCGATCCTGACACGATAATTCTTCCATGGTCGATGATGCTGATCCGGTCAGAGAGGCTGTCCGCCTCGTCCATGTAATGGGTGGTGAGGAAGATGGTGGTCCCCTCCCTGTTCACCTGCCTGATGTATTCCCAGACCCGGAGCCGGCTCTGGGGGTCGAGCCCCAGGGTCGGTTCGTCCAGGTACAGGACCTCGGGCCTCGTCATCAGACCCCGGGCGATCTCGAGCCTCCGCTTCATCCCGCCCGAGAGGTGCTTGATGAGCACGTCCCTCTTCTTCTCCAGCTCCACGAGCCGGATCATCTCGTCTATCCTCGCCCGCCGCTCATCCCGCGGCATCGAGTAGAGCCTGCCATGGAACTCCAGGGTCTCCCAGACGGTCAGGTCACGGTCAAGGGTCTCCTCCTGGAAGACGATCCCGATTGCTTTCCTTACCTGGCCGGGCTCTGATGCAACGTCATGGCCGGCGATTGCCACCTGACCCTTCTGGATCGGGAGGAGCGTGGTCAGCACGTTGATGGTGGTGCTTTTGCCGGCACCGTTCGGGCCGAGGAACGAGAAGATCTCCCCTCTCCTGACGGCGAACGAGACCGAATCGACCGCCACCACGTCCCCGAACGAATGGGAGAGATCCCGCACCTCGATGATCGGCTCGCTCAAGAGAGACTCCATAGAGAGGTGGCCCGTTGTACTATAAAAGCCGCGGCAGGACACGCTCCATCACATCGGTCAGAGGGCGTCGCCGCTGACTTCGCCGTCCATCGCTGTGAAGAGCCAGGAGAAGACCGGGACGAATGCCAGAGCGACGAGGAGGAGAAGGGGGAGGGCGGAGGGCCAGGTCACCCCGATGAGGCCCCCCGGGCTGGCTCCGGCGGGGTTCCAGGAGCTGGAGAAGAAGGCCGGGATAGCCAGAACAAGGAGGATATTCATGAGAGCGACGGGAAGGATATTCTCGGAGAGGTAGTAGCAGCAGGAGAAAGCGAAGGCGACCGCGACCGTGAAGAGAGCCCCGAGGACTGCGATCGGGAGTGGGTCACCTGAACCCTGCATTGAGAGGATAAGGTAAGATACCGGAGCCATGGCAAGGCCCCAGACGATTCCCACCGAGAGGGTGGCGGCTACCCGACCCTGCCAGTAGGTGAGGGCTGGAAGGAGGTATCCCCTGTACCCGTACTCCTGGCCCAGCGATGCCGGGATTGCATACAGGAATGCAGATATCGCGAGGATGAGACCCGCAAGGACGCCTGTTCCGGCCCCGCCGTTCAGGTACCCCAGGCCGGTCCCGAGAGCCACGAAGGCTCCAAGCCCGATGAGGATGAACGGGTAAACAACCGCGAAGGTGATGGCAGGAGTCGTGACGGGACGCAGGAGGGGCCAGGCATGGACCTCGATCGGATGCCCTTCCAGGGAGAGGAAGAGGAGGGCAAGGATGCCTGGAATGAAGGGGATGATAACGAGGGAGAGCGCTGGGATGAAACCCAAATCCGAGAGGACCAGGACACCCCAGGACAGGGCGAGGAGCGAGAGGATGTAACCGAAGATATATCCGGGTTGCACCACATCCTGCTCGAACATGGACTCACGCAGGCCGTTTCATGCGGTTAAAGAGATGGTGGGAGGAGTAGCAATATAATGGTTATTCATGGAATAGGGGATTTTCCCTTCTCTTCCGACCTCGTGATGAAAAAGACCGAAGAAGACCCGAAGGCACGGGGAATATTCGCACTCCCAAGGACACCAGTATATCGTAACGCCGGGGGGGAGATTTGAACTCCCGAGTTGCCAAGCAACAGGGGCTTTCGAGGCCGACGACTGTGAACCGGAAAGGGTGGGGACGCCGGGCAAGCAA
>CAZKEV010000012.1:20188-47178 GCA_964551875.1 uncultured Methanomicrobiales archaeon | reverse complement strand
TTCGAGTACCACGCACCGGCATGCCGTGGCTCGATCTCGAGCGCCCGGTCCAGGGCCTCGAGCGCCGGGGGATAGCGCTTCATCTCCATGAGGACGAGGCCCCGGGAGTAGAAGGCACCCGCATGCCTGGGGTCGTTCTCGATGGCATGGTCGAATGCCCCGAGCGCCGGGGCATAGCGCCTCAGCTCCATGAGGGCGAGGCCCTTCGAGTGCCAGGCACCGGCATGCCGCGGCTCGTTCTCGATGGCATGGTCAAGTGCCTCAAGGGCGTCGGCGGGCCGGTCAAGGTCCATGAGGGCGAGGCCCTTCGAGTGCCAGGCGCCTGCATGCCGCGGCTCGATCTCGAGGGCATGGTCGAGTGCCTCGAGGGCGTCAGAAGGCCTGTCGAGATCGATGAGGGCGATACTTTTGGCGTACCAGGCATTGGCATGCCCGGGCTCGATTCCGAGGAGACGGTCGAATGTCTCGAGGGCAGTGTCGGGCCGTTTGAGCGAGAGGAGGGCAAGGCCCTTCGAGTACAGGGCATCGGCGTTGGAGGGCTCGATCCCGAGAAGGTGGTCGAATGTCCTGACCGCCTCCTCGAACTTCTTCTGGTCCTTCTGGACCTGCCCGAGGGCGAACCAGGCAGCCGTATGCTTCTCGTCCATCTCGAGGACCTTCCCGAACGAGTCGGCGGCCTCCTTCAGCCTCCCCAGCCTCTGGAGGGCGAGGCCCTGCTGGTACCATGCGTGGAGGTTTCTCGGGTCGATCTGGAGGGCAAAGGAGTAGTACCTCACCCTCTTCTCGGGATCCTTCTCATGGTATCCCAGATCGCGCCATTCCTCGGCTGTCTTCCCGCCTATCTTCCTCTCGCGCGGCCTCTCCATTCCCTCACTCCGGTCCTATCGGGTTCCCTCTTGCACCGGCCCCGGCCAAAACGTCTCTTTATATATATCGGAAAAATTGGTTTAAATCTTTACTGGCACCTTCTTCTCACCTGGATCACCCCGTATTCCGGTATTTTGGGAGAAAGGGGGCACCTGCCTGGCATGAAAGGCAAGGCGGGTCAGTGACGGGTCCATTTTCAGGATCCAGCGGGCTCTACCTCTTCCGAGAAGGATTGGCGGGGTATTTCCGTTTATTGGGCATTCCTGACGGGTCCCATCCAGCGGGAGAGTGCACGAGATCCTGCCGGTGTCGGGAGAGATGCCCCCGGGTCATCCAATCCGGAAAGACCTCATCGACATGGATGCATTCTGGAATCCTTTTGTCCTTCCAGGATAATGAAATCTGTGTCCCTTCCCTGATCCCTTGACACGGTATCCAGGGATCATTCGCCGTGTCTTCTGCCCGAAATTCAGTGATTGACGGAAAATAAGAGTATCCGGAGTGCCTCAGCCCGGATTTGAACCGGGGACAACCAGATCTTCAGTCTGGCGCTCTCCCAGTCTGAGCTACTGAGGCGGTGACCATACGTATCTTGCGTATGATTATTAAATCATCTGGTTTTTCCGGGTTCAGCACTCGAAGGTCAGCCCTTTTATAGGGTGCCGGGTAACGGTATAGCGATGGCTGGGCCGTTGCTGAAGGGGAAATTCACGGGAGAGGAGCTGAAGGAGGCCCTCCGAGAGAGGAAGGCGAAGGTGGTGCACCTCACCCACAACGACCTGGACGCCGCGGGGTCCGACGCCATCCACCGGCTGAAGTACGGGGAGGTCTTCACCATCTGGGCCTCGGTCGGGAACTTCCCCTTCCTCCTCTCGGCCCTTGCCGAGGTGAAGGGAGGGGGGGACCTCCTCTCCATCACCGACCTCGGGTACCAGCAGGGCGTCGAGCGCTGGCTGAAGAAGGCTAAGGATGCCGGCTGGAGGGTTGAATGGAGAGACCATCACCGGTGGGAGGACCGGGAAGCTGAAATTGTCCGGCCCCTGGTCACCCTCCTCTCCATCGATCCAGGCACGTGTGCAACCGGAATCGTCGCAAGGGAGCTCGCGGGGGGAGATGCGCGGGCGGCGGAGATAGCGAGAGTGGTCTGCGACTATGACCTCTGGAGGAACGAGGACCCGAGGAGCACGGTGCTCGGCAGGATCCTCTCGAAGCCGGGCCTTCGGGACTATGTGAGGGACCGGCTCGCTGAGGGGATCTTCATCGATCCCGCCATCCAGAAAGAGTATGACGGGATCCTTGCGGAGATGGAACAGGACATCAGGAAGAGCATCCGGCACACGAAACTGTTCGGTGAGAGGTACCGGATTGCTTTCTCACCCCTCTACGGGTACCCAAGTGAGACCGCGTCCAGCTTAAGAGAGACCTTCAGGTCGGATATCGAGGTGATCGTCTCGCGGAACGGCCGCTTCTCCATCCGCTCGGTCCCCGCGATCAGCCACCTCATCGCGCGAAGGTTCGGCGGCGGCGGGCACCCGCATGCCTCCGGCGGGGCATTCCCCTTCACATTTGTTGACAGGATCGCCTTCGTCCTCTTCAAGAAGAACCGCCACTTTGAGGACCTCGTGGAGGTCGCCGAGTCTATCGGGGAATGACCGCCCTCTCCACGAGCCCCTTCCAGTACTCCGCGCAGTCCTCCCTGCAGTAGCCCCCGAATGAGATTTGCTCGGGGTCCAGATACTCCACTGCAGCGAGGAAATCCTCCTGTTTCCCGTCCAGAATGAACAGGGAGCGCAGGTCGTATTCATCGAGGAGGTCCAGGGCGATGGAGAGCATGGTACGGGGGACAGCGACGGCAGTCTGGAACTCGAGGATCGCAGGGAGATCTTCTTCTGCGAGCCCGGGGTAAAAGAAGAAGGTGCGCGGGCCCGCAAGGTGTTCAAGCTCACCCTCGTGAACCCGGTCCCCGAGAAGGATATGCCCACCCGCACCCGAATCCCTCATCGCCCGCATCACCTGCCGGTAGCAGGTGCAGATCCCCTCGCAGAACTCCTCGCGGTCGTGGTAGTACTCGTCCCTGATCCCGAGGAGATGGGGCGCGGGGACGGAGAACCAGAGCCCCGTCTTCCTGGCGGCGCCCCAGCGCGCGTCCTCCTCGACAAGGGCGGTCTCCACGGCAGGTTCCCTGGTGAGGGTCCCCTCTTCGAGCCCAACGAAGGTCTCAAGGATCCTTGCACGGTAGATGCGCCCACCGGGACAGGGCAGATCCACACCCTCCTGCGGGTTCAGGGACTTCTCGAGGAGGTACGAGGTGAGATCCCCGCCTATCCCCTTCCTCTCCTTTATCCATTCGGCCAGCTCCCGGACGGTCGGCTCGGGCGTCTCGGAACCGAACGACCTGACAGGAACCCTCCGGACCTTTGCCATACCTTGTATCCTATTTATAGCACGAGTATCAAAAAGCATAGAGATGAGTGATGGACCCTTACTCGTAACCTGCGGGCTCCCCTACACGAACGGCCCCTGTCACCTCGGCCACCTGCGGACTTACGTCCCCGCAGACTTCTACGTCCGTTTCCTGCGCCGGAGGGGAGAAGAGGTGCTCTTCGTCTGCGGCTCGGACAACCACGGCACCCCCATCGTGGTCATGGCCGAGGACCAGGGCGTATCCCCCAGGGACCTCTCCAACCGCTACCACGAGCACTTCGCCCATATCTTCTCGCGGATGGGCATCCGCTTCGATCACTTCGGGATGACGGACGGGGAGACGAACCACCGGCGGACCAGGTCCATCGTGAACGCCCTCAAGGAGAAGGGCTACATCTACTCAAAAGTGGTGGAGCAGAGCTTCTGCCCGAAGTGCAAGAGGTTTCTGCCGGACAGGTACGTCGAGGGAATCTGCCCCTACTGCGAGACACCGGCGCGGGGGGACGAGTGCGACCAGGGCTGCGGGAGGCACCTCGAGCCAGGGGAGATCAAGAAACCGCGGTGCCTGGTCTGCGGGACCGATGCCGAGCTCAGGGAGCAGGAGCACTTCTTCTTCCGGCTCTCGGAGTTCGGGGGCTTCCTGGAGAGCTACCTCCAGGGTCTCCAGGGTACCTCGAACGCCCGCAACTATGCCCTCGGCTGGGTGAAGGAGGGCCTCCGCGACTGGTGCATCACCCGCACCCTGGACTGGGGGGTCAGGTTTCCGGGGCACGATGACCTCGTCGTCTACGTCTGGGTCGATGCCCCCATCGGCTACATCTCCTTCACCGAGGAGTGGGCGAAGGCGAGGGGACTGGACTGGAAACGGTACTGGTGCGGAAAGAACCGCGTCACCCACTTCATCGGGAGCGACATCATCTACCACCACTGCATCTTCTGGCCCGCTCTCCTCACCGGCGCGGGCTATGCCCCGCCCCTTGCCGTCGTTGCGAGCGGGATGGTGAAGATCGATGACCAGAAGTTCTCCAAGTCGAGGGGCTATGTGGTCTGGACCGGGGAGGACTACCTGGACAGGGGGCTCCCCCCCGATTATCTCCGCTATTACCTCCTCTCGTACACGAACCATACCAAGGAGCTGAACTTCTCCTGGCAGGTCTTCTCGGAACGGGTGAACAATGAGCTCGTCTCCACCCTTGGCAACTTCATCTACCGGAGCCTCTTCTTTGCCCACAAGTTCTTCGGAAGGGTGCCGGAGGGGCCTGTTGGGGCCGCCACCATGGAAGCGATCGAGCGCTGCGTGGAGGAGATGGACCGGGCGGTGCGGGATTTCGAGTTCAAGGGGGCTATCGACGCCTTGATGGCACTCGCCGCCTATGGGAACACCTACATCCAGAACCAGGCTCCCTGGAAGCTCATCAAGACGGACCCGGAGGCGGCCGGGAAGGTCGTGAAGGACTGCCTCCAGATCGCCCACGCCCTCGCCCTCCTGATGGAGCCCGTCCTCCCCGATGCTTCCGGGCGGGTGTGGAGGATGCTCGGGAACACGGATGCGGTGGAGGCGCACCCCATCTCTGATGCAGCTATGCCGATCCCATCAGTCGTTCTTCCCGAGCCTGCTCCCCTCTTCGAGAAGCTCGACGAGAACCGTATCCGGGAGCTGGAGAAGATCCTGAAGGGGAGAACGGAGAAGGCGAAGCTGGCGGCGAAGGAGAAGGACCTCGTATCCATCGAGGAGTTCTCTCGGATGGACATACGGGTCGGGAAGATCCTCTCTGCAGAACAAGTGAAGGGTTCGAAGAAGCTCCTGAAGCTCACGGTGGATATCGGGGACGAGAAACGGACGGTGGTGGCCGGCATGGCCGAGTTCTACCGGCCCGAGGAGATAGCCGGGCTCTCGGTCATCATGGTCACCAACATGAAACCGGCGAAGATCTTCGGGATCGAGAGCCAGGGGATGGTCCTTGCCGCGGGCGAGGAGGCGAGCCTCCTCATCCCCCGGAACGAGGTTCCGCCGGGGACGAAGATCCGGTGATCCCGAAAAAAGGGTGTATCCATCTGAATCGAGCGGGCCTGGGGGGATTCGAACCCCCGGCATCCGGGTTAGAAGCCCGGCGCTATGTCCTGGCTAAGCCACAAGCCCTTAGCGGAGATATTGCGCCCTCATGCGTCATTAATCGCTCGGAAAAAAGAGAATGGATTCCCTGTCCGGGTATCAGCGGGCGTGGTAACAACCGGTCTTGACGAGCTCAATGATGATGGGGCTCGCCATCCTCCGGGTCTCCACCTGCTTCACGAGGGAGGTACCGCTGTACCTCACCTGCATCCGTGCCGCCATCCTCTCCCGCTCCTCGAAGTACATCGGGTTCGCGAACTCGATGCTCCGCTTCATGGTAATGGCAAGGGAGATCACCTCGACAAGGATTCCGGGATCCCCCGGGGACAGGTCCTCCATGTCGAGGGCGGTCATGAAGACGTGATCGCCCGGCTTTACACCGGTCAGGGTGATGACATTGTTGGCCGAGGTGAGCTCCACGGTCCTCGGCCTCCCGTGCTTCAGCTCCGCGAGGATGGCAGGAGAGATACCGGTCAGTGCTGCATAGGACATGGATCTCACCCGTACATGGGGAGCTGCTCTTTCTTCTGTCCCGCCTCGGTGGTCTGGACCTCTTCAGCGATCCGGTGCATGGCAGCCTCGATCTCCTCGGCCTGCTCCACGAGGGGCCCGACATCGAGGTTGAGGTCGTATATCTTGTTGAGGACCTGGATGGTCGCGGCCGATGAGCGGGGATCGGGGTTGTTCACCGTCTCGCCGAGGAGCCCGAGGCCCCAGATGTCCCGGATCTTGCATTCGGTGAGGATGGAGCCGGCGATCCCCGATATGGAACCGATCGGGAGGATCATGGTCTGGTCCTGGATCCGCTGGAGCGCCTCGGGGTTGGTGGCCACGCCGAAAACCCGCTTCTCGGGCTCGTTCGTCACGATCCCGGCTATGGTGAGGATCTCTTTCGGCTTGAACTGCGCGAACCAGTCAAGGAGGCCGCTCGCCACTTCGTAGCAGATCATGGGGTGGATGGGGATATCCCCCACCACCACGGCCATGTCGTTCTTCTCGTAGAACCGGACCGGGACATTGATGACCCCTTTTGTCATCATGGCGAGGGGCGGGAAGTACTTGCTCGTCACCGAGCCGATCTGGGGGAACTCGAGCCGGTCCACCATGTACTGGAGCGCGATGGACCCCACGAGGCCGCTCCCGGGGAACCCGATGAGCACGGTCTTTGTGTTATCGCCCAGAGGTTTGGATATGATACGAATCTCATCCACAAGGCATCACAGCATCTTAACATAGTGGAACCTCCTTAAAAAATATTATGCAGGAGTACCAGGTAAAGCGGGGCCATTCAAAGGATCTTGGAGAGACAGTAGAGACTTCTTTCACCGAATGTTTTGGTGTCCGGCCGGAGGGGAAAGAGGGGATCTATGCCATCTCCTACGGGGCCCTCTCACGGATGGAGGTGCGCATCGGCGGGGGCGGGAAGACGGTGACCGTGAACACCACCTCTCGGAATGATGCGGACGAGGCGACCATCCTGGACACGAACCGCAGGTTCCGGACCTTTCTCGACCTGGTGACGGGCTTTACCTCGAAGGAACGGGTGAAGAGGGCGAAGAAGGCGGTGGAAGAGAAATAACTCCGAAGAATTCGCATGCCCCAGTACACGGCGGGGGATGCCCGCGGCGGGGGCGGTAGTCCCCCAAGAGCCCAACAGAAAGATGAACACTCATCCGGTTCTTTTCTTTCGTTCTCAAAAGATACGGATCCTCGTTGACTCTCGTGGGGGCGAAGCCCTCAAGAGCGGTCATCTATTGGAAAAAATCAGGATCGATAAAAAATATTTTGTATTCACCCGATCACGATCGCCGGCTTGTAGGGCAGGGCGAGCCGCGCCTTCGGGTGGTTGGACTCATCCGCTGAAAGGACCTTTACAGCGACGTGGAACTCCCTCTCGAAGAACTCCCGCGCGGCCCCGAAGACCGCCTTCTCGTCGACATTATAGGAGAGGAGCTCTTCCCTGTACTCGGGCGGCAGGCGGTGGATAAGAGAGGTGATCTGCTTCACGGCATCCGCTGCCTCCTTCCCCCTGCGCCGCATCCCCTCGTCCTTCATGATCTCCCTTACCACCTCCCTCTTCTCGGGAGACCCGGCAATGGTCACGAAGATGGATCTCTTCCATTCGGGTGCAACGAGGATCTGGATCTCCTTAGGGGTGACGGGAAGGATCTTTGTGATGGACTCGATGTCCTCCACGGTCCGGGCGAGGAGTTCCTCGGCGAGTTCCGCATCCGGGTGGATCTTCCCCTGGTCGGCCTCCGGCCAGCGGGCGAAGGCGATGGGCCCCTTCTCCCCCAGGGCATCCCAGAGTGCTTCACACGTGTAAGGGATGAAGGGGGCGAGGAGCCGGACCCAGGCCGAGGCAAGGGCTCTTGCGGCAGGCCCTGGATCGGATTTCTCCCCCATTCTCCGGCGGTACCATCGCAGGTCCGCCTCCATGCCATAGAAGCACTCCTGGAGGGCCTGGCGGGTCTGGAAGAGCTCGAGGGCCCGGGTTGTGCGGGCGACCCGTCCCTGGAGCCTGCTCTCGAGCCAGGTGTCGAGGGCTCCCCCGGCTGCACCCCGCGCGGCCGCATTCTCCCGGACCGCGGCCCAGAACCGGTCTATCTGCTTCTTCACCGAGAGGACGAGCTCGTTTCTCCAGTCGAAGTCCTGCCACGGCTCGGCGCTTCCCGTGAGGAACATGCGGACTGTATCAGCCCCGAACTCCTCGATCGCGTCCTCGAGGAGGACCACGTTCCCCTTGGACGAGGACATCTTCGCCCCCGAGAGGAGCCCCATGCCAAAGACCACCATCCCCTTCGGCTGGAGCTCGGGCGGGAGGAGGGCACGGTGGTGGAAGAGCTGGAAGGTGAGGTGGTTGGAGATGAGGTCCTTTGCCGAGAACCTGAAGTCGTACGGGTACCAGTAGAGCAGCTCCCGCCTGATGGGTTCGAGAACCTCCAAGGGCAGGGTGGATGGGGTACCCTTACCGAGGAGGATGTAGTCGAAGACTTCTGGGGTGAGTTTCTCGGCGGGCAACTTCTTCATGTGGTGGGCGATGGTGTAGTAGGCCATGTAGATGGTGGAGTCCGAGAGGGGCTCCACGATCCAGTTCCTGTCCCAGGGGAGTTTCGTCCCCAGCCCGACCCGCCGGGTGCAGGCCCAGTCCTTCAGCCAGTCCACCGTCCGCTCGAACTCGGCCCGGGTCTCATGCGGGACGAGGGCCATCTTCCCGAGCTGGTCATGGACCTCCGCCTTCCAGGCCGGGTCGCTGTAGGCGAGGAACCACTGGTCGTGGAGGATCCTGACCAGGACCCGCCCGCCGCAGCGGCAGACCACGGGGCGGGTATCGAAGTCGTACAGGACGGCAGAGCCAAACTCGGCAAGCATCCTCTCCGTGATATCGTCCCTCGCCTCGCGGACTCTCCTGCCACCGAACCGGTCATGCATCTTCCCCCGGGCGAACTCGGCGCTGTAGATCTCCTGGGTGATGGACTCGAGCTTCGGGTCCTTCTGGTCGCGGATACCCGCCCGTTCCACGGCATCCTTCGCCGGGAACTCACTGGCGCCCTCCAGGGCGAGGAGGCTCTTCGGCCGGATCCCGGTGTACAACCCCTTCTCCTGGAGATCACGGAGGGCGATGTAGTCGTACGGGGCATGGGCAGGGACCGACATGACCATGCCGCTCGCCATCTCCGGGTCGACAAAGTCGGCCGGGAGGATGGGTATCTCGCCCGAGAGCGGGTGGGAGGCCTTCTTTCCCACGAGATCTTTTCCCGGGATCTCGTCCCCGATCGTGACCGCGTGGTCCTGGAGCTTCAGCTTCTCGGCTGCCTCACGCGAGATGATCCAGGCCTCCCCGTCGACCACGGCCTTCACGTAGGTGACATTCGGGTTCACCCAGAGGTTCGTCACGCCGTAGACCGTCTCGGGCCGGAGCGTCGCGGTGGGGATGAAGGCGTCGCCGAACCGGAACATGACGAGAACGAACCTGATGATCTCGGCCCTGTCCCCTTCGAGGAGGTCATGGTCCCCGACAGGGTTGTCGCACTGGGGGCAGAACTTCACGGGATGGACCCCTTTCACCACGTAGCCCAGGGCATGGAGGTGCCTGTACTGCCACTCGATGAATTTGCTGTACTGGGGGTCCACCGTGATGAACCTCCTGCGCCAGTCGATGGAGAGGCCAAGGCTCCGCATGATCCGCTCGTATTCGCCCGCAAAATAGCGGACGATCACCATGGGGTCGGTGAAGGTGTCGAGGACTTCCTGCGGAACCCCGTAGAGGTCGCGGTAAAGCCAGACGGTCTTCTCGTCCTTCCGGGCGATCCGCTTCGATATCCCGATGACCGGTGTTCCCGTGACATGGAAGCCCATGGGGAAGAGGACCTGCCTTCCCCGCATCCTCCAGAACCTGGCAACGATATCGGGCACCGTGTAGGTCCGCCCGTGCCCGACGTGCATCGCCCCGCTCGGGTAGGGGAAGGCCACGTTTAAGTAGTACTTCTCCTTCCCCGAGGGGTCTGCCTGGAACTCGGCCGACCAGCGGTCCCGGTACTTCTCCTCGAGTTCATGGAGATCGACGCTGTCTGCCACGATCCGCCTCCCGTTCCGCCTAGACCGGCTTGACCCGGATACTCTCCTTGTTGTTCAGCCGGCGCATCATCTCCTGGGCGATGGTGCTGTTCCGGGCCAGGCGGATCTCGCCGTCCTCCCCAACGGTTGCCGTGAAGAGGTACTCCTTGCCTGCAAAGAGGTCCACGATCTTCCCGCGATGCTCGGTGGCGACGATGGAGAGCTGTTTCCTGTCGGTGCGAATCCGGAACCCGCCTTCCAGCTGCACCTCTTCCTCGGAGACCGGCTTCTCCAGCTCGCTCCTGGGCCTGATATCGATGCCGACAGAGAGCTTGTTCACGATCCCCGAGACGTTCTTCCCGCCCTTCCCGATGGCCGCCGGGACGTCCTTATCCTCGATGTACACCACCGCCTTGTTGTCGCTGATCATGTGGACATCCACGTAACCGGCGGTGTATCTGCCGATCTCCCGCTGGACCTCCTTCTCCAGGAGCGTCCGCGAGAGCCTCTCCTCGCCCCGGGCACCCGCAGGGGCCGCAGGCTTCGGCTCCGCCTCCCGCTTCACCGGCATGACAATGGTCTCGCCCTCGTGCCTGAATACCTCGAACTCGATGGCGCCGGTCTCCTGGTTCCTGACAAAGATGATCGGCGTCTGGTGGAGATCCCCGGTCATCCCTGAGGGTACCTGGATCCCGAACTGGAGCTCGTAGACCCGCGAGACCTCCCCGTCCGTCACAAAGAAGATGGTGTTTACCACCTGGATGAGGACCCCGAAGTTGACCCGCTCCAGGAACCGCTGGAGGGCATCCTGTACCTCAAGGGCATGCACGACGCCGATCATGCCGACGCCGGCGAGCCTCATGTCAGCAAAGGTCGTGAAGTCCTCGTTCTTCCGGAGCTCGTCGAAGATGACGAAGTCCGGCCTCACCAGCATGAGCACGTCGCCCGTGGACTGCATCGAGCCCTCTAGGGAGGTGTACTGGGTGATATGGTCAGGGACCTGGAGGTCCCGGGGGGCCTCCATCGTCTTCACGACGAGGCCATGGTCAGAGAGGAAGGTTGCAATGGACTGGGCGAGGGTGGTCTTCCCTGACCCGGGAGGCCCGGCGATGAGGAGCCCCCGCCTGTCCGCGATGACCCTTTTTTTGATGAGGGCGGCCTTCTCGTAGTTCTCGAGGGTGACCTTGCCCACGGGTCGGACGGCGGAGATCTCCATCCCGTCGGAGAAGGGCCTCCTTGCGATGGCGATTCTGAGCGACCCGATCTGGATCACCGTGACCCCCCTCTTCTCCAGCTCGATGAACCCGTCGGGATCCCGCTTTGCCCGCTCAAGGATCTCCTGGGCCATTGCCTTGAGCTCGTGCTCGGAGAGGGGTGCGTCGCGGATGGTGACGAGCCGGACCTCCTTCAGGGACCCCTTCTTTGCCACGGGGGGCATCCGCTCCTTGAGGTAGACCGCCATGGTGTTCTCGTCAAAGAACTGGTCGATGGCGAGGGGGGCGAAGTCCCCGATCTGGGGTTTTAAGTACGTGACATCAAGGCCTTTTGCACGGGCAACCTCGGCCTGTACCACGTCGCTCGTGATGAACTGGGCCTCGTGCTCGATCGCGACGTTCCGGATCAGGGCATCGATCTCGCCGCCGCTCGCGAGCTTCACCTGGTCGAGGCTCGGGCGTTCGCCCACGAACTCGAGCTGGATGGTTCCCTCTTTCGCCATCCGGGAGAGGTCCTGGAGCTCGGTGAGGCCGGAGAAACCTATCTCCCTTCCCTGGTTCGCCTGGGCCTCGAGCTCGGCAACGACTGCCTCGGGGATGATGACAATCGCATCCTTATATTCACCCGTCTTTATCATCTGGGTGATGCGCCCGTCAATCACGGCGCTCGTATCCGGGACTATCTTCATAAAAACTCACGCCTCCAAATAGCGCATTGATATATTATTCAGAAAGATGTTGCATGCACAGGGTCATTGATTTTTTGTTCTGATCCGGCAGGGGAGATGGTGGATGTGAGGGAGTTCAGCCCTTTCGCTTCCCCTTACCGTACATCTCTGTGGGGTCAGGGCCTCTCTCCAAGAGGAAAGGTCAGTCGTGATTTACGGCTATCAATGGGAATATAGCTGATAAGATAAGTGTGACTGCAGGATTTGGATGTTGAAATAAGAATAATTGGGATGGGGACTTCTATGGGCCAAGAATCAGCGGATCACAAGGATACCGCGGCTGAGATCCTGTTCCACGGTTTGTTTCCCATCCCAGTTGCTGGAGAACCAGAAGCCACCGTCCTTTTTATTAAGGGTGATGCCAATGGAATCCTTTGCCCCCGGGGTCTTCGTATCTGTGAGGGTCATTTTGAGGGCGGCATTCCTTTCAAGAACGACCGGCGTCTTCGGTTTCGTTATGTCCTGGATGGTGGCCCTGCTCGTAAGGGTGGCAGTCCCGGCATTCGGATCTGCCGACAGGGAATCGATGATCAAACTCCTTGCCCTGTAGACATGGCCATTACTCCGGAAGATGACGCTGATAAGGCCCAGCTGGGGCCCCGCTCTCTTGTTGCAATTCACAAACAATCCGAAGAAGTTCCTTGTGCCGGGGGTTGCTGCCAGCTCTCCAGCCGAACTGGACATGACAAGGTAGCCCCCTCCAGCGATGTAGGAACCTGAAGTCGGACTGGACTTCACCGTAATGGTGATGGTCTCCGTGTCGGTGAGGGAACCATCAGAAGCGGCGAAGGTCACCTGGTATGTTCCTGCCTGACCGCTCGCAGGGGCCCAGAAGAAGGAGCCTGAAATGGGATCAATGGTTGCACCATCGGGCAGAGGATCGGCTGAGTAGGTGATAGTATCGCCATTCGGGTCATATGCCGATACCGCGAAATCAAGGTAGGATCCTTCCTGGACAGTTTTATCGCCAATTGGTGAAAGTTCCGGCGGAGGATTCAGGACGGTAATCTTCACGTCCTTTCCGGCACTGTCGTAGTTTGCAGGGTCAGCCGGAATGAAGTCGACGTGGAGCGTCTGGCCTGCACCGGCAGCGAGGACGGTTCCGGCAACCGGTGAGTACGTGAAGGAGCCGGGGACATCAGCGGTTGCATCGAGCTGTGCATCGCTGAGTGCCGTCCCGTAGGTGATGTCCGCAGGGTCATTCCAGGTAATGATTGGTGTCGCCTTCAGGACATTGATGGAGACATCCTTAGAGGCATCGTTGTAGTTCGCGGTATCGGCCGGGGTGAAATCGACATGGAGAGCTTGGTCTGGACCGGCGCCCAGGACGGTTCCTGTATCCGGCGAGTACACGAGTATACCATCGATACCGGTGACCTCGGCATTCAGCTGCGTTCCACTGAGTGCCGTCCCGTAGGTGATATCCGCCGGATCGATCCAGTCGATGACCGGAGTCGCCTTCCCAACGGTGATCGTCACGTCAGCGCTGGCACCATTGTAGTTCATCGGGTCAGCGGGGGTGAAATCCACGTGGAGGGTCTTTGAACCGACATCGAGCTTGGTCCCGGCAGCGGGATCGTATGCGAGGGTTCCCGGGACATCGGCCTCGGCGTTCAGCTGGGTGGTGCTGAGCTCAGTCCCGTAGGTTATAGCGGCCGGATTACTCCAGCTGATAGTTGGGGTGAATTTGTTCACCGTCAGAGCCGCCTCATCAGACGTGGCCGACCCGCACGAGTTGCTGACGACGACATCATAGCTGCCGGCATCGCCCACGACAACGGAAGAGATGGTGTAGCTGGCGCCGGTTGCCCCGGAGATATCAGCCCCGTCTTTCTGCCACTGGTAGGACAGCGGCTCGGTGCCGCTCGCGGTGACGGAGAACGTGACGGACTGGCCCACCGTCTTTGTTGCCCCCTCAGGCTGTTCAGTAATAGAGGGGGTATTGCAGGCAGGGACATAGGTCCCGGTCACCATGGTCGTTCCGCCATCCTCACCGGTGGTAAAGGGACTGGCCGGCGAGCTTCCCTGGAGACTATAGCTGTCACTTCCAACGGTTATGGAATCCGGGAAGGAATAGGAAAACGTCGAGCCGGGTTTCGTGCCCCCGACCGAGATCTGACCCGGGGTGTCGAAGGTCACCGTATTGGAAACCGTGTCGCCCTGGTCGTTTACCTTGGTATAGCTCACCGAAACCGAGGTGCCATCGGGGAGACCGGTGGAGGTGAATTTCACACCATGAGCGGGCACATGGATAGTCTTTGTCACCGGGATGCTTGCGACAGTCCGGTGTTGGCCCGAGCCATAGTAATTCTTGTCGTACACGTCGATATAGAAATTGTACGTGCCAGGATCAATTCCCGCCTTCGAGTTGATGGTCACCTGGTAGATCTGCGTATCGCCAGGGCTGAGATCGACCAAACCAGACGGATCAGTTACTACCTGGAAGCTGTTTGGCGGACCATTGTACTCCAGGGATAACTGCTTGATCTCTTCAGATCCCGCCGTGACGGTGACAGTGTCCTGCTCAGATCCACCTGGTTCGATGGTGCCCACGATGGATACCGGGGTGAAAGACGGGAGCGTGTCCGGTGTAAGCCAGAAATCCTTCCCCGTTATAACATCAGACGAGGTAGCCGGGGTCACCGAATATGAAGTTGGTCCTCCTGTCACTGACCAGCCTGTGGGAGGCGAAACCGTCATGGTCCACGTCGCCACGGTTATCGTTGACTGCCAGAATCCCGCAGCATCCGCGTTCGCTGTAGTAGTTTTTGTACCCGACACACCGTTGACTATGCAAGGATAGCTGGTATACTTGTACGGCATGTTGGTGTTGGTATGAGTCCCGTCATCAATCCAACAGTTTCCATTCACCTTCGGAGCAGCACTCGCGACGCCGACGAATCCCGGGACGAGCGCGAGCACGAGAAGCCCGATGATCATCATCTTCTGTGCAGGAATTCCTGCTCCCCGGAGGAAGGTAACAGAGGGCCTCCTCCGGCATGTTCGCCCATGGCGAACCAGATATGTATTGAGTTTCATTCCACACACCTGATTTTGAAGGATAGTTTATTGCAAAATGAATATAAAGAAAATAACTATTTAAAATTAACCTGACCAGAAAGTTTAAGATATGTCAATTAAAAACAATTAATTAAAAATGGAGAATTTCTTTATATACTTTCTCTTATCTGGCGAATCAGCTTCTAGAATTTCCGATTTTGAAAGATTATTGAACCGAATCAAGAAGAAAACATTATATACTATTATTGAAATGTGACTTTAATTATTTAACATGATAGAAATGGACTTTATCTCTTCTTTTGGTGAGAAGGAGCCGTGAGGGGGGGTCACCTGCCCGGGGAAAAAGCCGTTCACAGACGATGATCCCTCATTTTATCGATCTTCTCGGGGTCAAGGACCCGGGGCGCGTTCTCCTTTCCCGCGAAGGGCGGAAAGGCAGGATTCATGTCCGGTGTGGCAGGCAACCCGGCCTCTCCGATCCCGTGAGAGGGGGGTATTCCCGCTTGGGTCCACCATGTTCCGGACGACACGGTGGAGGAGACCGATCGGCTGCAGACGAAGATCCCGTTTCCGGAAAGCCGCACTCCGTGACACTTCGATGAATGTATGGTGAAGGGATAGAGAGGCGATGGGTGAGACCCAGGTGAGGAACTTGCTGATGGAAAACCAAGATTCCTGGCAGTTGTTTCCAGAAAAAGGGTATTGAGATAGGAAAATTCACTATGGCGGGGATACCAGGTCAGGGACTGTTTCCGTCACCGGTATACTCATGACGAGCCTGTCAGTGCCATCGGGGAGGTAATTCATGTCCCACACGTCGATATTGAACGAGTAGTCACCCGTTTTCAATATCGGCGCTCCGTTGATGGTCACCTGGAAGGTCTGGAAACCGAAGGGGGGGATCGTGACCTTGGGGGGATCGCCTATGACTTGGAACCTGTTGTGGTCCCCGCTGTACTTCAGCTTTGCATAGTCGATCTGCTCGGATCCGGCCTCGATGGTGACGGTGCCCTGGACCGATCCACCGGGCTCAATGCTGCTCGGGATGGATACCTCTACCACAGACGGGGACGTAAGAGGTGTCAGCCAGAAATTCAACCCGTCAATAAAGTCGGCCTTGCTCGTCGGGGTAACGGAATACGCCCCGGACGGGCCTGTCCATGACCAGCCTTCGGGGGGAATGACCTCGACGGTCCAGGTCTTCTGGGTTATGGTGGTCTGATAGATTCCCCGCCGGTTTGACGTGTCCTGGTAGCAGGTGCCACCCATGCAATACTGGATTGTACAACCGGGCAGGTTTCTGTAGCTATACGTCTTTTCTATGTTGAGATGGGATCCATCATCAACATAGCATTGCCCATGGATCTTCGGGGCTGCACTCGCCACGCCGATGAACCCCGGCAGGAGTGCCAGCACGAGAAGCCCGATGATGATCATCTTCTGTGCTTCCTTCATGGTTTTCGTCTCCTCCTGCATCCTTCGGACGGAAGGGATGAGTCCGACGGAAAGTAGGAACACTGCATTCCTGAAGGTGGTCCCCCGAGGACCTCCTCCAGCGCGATCGCTCATGGCGACTGCACACGAATATATAGATAATAACTATTTAAACTTAACCTTGCCGGAAAGTATAAGATATATTAATGGAAAAGATTTAACAGGAAAAGACGATTGACTTTATAAGCATTCTCCAATCTGGCGATTTAGCTCATAGAATTTCTGATTTTGAAATATTTTTGATTAGAATCAAAAAGAAGTCTTTATATATCATGATAGAAATGTGGCCGGAAGTATTTAACACGGTATAGCTGGATTTCTCCCATCTCCCGGGAAGAAGGTGCCCTGTGCAGGGTCAGCTTGCCAGGGAGAAACTGGTTCACCGCCGGTGATCCTTTTTTTCGTAGATCTTTTCAGGGTCAAGGACCCGGGGCGCGATCTCATCTCCTTCGAGGGTCCGGAAAAAGCACGAATAATGGCCGGTGTGGCAGGCGACACCTGTCTGCTCGACCTCGTAGAGGAGGGTGTCTTCGTCGCAGTCCACGAGGATCCTGACTACCCGCTGGAGGTGGCCGCTCTCCTCGCCCTTCTTCCAGATCCGTTTCCTTGACCGGCTGTAGTAGTGGGCGAACCCTGTCTTCTTTGTGAGCTCGAGGGCTTCCCGGTCGGCATACGCCACCATGAGCACCTCGCGGGTCCTCGCGTCGACCACAACCACCGGTATAAGGTCATTGATAAACTTCGGGTCTGTCATATCCTTCCTTCTACCTCCCTACAATGAGTCTCATGACCGAAAAAAGGATGTCCCCTCCGACGAGCGCTGTTGCGAACCCTGCCAGGATGGGAAGGATGAAGGGAACGCCGTACGAGATCCAGACCATCCCGGCCCTGCGGTAGAGGGCGAGCTCCTTCCCATAGCGTTCGGGGTGCTCCTTCAGATGCTTGGTATAGATCCGCCCCTTCCCCTCAACCATCCGCCTGAGTGCAGACCCTATGGGTATGAACCTCCTCTTCAGCTCACCCCCCTCATCTCCAAAATCCTCCATGACGAAGCCAAAGGTGTTCTCGATGGAATCCCCTCTTACAGGGAAACCGAAGAAAGTGTACGGGAAAGGCGCCCTGTTCCCCTTCACTGCGTTCATGATAGCAATACCAATGGGAGTCACCAGGTTCAGGATGACCGCATTTGTGAGGGCCGAGAAGGGAAGGAACTGGATGGGGGGATACCCGAGGATCGGCTGGATGGGAAAAACCGGCACGAAGAGAGCGATGGCCACGAGGGCGATTGCATCCGCCCCCCCGAAGAGGTTGATCCCTGCAAAGACGAGGAAGAGCTCGGAGTAGAGGGCAACAAGGACGAGAAGGAGATCTCCCATGCTTCCCTTTCCTGCGAGGAAGAGGCCGGCCCAGGCCGCACCCTGGAGGGCAATGATAAGGGGGATGTGCCAGACCCGGAACCACCGCGAGGCCGGGGAGAGGCTCACGTCGTCAAGGCTGGCCTTCCTCTCGATCTCGAGCCCCGTCCAGAGCGCGCCAACGAGCACGATAAACCCTGCGATGGCAGCAAACCCGAGATTTTTCCACAGGAAACCCCATGCAAGTCCCTGGAGAATGGTCGCTCCTAGGGCAAGCGAGAGTACCTTCCGGGATATCTTCCCTCCCTCAACCTCAAGCTCGATGCCATAGATAATGGTGACGATGAGGGCGGCATACCCCGCAACGGTCCCCCAGCCTGAAGGGGCCGTGATGAGGTACCAGAGAACTGCGACGGACCCGACGAGATAGAGCGGGTACCAGGTGTGGACAGGCACAGATCGTTCCCGTACGTCCAGGACCGCTGCATAGGCCAGGGTGGCAAGGACGGCAATGGATGCGATAACAAGCGGGAGGATCATGGATTGTCTGATATTTTCTTGCCCTGATTCTTATGCTTGACGGTTCCCGTTTTCGGGCATACTTTGGACAATATAAGTATTTAACTTTGCAGGTAGAAATTTGGGTGATTAGCAGAAGGTACGGTTCTGTGATCGAGATCAGGGTTGACGACAACGCGTGCAACGGCTGCGGTCTCTGTGTGAAGGACTGCCCGATGCATGTCTATGAGCTCAGGGAGAGCCTCTCGGTTCCGGTTCATTCCGAGAACTGCATGGGCTGCCTCTCCTGCCACGAGATCTGCCCGGCACAGGCCCTTGAGCACAAGGGGATCTACCCCTCCCGGAGACACTATATTGACATCCGGGTCTGCGAGATGTTGAACAGGGTGATTTAATGATCCCGAACAGGGGTTTTAAACACCCTGAACAGGGTGATTTAATGACCCTGAACAGGGTGATCTGATGACCGATGGTACCATCGAGAAGATGAAGGGGGCCTTCTCCACGGACCTGGTCTACCGGTCCGAGGATGTGCCCCTCACCTGCATCCCCCACCCCGAGGAGCTGGAGGATACCCTCCACGGCCTCATGAAGCTGAACGGCCTCATCATACGTTCCCTCGAGGAGGTCGCGGGGAGGGGCGCGAATGCCGTCACCTATCGTGCAGGGAGGAAGTACGGCCACGAGGTCGCGAAGTACTTCCAGAAGATGGAGAACATCGAGGAGGCCTTAAAGGAGCTCTCTGATATCCTCCGCGGGCAGTTCACTTTCGAGATCTGGAAGCCGGCCGACAAGCCCTCCTACATCATCCAGGAGAATGGCTCGACCTTCATTTACCTCGTCTTCCATGACTGCATCGTCCGCCAGACCCTCCGGAGGAACGGCCAGGCCCAGGGCGGCCCCCTTTGCCAGACCCTTTACGGCTACGTCGTGGGGGCAATCGAGGAGATCACGGGCAGGAAGGCGAAGCTCGAGATCGTCCACACGGGCCCGAACGCCTGCTTAAAGAAGCTCATCCTGCAGTGAGGGGGGAGACATGAAGATAGCCATCGAGGAACTGGCGAGCTGCTCCGGCTGTACCATCGCGATCCTCGACCTCCACGAGGCCCTCCTCGACATCGTGGGGAAGGCCGAGATTGTCTATGCCCCTGTCATCATGGACGTGAAGGAGCCTCCCGAGGGGATCGACATCGCCTTTGTCACAGGGGCGGTGAGGAACGAGGAGAACCAGGAGCGGCTGAAGAAGATCCGGAAGAAGGCAAAGACCGTGGTTGCCCTCGGGACCTGTGCCTGCTATGGCGGCATATCCGGCCTCTCCATGCTCTTCAACCGTGAGGACCTCTTCAACTACGTCTTCCGGGGCGTCGAGACCGTAAAACCGGACGGGGTCATCCCGAAGGATGTTCCCCCCTTCCTGTACCGGGCGTTCGCCGTGGGGGATCTCGCGAAGGTGGACTATTATATCACAGGTTGTCCCCCCAAGGAGATGTACCTCAAGAAGATCCTCCCGGCACTCGTATCCGGCGAACCTCTCTCCCTCTCCAAGAAGTCGGTCTGTTCCGAGTGCGACCGGGTCATGGGGGCACACGAGAAGTGGCAGCTCAAGCGCCGGCACGAGGGGATCCCGGACCGGGAGCATTGCCTCCTCGGCCAGGGGTACCTCTGCCTGGGTGCCGTCACCTTCGGCCGGTGCGGTGCATCCTGCCCCCATAGCAATGTCCCCTGCCACGGGTGCAACGGGCCTTCCCTGGATATCCTCAGGGAGCCGTGCCGTGACATCTATAACATGATGATCCGGCGGATAGCGGACCTCACCGACAAGCCCGAGGCCGAAATAGAGAAGGAGATCTACGATATCGCCCACACGTTCTACCCCTTCACCATCGGCTCCCTCATCATGGAGGACAAGGGGATCTCCAAGATCCGTGACCTCATCAAGGAGAGGAACGTATGACCGAGATCCGGATCACCCCTGTCACCCGGCTCGAGGGCCATGCCCAGGTGAGAATCACCCTGAACGCACAGAACCAGGTAGAGAGAGCCCACTTCAACGTCATGGAACTCCGGGGGTTTGAGAAGTTCCTCATCGGTGCCGCAGTGGAGGAAGCGCCACGGATCACGCCCCGGATCTGCGGGATCTGCCCGACCTCGCACCACCTGGCCTCGGTGAAGGCCGTGGATGCCATCTTCGGGGTCCAGCCGACCGAGACGGGGAAGAAGCTCCGGGAGCTCCTGAACCATGCCCAGTATATCCACTCCCATGCGCTCCATTTCTTCATGCTTGCGGCCCCTGACTTCCTGATAGGCCACGACGCGCCGGCGGCCGACCGATCGGTCATCGGCATCGCGAAGAAGGCGCCTGCCCTCGCAAAGAAGGCCATCGAGGTGAGGAAACTCGGGCAGCGGATCACCGAGGCGGTGGGGGGGAAGCCCATCCACCCGTCCAATGCTGTTCCAGGTGGGATGTCCCGGGCCCTGGACGAGACCGCCCGCGGGAACCTGCTCACCATGGCAAAAGGCGGCCTCGCTATCGCCCAGGAGGGGTGGGATGTCGCCCGGACCATGATGGACGGGACCGATCTCACCCTCGGCATGGTGGAGACCGGCTTCATGGCGATGACGAAGGACAGGAAGTTCTCCCCGTACGAGGGTACCGTCGAGATTATCGGGAAGGACAGGAGCCCACTCGGGACGTTCACGGGTGCCGACTACATCCAGCATATCGAGGAGTTCTCCGAGGACTGGTCCTACCTGAAGTTCACAAGGCTCAAAAACGGCACCTTCTACCGGGTCGGTCCCCTCGCACGGCTCAATATCTGTGCATCCATGGGCACGCCCCTTGCAGATGCCGCTCTCAAGGAGTACAGGGGAAAATTCGGGGAGATGGTGCAGGCTCCCCTTGCCTACAACCTGGCACGCTACGTCGAGTTCCTGGCGAGCTGCGAGAAGGTCGTCGAGCTCCTCCAGGATCCCGCCATCACGGGAGCGAATGTCCGCGAACCCGCGACAGGGGTAAAGGCGAGGAGAGGGGTCGGGATCATCGAGGCCCCTCGGGGTACCCTCATCCATGACTACACGGTGAACGAGAAGGGCTTCATCGAGAGGTGCAACCTCCTCGTGGCGACCTGCCAGAACAACTATGCCATCGACCGGAGCGTCGAGGCGGTGGCACGCCCCCTCGTGAAGGACGGCGCCCTCACGGAGGCGGCGGCGAACAGGATCGAAATGGTCATCCGGGCGTACGATCCCTGTATCTCCTGCGCCACCCATGCCATCGGGAGAATGCCCGTGCGCTTCGGGTTCGTTGAGGAGAAGGATTAAGGCTATAAAAAGGGGATGATCTCTTATGCTGAATCAGATCCTGGCCGAATTCCTGAAGCTGGATGGGGTATTCGCTGCTGTAGTGGTCGGGAGGGATGGGATGGTCATCGAGAGCGCGGTCTCGGGAAAGGTCGATACCGACGCTCTCGGTGCCATGGCATCCACCGGCATGGGCACCGCCGAGGCAATGGGGAACGAGCTCGGCAAGGGCGAGCTCAACCAGATGCTCGTGGAGCTGGAGAAGGGCCCCATCCTCCTCTCCCCCCTCTCAAAGGACGAGCTCATCGCCATCGTCAGTGACAACACGGGGAATATCGGGCGCATCAGGTACGAGCTGAAGAAGAACAAGGAACGGATCATCGCAGCACTCTAGAGCTTATGACCACGACACCGATACCAACGGGGAAGATCAGGGGATCCCTCCGGGATGTGACGCCCAAGCTCCGGAACTTCGTTGGGGCGGTGAAGGTCACCACCCCGTCGGGAAAGGGCGGCATCCTCGTGGATATGGGAAAGCCCGTTGCAGCTTACCTGACCCAGGAGGGGGTCCTCCACAGGGGAAAGTCATCCCTTGAACTCCTCGAGAAGGAGCAGCTCGCGGAGTTCGAGATCCTCAGGTACGACGATGAGCAGTTCAGGGAGGCCATGATCATCTGCGACAACCGGGGGCTCCTCCTCACTGAGGAGAAGGGTGCAGCTGCCGTCGCACCATCCCAGGCCAGGGAGACGAAGCCGCGGGAGGAGGAGACCATCCTCTCGGCGATGCTGAAGAGGTTTGCCGCCCCGAAGATCGGGGAGAAGCAGGAACCTGCCAGGGAAGCCCCGACTGCCGGGGTGAGAACACCGACGGTGGAGCCAGAGGGGGAGAGAGAGGCACCGGGGGTGCCTGAACCTCTTTTCCCCGTCCAGGAGGAAAAGGTGGCCCAGTCCCCGGAGAAGAAGGAAGCTGCAGTGAGCCCGCCCCAGGAGACCGAGATCTCGGCCATCATCAGGCGCCTCAGGGAATCGGGGAAGATCGAGAGAGGACCGGCCCCGGCCGAGGTGAAGGCAGAAGATATCACCCCGAAGGCAGGGGTTCCTGAACCGGAATGGAAGGCAAAGGCTGCCGAACCCGCCGTCTCCCAGGTCCAGAGACCCCCGGCTGCCATCGGAGAGAAGCCGCCTGGTGAGCCGGCCGGTCCCGGGGAAGCGGTGCCGAAAGTCCCGGAGGGCCAGGCGCCGGAGGGCCGTGTCAGGGTTGACCTGGGGCAGATGATGAAAAGGATCAAGCGCCTCGACATCACGTCCATCCGCGAGGAACTCCAGGCAGGGGCGGAGGGCGGGAGGACAGGGGCCGGGGGTGCTGCAGAAGCCCCATCCGCCCTTCCCGGGGCGCCCGAGACTCCTGTAACGGTCCCGGTCCAGGCACCCGCCCCGCCTGCCGATACAAAGGGCAAGAGCGATATCGATGAACTGAAGGCCTTCATCCAGCGCCTCGAGGTCCTTGAGGAGCCGGGGGAATCACCCCCGCCCGAGAAGGGGCTGTTCGCCAGGCTCGGGGTGAAACCCCGGGCGGCTGAAGCCCCGGCTCCTCCCGGGAGGCGGGAGATCCCGGTCCCGAAGAAGGAGAAGGCTCCGGAAGATGCGGCCATGGTGACCGAGGTGAAGGCCGGGCCGAAGGCACCCGAAGCACCGGAGGCGCCCCGCCCAGCCGAACCCGACCGCAAGGCGAAGATCGCCTCCCTCCTCAGGCGCTCCGGCCTGGTGAAACCGCCTGTCGAGGAGCCCCCCAGGGAACTGATCTCCGAGATCACGGTCGAGCCCGCGGTCCCCGAGGAGAAGGGGGAACCCGCCGCCCCGCCCGAGGAGGTCGGGATCAGGGCCCCGAGGCCCCAGAGGAAGAAGGTCGAGATCACCCGGGTCCCGAAGAAACCCGAGAAGCCCTTGAGGGAGCCCCCCCTCCTCGACGAGAGGATGATCCAGAAGATCCTGAAGCAGCCGGGGGTGATCGCCGTCTCCACCTTCTTCGAGGGATTTGCGGTCCAGTCGGCCGGCCGGGCGGACTTCGAGCAGGTTGCAGCAAACGCCGAGGATCTCTTCCGGGCAGGGAAGAAGATCGCACGGGAGATCGATATCGGCCCGCTCAACCAGATCATCCTCGAGACCGGAAAGGGGAAGCTCGTCATCGCCCCCCACGGGGATCTGAACGTCTGTATCTTCACCGAGTCTGATGCCAACCTGGGCCTCATCCGGGTTGCCATCAAGAGCATGCAGGTGGAGACTGATTGATGCAGATCCCGCCCTCGGAACGGCAGGAGGTCATGAAGGGGATCCCCTTGAGGACGCTCCTCTCCGAGCTCGAGAAGAGGCGGTTCACCGGCTACTGTGCCATGCCTATTGCCGGTGCCAGTGCGCTCCTGGTCCTCGAGGAAGGGAAGTACATCCTCGCAGAATACCGCGGGATCCGGGGAAAGGACGCCCTCATGAGCATCCGCTCCATCGGCGACCCTGTGATTGATGTCGTTATCGCCCCCTCAAGCAAAGACCAGCTGGCAGCTATGAGGAAGATGAATGAACCCTTCCTCGTTGACCCCCCGCGTCAGCCCGGATCCGCCCAGGGAACCGATGTGCGTGCAAGCACGACTGTCATCCGTCCGGTGAACATTGGCGGGGGGCCGGGAAGACCGGTGAAGGTGATAGCGGTCCAGACCCGGAGGGTGGAGGAGAAGGTCCATCCCGCGCCGGCTGCAAGGAAGGAGAAGGTGCCTGGGGTTAAGGCCGCCCCCGGACAGGCCGAGCGGCTGGACAGGAAGGGTCTCGATCACCTCAAGTCCATGAGGGACAGCTTCAAGACCGACGCAGCAGACCTCCTCTCGGAGCTGAACCTGGGGCACCTTGCGGTGAACCGTCCCAAATCAGACAAAGGAAAAGAGGGTGAAGGGGGAGAAAAGAGTGGTACAGGGTGATTGCGATGACAGCAACGGATAAGTATTTGAATAGAGAAAAATTAACCATGAGATTTATAGGGATCTCGTCATGAGAGGGTGTTCTAATGTTCAGAGCGTACACGATTGCTTCTGGTAAAGGTGGAACAGGAAAAACAACGGTCACCGTGAACCTGGGTACATCCCTCGCCCAGCTCGGGAAAGAGACCTTCATCCTGGATGCCGATATCGGTATGGCCAACCTCGGGCTTGTCCTTGGTCTCGAGAGCGTCCCGGTGACCCTCCACGAGGTTCTTGCCGGGAAAGCGAGCGTGGATGATGCCATCTACGAGGGCCCGAACGGCCTCAAGGTAGTGCCGAGCGGGATCTCCCTCCAGGGGTTCCAGAACGCGGATCCCGAGAAGATGAAGGACGTCATGAGGGACCTCATCGGCCGGAGCGACTTTCTCCTCATCGATGCCCCTGCAGGGATCAGCAAGGACGGGGTGGTGGCCCTCGCCATAGCCGATGAGGTGATCCTCGTCGTGAACCCGGAGCTCTCCTCCATGGCCGATGCCTTGAAGACCAAGATCCTCACCGAGATGGTCGGGGGCAAGGTCTACGGGGCGATCCTGAACCGGGCAGGGATGGAGAACACCGAGCTCAGGAGGCACAGTGTCGAGGATGTCCTGGGTGTGCGGGTCATCGATATGATCCCTGAGGATGCGAATGTCCGGAGGGCAGCTGCCTACAAGACACCGGTGGTCATCAAGTACCCGACATCCGGGGCTTCCCGGGCATTCCGGAGGATCGCAGCGGACCTCGCGGGCTCTGAATACAAGGAAGAGCCGGTCAAGGTCCAGGAAGGGTTCGTGGACCGGCTGGCACGGACGCTCTTCGGCGGCGCTACCCGCTGACCGGGGAGAAACACCCTCCCAAAGAGATTAAACAATGTTTTTTTCCATATTTATCTTGTAATTCCAGATTGTTAAAAACATAACATTTAATAATATCTTAAAGATGAAATATACTTATACCGACCACGGGACCTGAAGTCGTCTTTCAGATCCTTTCACGGCAAGGCACAATGAACCGGGAGTGGATGTTGGTACGGGGGAAATAATCCAGATCATCGATGAAGTGCTCTCCACTTCAGCTTATGTTGCGAGCTACAGCTATCCTGAGCTCATGGCGTACACGGGCTCCCATGCCACGAATGGCATCGGGGTCCATGATGAGAATGACCGGAAATTTTACATCGTCTTTGAGGCCGGAAACCCGGAAGGGGTCATCTTCAACGACAGCAAGGGGACCCTGTTCGGGGACAAGGCTGCGATCCTCCTCACCGGCCAGGAGACCTTTGAGCTCTTCGATGTGAGCCAGTCCATTGTCAACGCCCTTACATCAAGGTGCAGGATCTTCGATAAGAGCCACGTGAAGAAACGCCTTGATGATGACCTGCCCTCCTTCGGGGGCATACACCGGAGCCCCGGTATCCTCTGCCTCACTCTCGCAAAGGAGGGGATTCCCCAGCAGGGCATCAGGGTATCCATCAAGAAGGGCCGGCAGATCATTGCGAGCGATATCACAACCACGGATGGGAAGGTCTGTTTCAAGCTCCTGAACGGGACGTATGACTGCATGGCAGTGGACCGTGCCCAGGAGATCTACACCTTCATGGTCGACTTCAATGACCGGTACGCTGAATCGGTCATCGAGATTGGGGGGTAATGATGACGTCACAAGAACCCGAGAAGAAACAGGAGCTCGATGCCTTGATGAAACGCCTCGGGCTCCTCGGCATCGATAACAAGGAACTCCGGCCGGGGGGGCCGGGCGAAGAGAGCGGGGTTGGGAGGGCGGCGGAACCGCAGCTCTCCCCCCAGATCTCTCCGGGCAGGGCGCAGGCCGATGAACTGAAGGATTTCCTCAAGAACCTGGAATCCCTCGAGAAGGAGGGCGCAAAGAAGATCGAGGGCCTGTCAGCCGAGGGGGATTCGGTCATGGCCCGGCTGGAGAAGCTGGATCTCGCAAGCCTCCAAGAGGAGGCCAGGGCCCAGCCGGCTGCCCAGCCCCGAGGCGAACAAGCCCCTTCCCGGCCCGAGGCTGAACCGGCCCCTCCACGGCCCAAGGCTCCCAGGAAGGAGGATGATTTCGTTGCCCTCATCAGGGGCATCGAGGAAGTGAAGAGGGATCTGCTCCCCGAGTCAGCCGGAAAAACCACCGTCAGCCGCGAGATAAAGGCCGAGAAGCTGGATGCGTCGGGTGACAGGAAGGAGAAGAGACCAGCCCCTGAGGCAGAGCCCGAGGGCAATGAAGCCGAATATTCCTCTATCCTGGATCGCCTCCAGAAGCTCGATCTCACCAACGTGGGAGGCGAGACCAAGACCGATCTCAATGATATCGCTGCCTGGAAGAAGGAACTCCGCAAGGATTCGAAGGTCACAGCCGCCCCGAGGGAGGCTGCACCCCCC
>CAZKEV010000012.1:0-20088 GCA_964551875.1 uncultured Methanomicrobiales archaeon | reverse complement strand
CAGCCTGTTCAGCCTGCCCAGGGAGTGGATGCCGAATCGATCCTGAAGCGCCTTGAGGGATTAACCCCCGCAGAACCGAAGGCAACCGGTCGGAAGGCGACCGCTGCTCCGAGGGAGGCTGCACCCCCCCAGCCTGTTCAGCCTGCCCAGGGAGTGGATGCCGAATCGATCCTGAAGCGCCTTGGGGGATTAACCCCCGCAGAACCGAAGGCAACCGGTCCGAAGGTCACAGCCGCCTCGAGGGAGGCTGCACCCCCCCAGCCTGCCCCCCAGGCTGCGCAGGGGGCCGATACCCAGTCCCTCCTCAAGAACCTCGAAGGACTCACTCCTCCTGACCAGAGGGTTGCAGGGAAGAGCAAGTGGGAGGCAGCTGCTCCTGCAAAGGAGGAGCCGAAGGTAAAAGCCGCAGAGAGCGCCCAGCCCGGGCCGGGAAAGAACGGATCCGAGAAGGACGTCACCTCGGTCATCGATACCATCTTCAAGGTCCACAAGGGATCGCCGATGGGGGTCCCCACCGAGGATGTGGATGCCTCCCTGAAGCAGATCATCGAGGAGGAGACCCAGGTAGGGGCGGCAGGGGACGAGGAGCGGGAGGCCGTCCATGCAAAGAAGACCCGCTGGTCCGACGGGGAGCGGGAAGGGCCCGAGGAGGCGATCGTCTCGGTCGACGAGATCAAGGATATCTCCAACCTCATCCTCCCCAAGGGGGCCACCTTTGCGATCGACGAGGTCAAGCTCCACGAGAGGACGGCTGTCTTCGACGTGAAGGGCGGGAACGTCCTGCCGACCGGGATCGTCGAGAGCTGGCAATCCCAGCTGCCCTCCGGTGTCATCAAGGATATCGTGATCGGGAAGGAGGCCGGGGAAGGGACGAAGCAGCGCGGGCTCTTCGGCAGGCTCAATATCATGAAGGTGATCCGGAAGGAGGTCGAGGAGTACAACCCGCGCCTCCACGGTCCCCTCGTGGATCTCGCCTTCCGGCCCGTGCCGAATATCGAGGAGGTGGAGGTCTACCCGGTGAACGAGCCTTACGCCTTCATCCGTGTCCTCCATGACAACTCGACCCATGAGTATACCTACCAGGTACTTGAGCCTGTCCTCAACCCGGCCGAGAAAGAACTCGTCGGGGAGCTGAAGCAGCGGCTCTTCGAGACCCTCGAGGTGAATACCAAGGATCTCACCAAGGATGCAGCCCATAAGGCCATCCGTGGGGCGGTCGACACCGTGCTCTCTGACTACGGGATCTCCCTCACCCCGATCGCGAGGGAGAAGATCCTCTACAACATCGAGAAGGAGTTCCTCGGGAACGGCATCGTGGACCCGATCATGCATGACAAATATATCGAGGATATCTCCTGCGATGGCCTGAACATCCCCATCTTCGTGTACCACACGAGCTACGAGAACACCAAGACGAACCTCTCCTACAAAACGGCAGAGGACCTTGACTCCTTTGTGACGAAGATGGCCCAGAGGGCAGGGAAGCACATCTCCATCGCAGAGCCCATCCTGGATGCTACCATGCCCGACGGGTCCCGTATCCAGATGACCCTGGGGAGCGAGGTCACCGCCCATGGCTCCACCTTCACCATCCGGAAGTTCCGTGAAGAGCCCATCACCCCGACAGACCTCATCGAGTGGTCCACCTTCTCGCCCCTCGCGGTTGCCTTCCTCTGGCTCGCAGTGGAGAGCGGGAAATCCGCGATCTTCGCGGGCGGGACCGCATCAGGGAAGACTACGTCCCTGAATGCTATCTCCCTCTTTATCCCGCCGATGGCGAAGATCGTATCCCTGGAGGATACCCGGGAGCTGAAGCTGCCCCATCCCAACTGGATCCCGAGCATTACCCGGGACTCATTCGACACGAACGGTAAAGGGGAGATCGACATGTACGAACTCCTCAGGGCTGCCCTCCGTCAGCGGCCCGAGTACCTTATCGTGGGTGAGATCCGTGGCAAGGAGGCCCTCACTCTCTTCCAGGCCATGTCCACCGGCCACGTCACCTATGCGACCATGCACGCTGACTCGGTGGCATCAGTCGTCCACCGTATCGAGAACCCGCCCCTCTCGGTCCCGAGGAACATGCTCTCGGCCCTGAACCTGGTCTGCGTCCAGGCCCAGGCCCGTATCGGGGGCCAGAGGATACGGCGGTCCAAGCAGATCATCGAGATCCTGGACATCGACCCGAGGACGAACGAACTGATCACGAACGAGGTCTTCCGCTGGCACCCGACGACGGACGAGATCCGCTACTCAGGGAAGTCCTATATCCTCGAGGAGATCATGGAGGAGAAGGGCTGGAGCGAGGCGAGGATGAAGGAGGAGCTGAAGAGGAGGCAGGAGCTCCTCGAGTGGATGCGCCTGAAGATGATCCGCCACTACAAGGACGTCGCAAAGATGCTCATCTCGTACTTCAGGGATCCCGAAGCGGTCATTGAGGTGGTGCGGGCCGACCTCTACAGCGAGGCGAAGGCTGCATGAACAGTTACCAGCGGCTCTGCTTCAAGATCCTCGGGGACCGGATGAAGAAGAAGAGGGGGGACTACCTGCAGCTCAGGAACAACCTGATGAGGGCACGGATCAAAGTCCCCTTCGAGGCGTACCTTGCCTCGGCATACGTCACCGCCTTTATCGTCGGGATCACCACGGCCGTCCTCCTCGGGTTCTTTTCCTACCTGATGAGAATCCCCGAGATGATCACCTACAAGGGGACGCTCCCCGATGCCCTCATCGAGCTCTCCCAGTACCGTCTCATCTTCGGGACCATCGCTGCGGTCGTCCTCTCCCTCCTCATTTTCGGGGGGGTCACGTACGTCATCTTCCTCGTCTACCCGAACATCCATGCCGGTGAACGGCGGAGGAACATCGATGCCACCCTCCCCTATGCCATCAACTACATCACCGCCATGTCCACCGCAGGGATCACGCCCGCCGAGGTCTTCAAGCTCCTCGGCGAGAGCCCTATCTACGGGGAGAGCGCGGTGGAGGCGAAGTACATCGTGCGGGAGATCGAGATCTTCGGGAAGGACCTCACCGATGCCATCCGCATCGTCTCCGGCCATACCCCGAGCGACCGGATGAAGGAGTTCCTCCAGGGGGCGGTGGCGGCCATCTCGGCAGGCACGAACCTCACTGATTACTACCGCAACAAGGCGGGGCAGTACACCGTCGAGAACCGGCAGCAGCAGAAGATCTTCCTCGAGACCCTGGGGCTCATCGCCGAGTCGTACGTGACTGCGCTTGTGGCAGGGACCCTCTTCCTCATCATCCTCCAGTCCATCATGTCCATCATCAGCGGCGAGGTGAGCCCCATGTTCCTCTACGTGGTCATCTACCTCATCGTTCCCTTCGGGAGCATCATGTTCGTGATCCTCATCAGCTCCATGACGCCGGAGGTTTGATATGGGCTTCCAGGAGATCCTCAACAACTTCCTGAACCGGTCGTCGTTCCAGCCGGTTAACGTCCCCGGATATGTCCTCGACGAATACGAGCGATCCCAGCAGGAGATCACCGGGAAGATCGCGTACCAGAAGAAGATCCGGGAGGGATTCGGGAGGTTCCTGAAGCATCCCCTCGAGTTCATCAGGGAGCACCCCACAAATGTCCTTTATATTACCGTGCCCCTCGCCGTCCTTGTCTTTCTCACCGGACTCATCTTCGTTGTCTCGAACTACGGGATCCTTTCCCTCTTCGAAGATACAATGATCGATGATGTTATCGTCTGGGCTACCCTCATCGCCGTCGTCCCGCTTGCCATTTTCCAGTACGTTGAGACCAAGAGAGTGTACAGCCTCGAGGGGTCCCTCCCGAACTTCTTCCGGGATGTGGCAGGCATGAACGACAGCGGCATGACCCTCCCGAACGCCATCCACAACGTGGCCCAGGGGGAGTACGGGGAACTCACCATGTACATCCGCAGGCTCAACGCCGAGATGTCCTGGTCGGTCCCCTTCGTCGAGGCCCTGGTCAGGTTCGGCCAGAGGGTCGGGACCCCCCTTGCTGCCCGTTCCGTGGACCTCGTTGCCAAGGCCTCCCGGGCCGGAGGAGACGTGAGCGAGGTCCTCCGGGCCGCGGCGAACGACACGTACGAGTTCTTCAACCTGAAAAACGAGCGGAAGAACAACATGCTCATCTACATGGTCATCGTGCTCGTCTCCTTCTTCGTCTTCCTCTTTGTCATCGCGATCCTGGAGTCCACCTTCCTCACCACCATGGCCGAGGCGGGAACCAAGGTTGCCTCGACGGGGGCCAGGGGATTCATGGGGAAGGTGAACATCGACTTCTACAAGAGGCTCTTCTCCCACGCGGCCATGATCCAGGGGTTCTTCTCGGGCCTCGTCGCAGGGCAGATGGGTGAAGGGGATGCCATCTCCGGGCTGAAGTACTCGGCCATCATGCTCATCATCGCCTGGGTGACCTTCAGGTTCTTTATTTAACGAAGGGATCCGGGATCCTCTCTCTTTTTACCAGTTCTTGAGCAGGAACATCTTTCAGTCCGCTCAATCGAAGACAAAGGCTCATCTCACCCCTGTGTCCATGAAATCGACGGATGAAGGGGTTCGCAATGTCATGGTGACAACCTCATCGGCGGGACAGGCGAAAGAGAAGCTTCAAGGAGTGTCTACCACGGATCTATTCAGATTGAGACGAGGCAGGAAGTATATCCTGGAATTCGTCGTTTTACTGGGCTCTTGGGGTACTTCCGCCCCCGCCGCGGGCATCCCCCGTCGTGCATGGGAGCTCGTGCGGTATGGTTTTTAGCATGAGAGGAAACAGGGGCATTCTCGAAACGGCCCTATCCCCACGATGAGGGACGCCAGAGCGGCGGGGGCGAGCGAAGCGAAGCCCCCAGGAGCGTCCGACGATAAGGACTTCTCGGGAAGAATCGCACCTCAAGGTATACAGATCATTTTATTGTCGGGCTCTTGGGGTACTTCCGCCCCCGCCGCGGGCATCCCCCGTCGTGTATCGGGTCATCTGGAGAGCGGTTCTTTGTGACTACGTCAAGACCTTATTCTCTGGAATTGGTCCTATCCGAAAGAATTGCGATAGTCTAGTGGTGGTACTCGGGAACGAAAATGACTGGAAAAAGAAATCTTTAAAAAGGAAATTCAGCTGATATTGTCCAGTTTGTACCCTTTCTGGGCGAGGAGGTCCTTCACCCGCTCGAGGTGGTTTCCCTGGAGCTCGATGGACGAGCCCTTCACGGTCCCCCCGCAGGCGAGCTTCCCCTTGAGGAACTTGGTGAGGTCCCCGAGGTCGATGTCGCAGGGGTCGATCCCGTCGATGACCGTGACCTCCTTCCCGTAGCGTCTCCGGTTGATCTTCACGCTGATCCTTTGCTGCTCCTTTGCTACCTCCTCACAGATACATAATTCCTTTGGAAGCCCGCAGGTCGGACAAATCCCACCATTCATTACCATCTAAGTTAAAATTCTCCTTATTTATTTCTTGGCATGAAAATCAGTCCACCCTGCAGACCTCGCACCCCCGGGAGAGTACCTGGTCGGGCTTGCTGTTGTAACGGTACACCGTGATCCCCTTGCACCCGAGCAACCGTGCAAGCTCGTAGATCCGGGCGATGTCATCCGGAGAGGCATTCTCGGGAAGGTTCACGGTCTTTGAGACGGCGTTGTCCACGTGTTTCTGAAAGGCTGCCTGCATCCGGACATGGTGTTCGGGCGAGATCTCGGGGGCGGTCCTGAAGAGATCCTTCATATCGTCTGGGATGGGCAGGTTCCTCGCAGATCCCTCGGCCAGGGCACGGTGGATGAGATCGGTCGCCCTCGGAAGGGAGGAGACCGCCTGGACAAAGAGTTCGTTCACCATATGCACGGTCCTCCCCGCCATCTGCCTCTGGAAGGCGAGGGCAAACAGGGGTTCTATCCCCGAGGAGGTGTCTGCAAGGATGTGGAGGGATCCCGTGGGAGCGATGGTGGTCACCGTGGAGTTTCGCATCTCGCCCGAATACGTGCTCTTCCCGATGGCAGGGAAGGATCCCTTCTCTGCCCCGAGCTCACGGGAACGCTCGTGCCCCACCTCCTGAATGAGGGACATGACCCGTTCGGCCATGCGGAGGGCCTCGCCGGACTCGTAGGGGATACCGAGCTTGATGAGGGCATCGGCAAACCCCATGATCCCGAGGCCGATCTTTCTCGTTGCAAGGTTCATCGCCTGGATCTCGGGGATGGGGAACCGGTTCACATCGATGATGGCATCCAGGAAGTCGACACCAGTCCGCACAAGATCGGTGAGCATCGCATCGTCCAGTTCCCTCCTCTTCACGCACCGCGAGAGGTTGAGGGACCCGAGGTTGCAGCTCTCGTACGGGAGGAGGGGCTGTTCACCACACGGGTTCGTGGCCTCGATGGGGCCCATGCCCGGAAGGGTGCTCAGCCTGTTGATCTCGTCCATGAAGAGGACCCCGGGATCTCCTGTCGCCCAGGCCTGTAGAGCGATCTCTCTCCAGAGGTCTTTTGCCGGGATCTCGTTCCAGACGCTCCCGTCCCGAGGGTTCACGAGGGGAACATCTTTTCCGGTTTTCAGGGCACCGAAGAAGCCGGTATCGAACCCCACCGAGATGTTGAAGTTGCGCAGCCCTCCGGCTTTCTTGGAGCTCACAAACTCCCTGATATCGGGGTGGCGGCAGGAGAGCACCCCCATGTTTGCCCCCCTTCGTCTGCCCCCCTGCTTCACCGCCTCGGTCGCCTTGTCAAAGACCTCCATGAAGGAGACCGGGCCGCTCGCGACGCCCGCGGTCATGTTCACCATGTCCCCCTTCGGGCGGATCCGGGAGAAGGAGAACCCGGTCCCGCCGCCGCTCTTGTGGATGAGGGCCATGTGGCCCAAGGTCCTGAAGATGCTCTCGATGGAGTCCTGGACGGGGAGGACGAAGCAGGCCGAGAGCTGGCCGATGGTCGTTCCTGCGTTCATGAGAGTCGGGGAGTTGGGGAGGAAGAGGAGTTCCTCCATGATGCGCCGGAACTCACCCGCCTTTACGGTATCCACCGCATCAGCCACCCTCGGGAAGAGCATGGCGGGGGTCTCGCCGGCATTGAGGTACCGGGCCTTCAGGAGGAGTTCTGCCGCCTCGGTGAGTGCCATACGGTGAGGTGTACCCATCTCTTTTAATAAAAACCCATGCCCACCTATGGATGCATGTCGCTCATGGTTCTCGGGACCGCGTCCCATGCAGGGAAGAGCATTGCGGTGACGGCCCTCTGCCGGGTGCTTTACCGCCGCGGCATCCGGGTGGCCCCTTTCAAGTCCCAGAACATGAGCTTAAACTCCTTCGTGACCAGGGACGGGAGAGAGATCGGGATTGCCCAGGCGGTCCAGGCCTTTGCCGCCGGGGTCGAGCCCGAGGCCGGGATGAACCCCGTCCTGCTCAAGCCCAAGGGGGAGGGCGTTTCCCAGGTGGTCCTCCTGGGCAAACCGTACCGGGACCTCCCCATACGGGAATACTACCGGGAGACCGAATTTCTTCTCGGGGAGGTCCTCTCGGCGTACCGGAGGCTGAAGGAGAAGTTCGGCCAGGTTGTCATCGAGGGAGCAGGGGGTGCCGCGGAGATGAACCTCTATGACCGTGACATCGCGAATATCCTTCTCGCCCGGTCGCTGAAGCTCCCCATACTCCTCATCGGGGATATCGAGCGGGGCGGGATCTTCGCCCAGGTGTATGGCACGGTCCAGCTCCTCCCTGAAGATATCCGCCCCCTTGTGAAGGGGATCATCGTGAACAAATTCCGCGGGGATCCCGCCCTCTTCTCCTCCGGAGTCCGGATCCTCGAGGAGATCACGGGGATCCCTGTCCTCGGCGTCATCCCCTACGCCGAGATACCGCTCCCGAGCGAGGACTCTCTGTCCCTCGCTGACAAACGTCCCGCGGAGGGGCCGGTACGGATCGCGGTCATCCGCCTCCCCCACATCTCCAATTTCACCGATTTCGAGCCCCTGGAGCGCATGGTGCCCGTGGATTATGTCGATCCCGGCCGCAGCCTCACTGCCTATGACTGCATCATCATCCCGGGCACCAAGAACACGGTGGAGGATCTCGCCGTCCTCCAGGAGTCGGGGGCCGCTGGAGAGATCCGGAAGGCGAGGGAGCGGGGGATACCCGTCATCGGGATCTGCGGGGGGTTCCAGATGATCGGGAAGGAGATCCATGACCAGGGGATCGAGGGCGGGCACGGGGTCTACCTGGGGCTCGGGCTCCTCTCGGCGATCACCCGTTTTGTACGGTATGAGAAGACAACGAGGCAGGTACGGGTGCGGGCGAACCCGGTGGGCCCCATCCTCTCTGCTATGGGCGAGGTGACGGGATACGAGATCCACATGGGCGAGACCGAGCGGGGGGTGGACGGGGAGGCTTTTTCAGGGGACGGAGCCGTCTCGCCTGACGGACTCGTCTTCGGGACATATCTCCACGGCCTCTTCCAGAACAAGGGTGCGGTGAACGCCCTCCTCTCCTATCTCTACAGGACGAAGGGCCTCGAGTTCAAAAAGACCCTCGCCTCCGACACAAACTCCCTCCCTGTTCGGGGGGAGGGTACGGGAGAATCAAAGGAAATGGTCGTAAAAGGCTCCCAGAACTCGCCCGATCCCTATGATCGGCTCGCGGACCTCTTCGAGACCCACCTGGATATGAAAAGGATCCTCACCTTCTTTACGGAAGATCCTGCTAGCTGATGATATTCATGATGGAGCGGTAACCCTCGCCATCGAGGTCGTCGCACTCCACCTCTTCCACCGTCGAGAGATCCACGTCTTTCTCAGCTTTACTCCGCAAGCAATAGGCTCGTGCAGGAGAGGTGATCCACACCCCCTTGATGCGAAAGGAGGTGGAATGTACGCAGAACCGGCACCTGTCCATAGTGACCGGCTCTTTGGGGAGGCACTCCACCTTTCCCTTCGTGACCGCGAGGGTGCGTTTACGCTTCGTCATAGATGACCACCCGGTACCCGCCTGCTGAGAGGATCTTCCCTGCTCGTACGAGCCAGTCCTTCGGGGAAGAACTCTCGATAACCGCGACATGCTCGCGAAAAAACTGCACGAGCTCGTTGTCTTCGGAGATGAGGCTCCTGTTCCCGCCCACCTTCCCGACCTGTCTCCCGCCCTGGTCATACATCCGCATGAGACAGCACCGGAACTCGCGGCAGATGGAGGCGTTTGAGTCATGGACGGTGCAGACGAAGCCCGGTCCCTCCTGGGATCGCCTGAGGAAGCGGCACCAGGCCGGGTGGGCATCCACCTCGCCTGTATCGGAGAAGAGCTCCCTCCACTCGGGCATGACCCGTGCCCGGAAGACCTCGTTCGTGATGAGGAACCGGCAGTAAAACTCTATGTCGGATAGCTCCCGTTCGACCCGGATCAGCTCGCCGAAGTTCATGCAGCACTTCCCGCACCGGGTGCAGGCGAAGAAGGGCATCCTCTAGGGAGTATCCCGGGCTGCGGCTTAATGGTTTAGCCGTGCCCGGATCCCCACGTGCACCCAGGCCCCGGAATCCCCCACGTGACCCTTAATAACCCCGCCGCCCCATACTCCTCGATGAAGGTCTGCATCATGTGCGGGGGCGAGGGGACCCGGCTCCGGCCCCTCACCTTCGAGCGGCCGAAGCCCTGCATCCCCATCGTGAACATCCCGTCCATTGCCCACCTGGTCTCCCACCTCTCCAACCTGGGGTTCACCGAGATGGTCCTCACGCTGGGATACCTGGGGGAGGTCATCGAGAAGGCGCTCGGCGACGGCTCCCTCTTTGGCGCAAACATCAGGTATGTCCGGGAGAAGACCAAGCTCGGGACCGCCGGCTCGGTGAAGAACGCCCAGCGGCATCTCGACGGCGGGCGGTTCCTGGTTGTCGGCGGGGACCATGTCACCGATGTAAACCTCCTCGAGTTCTTCCGTTCCCATGCACACGGGAAGGGGATCACCACCATCGGCCTCATCTCCATCGACGACCCGAGCGAGTTCGGGATCGCCGAGATCGATGTGAACTACCATATCAAGCGGTTCAAGGAGAAGCCGGGGCCGGGCGAGATCTTCTCGAACCTGGCGAGCACGGGGATGTACGTCTGTGACCCCGAGATCTTCGACCATATCCCCCACGGCAAGAAGTATGACTTTGCCCGGGACCTCTTCCCAACGCTCCTCTCAGAGGGCCACACGCTCAGGGGCTGGCTCGCACGGGGCAACTGGACGGATGTGGGGAGCCCGAGGTCCCTCCGGCAGGCCGAGCGCTGGAAGCTCCAGGAGATTCGGTACATGGCAGTCTCCGGCGACCTCCATGTCCAGGGTGCCCAGATCGCCGGCCCGGTCCAGTTCTCCGGGTCTGTGACCCTGGGCTCCCATTCCAGGATTATCGGCCCGGTCTCCATAGGGGCCGGCACAACTATCGAGGGGAGCGTTCTTATCGGCCCCTACACTTCCATCGGGGAGGGCTGCACCATCCGCAGCCACACGAAGATCTTCTCGTCCTCTATCTATAACCGGGTTGTCGTGGGGAGGAACTGCACGATCAGTGGGTCGGTCATCGACACTGATACCGTGATGGGAGAGGACTGCAGCATCGAGAACGATACCATCATCGGCCCCCGGGTCGTGCTCAGGGACGGGGTCGTGGTCCACTCGGGCACCCGCATCTGGCCCGAGGTAACCGTCGGGGAGAAGACGATCGTCCGGGAGCATGTACTCAACCCGAAGTTCGACCCGAGCATCGGGGGTTCCTGATTCACCCGTGCCGGACCAGGCGGTGGGTGAGGGCGACGAGCGGGTGGCGGGCGTAGTCCATGACCTTGATATCGTCGAGGCTTGAGAGGTTCATGGCCCGTGCCGTCCTCTCCATCCCGAGCTCGATATCCTTGTCGATCTCGATGATATAGGCCTCGAGGTGGGTGATGCCGAGCCTCTTTGCGGCGATGGCCCGGTGGTGGCCGTCGACGAGGATGAACCGGCCGGGGCGCCTGACGACGATGAGGGGCTCGGCAAGCCCCTTCCTGATCTCGTACATCCTCCCCTCGAGCTCATCCTCGTAGATCTTGGTCTGGGTGGGCAGGAGGCTTGCGATCTCCACCTGGTCCCTGTGGAGCTTTGGCTCGACCCCGTAGAGCTTCCGCAGGGTGTCCATGAACTTGAAGACCTTCTCGGGCGAGACGTGCTCGATCTGGGAGCGGATGACATCCGCGTTCGAGATGATCCCCAGGAGCTTATTGGTCTCATCCACCACCGGAAGCTTCTGGATACCGCTCCTGAAGATGACCCGGGCCGCGTCGTTGATGGACATGTCTGGATCAGCGACGATGAGGTAGGTGGACATGATCCGCTCTACGGGGGTGCCCGGGTGGACGAAGAGGAGGTCCCGGGCGGTGATGTACCCCACCACCTCGCTGTTGTTGGTCACGGGAAAACCGTCATGCCTGGTCGTCTGGATGGTCTCGATGACGTCCTTCACCGTGGCATGGACGTCGATCGTCACGACGTCGTAGGTCATGTAGTCCCTGACCTTCTTCTTGTCCATTACACAAATCTGGACGTTCCGGTTACTTGAATTGATCGGTGAAAAATGGGGCATTTCGTGAGAAATGACCCTCGGTCGCCGAAGGTGACAAAAAGGGGTTATTCGATGGGAATCTTCTTCCCGGCCTCGGGGGCAGCCTTCTTCAGCCTGACCTCCAGGACCCCGTTCTTGAAGGTCGCCGTTGCACCGTTCTCTGTCACGTCCGAGGGGAGCCTCACCACCCTGTCCATGGACCCGTACGTCCTCTCCCGGACAAAGTACCCCTCGGCTCTCTCTTCTGTCTCAGCCCTCCGCGAGAACGCGATTCTGAGGGTACGGGAATCCAGGACCTCGAGGCTGACGTCATCCTTCTCCACTCCCGGGAGATCGGCAGCCACGATGACCTCGTCATCGTGCTCCTTCACGTCCACCCGGAACTCCCCGCGGATCGCGGGGAGCATCCTCGCCCTCATCTCCTTCCCCGGGAGGGCCTTTGTGGTGGCGAGCTCCTCGACCATTTCGTTGAACTGGGCCTCCATCTCCTGCATGAAATCATCGAACTCGTTCCAGATTGGACCCAAGAGATATCTCCGTCTCCATGCCATAGCTGTTCCTCCACTCCACGATGGTGACGTCCATGCCCTGGGGCATGGAGTAACCCAGGGTTAGTATTCATTACTTATATAACTTCCCCATCCCGGTCACCGAGATAAAAATCTCATATCCTTAATATCAGCATCCTGATTACTACTATGGACTGGTTCTCCATCCTCCTGCTGGGGCTCGTGCAGGGTGTCACCGAGTGGGTACCGATCAGCTCCAAGACCCAGGACACCCTCGTCTACCTCTCCTTCCTTCACGGGGACCCGTCCCTTCTCGTACCCATCCTCCTCTATCTGCACCTGGGGACATTCCTTGCAGCGATCCTCTACTTCCGCGACGATATCCGGGAGATGCTGAGAGAATTTCTGGAGAGACCAATGGATGCACGGGTCCATTGCCGGGGTAAGCCGGGTTTCCTCGCGACGGCCCTCCTCTTCACGGGCATCGTCGGCATCCCGCTTCTCTTCCTGGAGAAGAGATATTTCTCCGGCATGGACGCAAGCCTGATCTTCATGGTGATGGGTCTCGGCCTCATCCTCACGGGAATATTTCTCCTCATCCAGAAGAGAGCAACGCTGCGAGAGAAAGAAGAGGCGAACTGGAGAGACGGGGTACTTACCGGCCTGCTTCAGGGCCTCAGCATCCTTCCTGGAATTTCCCGTTCCGGCACAAGCACGACAGGCCTGATCTGGAGAGGGTTTGACAGCGAGAGCAGCTTTCACCTGAGCTTTCTCCTCGGCATCCCGACCGTTCTCCTCGCCGAGATGGTCTTTTATATCGGTGGAGGCCTGCTCACCTTCCCCCTCGCCGATGGCATGCTGCTCGCCCTCACCAGTTTCGTGTCCGGCTATCTGACCCTTGACGCTGTACTGAAGGTTGTGAAGCGGGTGAATCTCGGGTACGTCGCCCTCGCGATGGGCGCCCTCATCATCGCTGTGAGCCTTGCGGGTGCAGGATAACATCTTGCCAGGCGGGAGATCAGCGGTGCCAGAACATTCCCTGTCATGTGAAAGAACCCGCGTCCAGAATCCAGCAACCGGACCCATGAAAGAGTTTATCTCGCCGTGAATCCTCCTCAGTAGGGATGAAAAAGGAGAAGAAGAAAGAGATTTTTCCGTGGAAAAAAGTCTTTGTCATCGCTGTGGGGGTGCTCTTTATCGCCATGATGGTCCTCTCCGCCATGGGGATGAGCTGGCTCCAGTCCTTCAGGACCGTGATGGCCAACGACACCGTTACCATCGATTTCACGCTCCGTGACGCCGTGGGCCAGCCCGTCCTTACCACGGACCAGAACCTCTACAGGACCGCTCTCGTGGGGGGAGGGCTGGTCTTCCTGACAGCACCCCTCACCTTCCAGGCAGGATATGTCGGGAATGTTCCCATCACCGGGGTGATGGCTGAGAATTACTATATAAGCCAGTCGGGCCAGCAGTTCAAGTTCGGCATCCTCGGCCAGGAGCTGGACGAGCTCGATATCGGTGCCCTCGGCATGAAAACCGGTGAGACGAAGACCATTCATTTTACCTTCTCCGATCCTCTCACCATTCCCATGAAGGACTATGAGTTCACTGCCATGGGCGGGAACTTCACCACCATCGCTGTAGGCGACCTGATTCCCCTCGGTATCTCGGACACCCCCGTCGTCAGGGGCCTGGAAGGGTACAACAGCACCCCTCAGAATGCACTCTGGAGAATTGCGACGGTTATCAACAAGACCGAGGATTCCATCCAGGTCCAGCACCGCTACCCGTCAGCAGATATCACGGTGAAGGAATTCAAATAAGGGAGCTCCATACTTTTTTACCTCCGCTCCCCCATCCTTCTTCCATGGGAGTCGCGGTCCTCTGTTTCGACCAGGAGGGGTGCATGGGGTGCGTCGAGCAGTCCCCCATCAACCGCCAGGTGGAGAAGGCGTTGAATATCCAGGTCCAGGAGATCGACGCGGTGAAGAACCCGCGTTTCGTGGCCCAGTACCACCTCCGCGTCACCCCGACTGTCATCATCCTCCGGAACGGGGAAGAGAAGAGACGCTTCGAGGGGCTCGTCCACCGCGAGGAGCTTGAGGCGGCCTTGAAGGAGTACTTATAACCGGAACAGGACATGAACCTCTGGATTTCCGGAAAGTAGTACTCTCGAGGCGGCGGTGAAGGAGTACCTATAACCGGTTCCCGTAGATCCTCTTCACCGAGTGGGCAGGAGCCCTCTGCCCGTCTTTGCGGAGCACCTTCCCGTTCCGGAGCTTCATATGGGTGATGCGGAAGGGGAGGGGGCCGAAGGTCCAGGACTCTCCGACGGAAAATTCCTCACCCCCGTCGCAGACGACCGAGACGGGGCTCGTGACCCAGCCCTTGTGGACCGAGGCCCTGACCACGACCTGGTCGATCGCCCTCGTCCAGAGGGTCGAGGCATCTTTCGCCCTCGCCTTCTTCACCCGCTTCCCTTTCGACTCGATGGAGGTCACCTCGACCCCGGAGACCTCGTCCCCGCACTCTGCGGCCAGGAAGTCCCCAAGGGCAACGGACTCCCCTGGCTCCAGGGATACCGAGCAGACCCGGGACTCCCCCTCCTGGCTCAGGATGACCCTGACCGGAATCTCCTCCTCTTTCGGGGGCACCCCGCGGTGGGTGTGGCCGCAGATGGTGCAACGGACGACGGGGTTGCGGGATTCGTCCACGAGGAGATGCTCGCATTCCTCGCCGCAGGAGGGGCAGGGGAGGGTGATATGCATTTTATATGAATGGAGCACCCTTCCCTTATAAAGCGATGGAGGCAGAGGAGAGGATAACCTGCAGGGGCCATCCCCTCGTCAGGGCGACCCACCCGACGACATTCGAGGTGACAGCCGAGGACCACCTCACCCGGCAGGGGGACTGCATCATCGGCGTCCAGGCTGACAGGGGCGCGAGGAGCCTCTCACCTGGGTTCAGGAGGGTGCTTGCCGATGACAGGGCGGTTCTTGTTACGAGGCTCACCGCGGGAGGGTTCGCGGCCAAGGTGCGCGGGCGAGGCTCCTCGCGGATGACCCTTGAACACCCGGCCGATCTCGTGTGGAGAAGGAGCAGCTTCGTCTGCGAGAGGACCGTGGCGATCCTCTGCGATCACACGGCGGCAACCCTTCCCAGGGATCTTGTCCGTGCACTCCGGGAAGGAGCTGAACTCGAGGTGGAGATGGTTGCCGTAATATCACGTCAAGGCAGAGCCGTACCTACCATCGACATGAACACCAACAACAACATTAAATATTTACAATCCTTACAATACTGTAATGACTGTAAGTAAGATTGCATCCAAAAGGATCCCCGTGACTACGGAAGTATGGGAGGAGATGTCTAGATTGAGGGAACCGGGCCAGACCTACAATTCCCTTCTTGAAGATATGATTGATAAAATAAAGAAGCAACGCCTCGCTAAGGACATGAAGCGGATTGAGGCGGAAGGCAAATTCGTTAAGCTCGATTTCTAATGTATGAAATTGAAATTGAAGTGGATAATGCGCTCCCATTTTTACATTCCCTTTCGGATAAAAGTCAGAGGATTGTAAAAGAACACATGGTTCGATTGAAAGAAAATCCTTATCCAGGAGAGGGTGGGGATAAGGAGCGACTTATCATAGATGGATATGCAGTTTATCGTATGCACGTCGGCAGATCGTATACAGTATTTTATAAAATTTTTGAGAAACCGGAACAGAAGGTGCACGTGTATGCTATAATGACGATTGAAGAAGCCCATAAATACTACGGAAGATGATAAATTGATCCAATCGTCTGTTTTAAGGCACAGGTCTCTCGTGAAATTTCCGCAATTTCAAGCAGAGCCACCCACCCCTTGAATGATAGTGACCTAAGTGTATCACTCTTGGAGACGTAGTATGTATACAAAGTAAGAGAGGAGCCGATGAAAGAAATTCAGAATATCTCTCTTTTTGTGTGGTCATACCATTATACCACTGTGAACAATACTATCATGCCTCGGTGACCTCGGTCACCTTCAGCTCCGCCTCTGCGAGTTTCCGTTCACACTCGCGGATGAGGGACGCCCCCCGCTCGTAGAGGGCGATGGACTCGTCCAGCCCGGTATCGGGGTCTTCCATCTTCTTCACCACTTCCTTCAGTTCCCCAAGCATCACCTCAAACTTCCTTGTCATGGTAAACCTCCTCGACACGCGCCTTCGCGCCGCCTCCTGCCATCCGGAGCCTGATCCGGTCACCGGTATTGAGACTCCGTGCAGACCGGATCACCTTCCCATCCCTCTCGGCGATGCAGTACCCCCGCGAGAGGATGGAGAGCGGACTCCGCCCTTCGAGAAGGGCTTTCTGCCTCGCGAGCTCGCTCCTGCCCCGCTCGATCTTTGCGAGGATCGCCCGGTTCAGGCTCTCCTCACGCTCTGCGATCTCCTCCCGGTTCTCGTTGATCCTCCTCCGGATCCTCCTCGGCTGCAGCCGGAGCCTCAGGTCCTCGAGGAGGAGAGCCGCGGCCTGGACCTTCTTCTCGAGCGAGGTCCTCATGCGATCGAGGCCGCCCGAGAGCTCCCTTGCGAGCTCTGACTTATCGGGGACGACCAGTTCGGCAGCCGCCGAGGGCGTGGGGGCACGCCGGTCGGCGGCGAGGTCGCACAGGACATGGTCCACCTCGTGCCCTACGGCAGAGACCACCGGCGTCCGGCAGCACGCGATCGCCCTCACCACGTCCGGGTGGTTGAACGGGAAGAGGTCATCGAAGGACCCCCCGCCCCTGGCGACGATGATCACGTCCACCCGGCCATCCAGGATGCGAATCGCCCGTGCGATCTCCAGGTGGGCGAGATCCCCCTGGACCGCCGTGGACGAGAGCATGATCTCGACCGGGAAACGCCGCCCGATGACGTTTAAGATATCCTGGAGCACTGCCCCGGTCCGGGCAGTGACAACTCCCACGGTTGCGGGAAACGGGGGGAGTGGCTTCTTCCTCTCCTCTGCAAAGAGCCCCTCGGCCGCGAGCTCCCTCTTCCACCGCTCGACGAGGAGATGCTTCTCCCCCTCCCCTGCAGGGAGCATCTCCTGGACATAGAACCCGAGATCCCCCCGGGCCTCGTAGACCTGCACCGATCCCAGGGCAATGACTGCCAGCCCGTCGCGGGGCTCGAAGTCCAGGCACTGGGCCCTGCTCTGCCACATGATGCACTTGATGGCATAGTTCCGGCCCGCCACCTGCTCAGAGAGGGAGAAGTAACGGTGGCCCGAGTGATGGTGCTTGTAGCTCGTGATCTCCCCGCGGATCCAGATCTCCTGGAACCGTTCGTCGTCAAGGGCCTCGGAGATGATCCCCGAGATCTCGGCGACGCCCAGCACCGCGGGCCCGGGCACGGGCTGGATGCCAGCGGGGAACTGATCCATCCATGCCTATTATGGTTGTTGCGGATATGAACATGTGGGATAAAGGGTGAATATCCGGTATGGTGAGAATCGCCGTCTCCACGATGTTCTTCCACGAGTATCCCCTGGAGGAGGGCTTCGATGCCGTCGAGAGGGCGGGCCTGGACAGCATCGAGTTTTGGGTGGAGACCCCCCACTTCTGGCTGAACGGGCACCCGGTCGGCGAACTCCAGGCATGCCTCAGGGATCATCCGGAGTTCGCCCCCGTGAACGTGCATTCCCCCATCCTGGACCTCAATCCCTGCTCGGTGAACCCCCGGGTGGCCCAGGCAAGCCTCGCCTATGCAGCCGAGGCCATCGATCTCGCCGAGCGGATCGGCGCAGAGGTGTTGACCGTGCATCCGGGGCGCAGGACAGCGAAGCGGCCCCCGAGTGGGCCTGAGTATGCGAGGTTCGAGCGCTACCTGGACTTACTCCGTGCAGGGGCCTCCGGGAGGCGGGTGAAGGTGTCGATAGAGAACATGGAGCGGGCAGTGAACTCCCTCCTCTCGCGCCCGTCGGAGGTCCGGGAGCTTTTAGACCGGGAGCCCTGGCTCTCCTTCACCCTGGACGTATCCCATGCCATGGCCCTCTCGCTCGAGGAGGTCACGGACTATATCGAACTCTGCGGGGACCGGTTCGCAAACATCCACCTCTCCAGGAGCGAGGACGGGAAGACCCACCTCCCCCTGGACGGGAGCCCCCGTGCCAGGGCCGTGCTCCAGGCCCTCCGGGAGGCCGGCTACTCGGGATCCCTGACCCTGGAGATCGAGGACAGGAACTTCGACCATGACCTCTCCCTGGAGGAGAAGGTCGGCCTCCTCTCTCGGGAGGCGGACTTCATCCACGCGCACATCACGTAATTCGCTACCTTTATTTCATCCCTCTCCCACTCAATGGGTAGACGGGAAGGGGAGGCAGACCCATGCCCTTCCCCTGATCCCGCGTGAAACCCATGGCTTCAGAGATCCAGGTCCTGATATTCTTTCTCTGCATCCTCCTCTCGGCCTTCTTCTCCGGCTCCGAAGTGGCGCTCCTCTCCATCACCCATGCCAAGGTAAAGACCCTCCTTGCAAAGGGCGGGCGGAGCGCCCAGGCCCTCGCTGACCTGAAGAGGTCGCCGGACCACATCATCATCACGGTCCTCATCGCAAACACCCTGGTGAACGTTGCAGCGGCCTCTATCGCAACGTCCCTGGCCATCGAACGGTTCGGAAATGCCGGCATCGGGATCGCGACCGGCGTGGTGGTCCTCATCCTCCTCGTCTTCGGTGAGATCGGGCCGAAGATGCTTGCCGTCCGGTTCACCGAGCCGGTTGCCCTCGGGGTCTCCCCCATCATCCGGTTCCTCGCGACCGTCTTCTCCCCCTTCATCTGGGTCTTTGACCGGCTCGCACGCTCCATGGAGCTCACCAAGGCCTTTGCAAAGCCTGCCATCACCGAGGAGGAGATCAAGGGGTGGATCGAGCTCGGGCAGGAAGACGGGACCCTCGAGAAAGAGGAGCAGGAGATGCTCTTCAATGTCCTGGAGTTCGGGGACACCACCGCCCGGGAGGTGATGACCCCCCGGGTCAATGTCATGATGATCGATGAGAGGGACACCCTTCCCCATACCGTGGAGATCTTCAAGGAGACCGGCTTCTCCCGGCTCCCTGTCTTTTCTGGGGAGAAAGGGAACGTCATAGGCCTCCTGAACGTGAAGGAGGTCTTCCCGGTGGTCCTTGAGCAGATGGCGGGGGTAACCATACGGGATCTCATGCACGAACCCTACTTCGCCCCCGAGACGGCAAAGATCGACGACCTCCTCAAGGACCTCCAGAAGAGAAAGATCCACATGGGCTTCGTCCTGGACGAGTACGGGGAGTTCTCGGGGATCATCACCGTCGAGGATATCCTGGAGGAGCTGGTGGGGGAGATCCTGGACGAGTTCGACCATGACGAGCCGGAGATCCAGACCGTGGAACCCGGCGTCTACCTCATCAACGGCCAGGTGAGGGTGAAGGATGCGAACGACCAGCTCGGGATCTCCCTTCCCATCGAGGCATTCTATGACACCCTGGGGGGCCTTGTCATCGAGAGGCTCGGCCACATCCCCCGGCGCGGGGATTCGGTATCCATCAACGGGGCGGAGATCACCATCACGGTCATCCAGATGCTCGGCCGGCGTGTCGGCAGGGTGAAGGTGAGCGTCCCCCCACCCGGGGCCGGGGAGGGCTGAGATGCGGTCCAGGGGGGCTTCGTCCATGAAAGAGATCGCCGTCCTCGCCTCGGGCCGGGGCTCCAATTTTCAGGCCCTCATCGATGCCGCCCGATCCGGTTACTTCCCGGGCGTCATCGCACGGCTCATCACCGATAACCCGGATGCGTATGCCATCGGGCGGGCCAAGGACGCCGGGATTCCTGTCTCGGTCCTGGACTTTGGCTCGTTCCCGGGGAAGGGTGCGTACGAGAAGGCCCTGAAAAGGGAGATGGAGGCATGCGACCCCGATCTCTTTGTCCTCGCCGGTTACATGCGGATCCTGCCGTCGGCATTGGTGAAGGCTTTCCCCGGCCGGATCATGAATATCCACCCCGCCCTCCTCCCGTCGTTCCCCGGTC
>CAZKEV010000011.1:23080-47466 GCA_964551875.1 uncultured Methanomicrobiales archaeon | reverse complement strand
CGAGAGGTTCCTAGAAGGGGGATATAAGTATAAAACAATAGGTTCTTAACTATAAATGTTTATTAATCGATTACATGGCAAGAAAATTTCTGGCTTTCACACCGCATAACAATACCGGCATACCCATATCTCCGGATGCTCTCGGGGTGAGGTAAGGGCCGATCCGCAGGCAGGGTAGCGGACCAGGGGATCGGTTGCCAGGTGGAGAGAGATGAGATTTGGGTATATCAGGGTTGGGAGAGGGTGAAAGGGTATAATCCAATTACATGATGGCCTTTCAGTAATTCAGTTGGAGTAATTTTTATGTAAGCTTAAACATATTCTCCCTCATGGTGTCAAAAGAGGAATGGGAAGCTATTTTAAAACGGTTTAAGAACCGGTGTGTCATTTCTGGAAAGAAAACCGTTGTGTCATTTGTGGAAAGACTGAAAAAAAAGTTGGAATTCTCGAAAAAGCACAGGTAAAAATATCAGGGTAATCACATAATACCCCTGTTAACAGTATATCACGTAACCGGTTCCTTCTCCTTCCCCTTTTCCTTCTCCCGTTCTTCCTCTTTCCTCTTCTTGATCCGGTAATACGAGAGGGGGTGGTTCACCCTCTCACAGGTGCTGTCCTTCTTCACGCAGAACCCGGTGGTCCGCAGGGTCGCGCAGGAGGGGGCGGTGTACTCCGTCCCCCCACGGCCGCAGATGTGCTCCACCTGGTAGCGGGTCTTCTCGGGGTCGAAGTCCGGGGCCCGGGCAAAGATCTCCACGATCTGGACAACGTTCATCCCGATGTTGTGGAGGAACGCGGTGAGGGCGAACCTGCCGGCATGGGGGAGGTTCGTCCCGGCGGCGATGGCGCCGACGAGGGCCTGGAGGCAGGGGGGAAAGGCCCCCTCATCCACCTCCCCGAAATCGCGCATGACCGTCGCCTGGAAGGAGGCCGAGATATCGGCGAGGAGGGGCGAGAGGGTCTCGCAGACCTGCCCGGGGACCGGGAGCGGGAGCTGCCGGTGGAGGACATGCCGGATCCGCTCCCTGATGAGGTCCTCAAGGTCGTCCTCGCCCAGCTTCACCCTGCCCTTCGAGACCTTCCGGTTCACGAGCCTCCAGCGGTCCTCCCGGAGCTGCGGCACGAGCTCGACGTATTCTATCACCGGGAGCTCCCGTGCCTCCGGGTCGATCCCGATGCTCGCTGCCACATAGGCCCGCTTCGCCGCATCCTCCTCCTGAAGGAAACCCCAGGCCCTCGTTGCCTCGAACCGGGTGAGCCGGTCGATGAGCGCCCGGTCTTTTGTGCAGGAGACGAGGATCCGGGCGAGGGCATAGGAGAAGACGTCGCGCTCCGGTTCCAGGGATCCGAGGGCAAGGGCGGGGTCCTCCCCGGTGATCGCGCCGATGACCCTGCGGGTGCCGTTCCGGGCAGCGATCTTCCCGTACGAGGTCGAGAGGAACTGGCCGAGGGTCCCGGTCCGGCCGGCGACCCATTCCTGGGCTTCTTTCAAAAATGGATATTTTGCGAGGTCTCGTCTGTCCAGCTGGACCCTCATCAATCAGCCTCGATGCGGGGGGCGAGGAGGTAATCCACCGAGCCCTTCCCGTCGGCGAAGGTGAAGGAGAACTTCACCGGGTGGTCGACCCCGAGGGAGACCTGCACCTCCTTCGCCCTCCCCATGACCTTCCCCAGGTCCTTTAAGTAATCGAGGGAGAAGAGCGACCGGGCCTCCACGGGGTTGATGGAGATGAGCTGGTCCTTCCCGAGCTCGAGGCGGATGTGGTCGGTATCCCCCTCTGCCATCATGTAGAAGTTCTGCCCCTTGGGATCGATGCCGAGGGCGATCTTATCCGATACCACGCTCGCGGCCTTGATGGCCGAGGAGAGGGCTTCGCCCGAGATGACGACCTTTCCGGGGAGCTCGATGGTGGGGGGGTTCGGGTCTTTCCTCACGGTGTTTACGTCGAGGAGGGTGACGGAGTACCGGTAGCTCCCGAAGGAGAGCTCGAGCTTCCGTGCACTGTCGGCGAGCTGGAGGTTCAGGGTGTCCCCCCTGTTCATCATCCCGAGGATATTCTTCATCTTGGTGATATCGAGACCGATCTCTTCCTTTGTTGCAGAGAACGCCGAAAAGCCGTCCTTCCCGAGGTCAAGGGAGACCATGGCGACGTTTGCCGTATCCACCGCTCTTGTCCTGATCCCGTTTGCGTCCATGTGGAGCCGGCATTCCGTGACGAGAGCCGAGACGACCTCGATGGCCTCCCTGAAGATATCTGCATCGATGCTTGCTTTGAGCATTCCTCACCCCTTAACAAACTCTATTAATAACTATATAAGCATATTTTTAGTGCGCGTCAGCGGTGCGTCAGCGTCGCGCGCGTCAGGGAACACGCCGCTCCGGGCCCCGACGGGGGAGCCGGGCGGCCATGGTGCATCTTTCATGAACTCGGGATGGGCGAGCGATACCGTTCACCGGCGGGCTGCGAGGGAGGGCTACCGCTCGAGGGCGGCCTACAAGCTCCTGGAGATCGAGGATCGCTTCCACGTGGTGCGGCGCGGGGACGCGGTCATCGACCTGGGGGCGGCCCCGGGGAGCTGGCTCCAGGTCCTATCAGCCCTCACCCGCGGGACGATCCTCGGGGTTGACCTACAGCCCATCCCTCCCCTCCCGGGGGTCTCCACCATCGCGGGGGATTTCACCGATCCCGCCGTGCAGGAACGCATCCGGGCGATGGTCCCCGAGGCATCGGTACTCGTCTCCGACGCAGCACCCCACCTCTCCGGCAACCGGAGCCTGGACCAGGCCCGGGCGGTCGGGATCGGCGAGGACGCACTCGCCCTCGCCTGCATGGTGTTAAAACCCGGGGGAAACTTCGTCGTGAAATCCTTCCAGGGGGAGGACTTCAACCAGCTCCTCGACGATGTCCGGCCGAGGTTCAGGTCGGTGCATGTCTACCGCCCGAAGGTGACGAGGAAGGGATCGAGGGAGTGCTACATCATCGGCAAGAACTTCGCAGGGCGGGAGACATGCTGACCGATACCTATGGCCGGCCGGTCACAAACCTGAGGGTGAGCGTTACCCAGCGGTGCAACCTCCAGTGTGTCTACTGCCATGCAGAGGGGGAGAGATCGCCGGAGTCAGAGATCCCCCTGGAGGACATCCGGGACATCCTCCGGGTGGCCGCGACCCTCGGGATACGCTCGGTGAAGTTCACAGGCGGCGAACCCCTCGTCCGGGAGGATATCCTGGAGATCGTGAGGGCGGTCCCCGAAGGGCTCGAATCCTCCATGACAACCAATGCCATCCTGCTCGAGGGTTATGCCCGGGACATCAAGGAGGCGGGGCTCTCGAGGATCAACGTCTCCTTGGACAGCCTGGACCCCGCCTGCTACCGGGAGATCACCGGGCATGACCGGCTCCCGGATGTCCTCGCCGGGATCGACGCCGCCCTCGAGGCGGGCCTCACCCCGATCAAGCTGAACATGGTGGTCCTCAAGGGGATCAACGAGGACGAGGTGGATACCTTCCTCAGATATGTTCGGGGGAACCGGAACCTCATCCTCCAGCTCATCGAGCTCATGGAGTGGAACACCTGCACCTCCCACGCCGAGATCAACCGGCTCGAGGAGGAACTTGCATCCCGGTCGAGGATCATCCTGACCCGGCGCATGCACCACCGGAAGAAGTACTGCGTGGACGGCGCCGAGGTGGAGGTTGTCCGCCCCCGGCACAACACCGAGTTCTGCGCCTTCTGCAACCGGCTCCGGGTCACCTCCGACGGGAAACTCAAGCCCTGCCTCCTCCGGTCCGATAACCTCATCGACATCCGGGGGAAGAGGGGAGCCGAGCTCGAGGCCCTCTTTCGTGAAGCGGTGAGGATACGGGAACCCTTCTTCCACTGAGCCCCGCCCGCCCTCTCGGAATACCGAGAGGGTAAAAAGATTTTTGTCTGCCCGCCTCCTTTCCAGTCTGTATGCTGGAAACGAATGAATATGAGCAGGTGCTCCGGCACCTCTCCCGGAAGTCCCTCATGATGCATAACCCCTCCGAGTTCCACCCGGTGCTCCGTTTCTTCTTCATGGATACCCTCGCACATGTCGATTATACCATGGGAATCCTCGCCTTCAACTTCATGTCCGTCCGAAACGAGATGTCCCGTGAATATCTCAGGTGGCGGATCGACGAGGAGGCGAAGGGCGACCGGGAGAGGTTCCCGGCCTTCGTCAACTGGCTGAAAGTGAGCCACCCCGAGACCTTCGCAGCCCTCCCGACCGTATGGAGGCTCCTGTATGACACGGAGAAGCCCGCACGGTACCAGAGCTTCAGGCTGGTGATTGATCCGGACAGCAACCTGCCTGTTCCTTCCGGCTTCTTCTTTGATACCGTGGAGGAGTTCTTTGCCCAGCCTTTCCTCATGAGCCTCTACAATGAATCCCGGTTGGCGAAGCTTTTCGAGGAGTTCATCCGGTCCCCACCGGAGAATAATCCTTCCCCGACCTGATACAGCCCGGAGGGGCCTGTCATCATATACGGGGTGATTCCTTCACCTCCGAGGACCGATCCTCTTTTAACCCTCCGTTCCCGATATACGTAATGATCCCATGGCAAAGAAGGCAAAGGAGATCAAGCAGAAGGGAGCAAAGGGGGCGGCACTGGGGGAATCATCCTGTGACCTCGAAGGTCCGGGAGCGGCCCCCCAGGCAGCCGCAGGATTGGCTTCCCTCGTGGACGCGGTCCGTAGCAGCCGGTACCTCCAGGTCCTCCTTATCCTCACCGTCCTCGGGGCAATACTTCGCCTCTTCCAGCTCGGGACCGCCTCCCTCTGGCTGGACGAGGCCTCGACCCTCACCAGCGCACGACGTTCCATCCCTGAGATCTGGAACTTTCTCTCGATTGGCGAGTTCACCCCCCCTCTCTTTTTCTGGATGGAGCATGCAATGCTCACCTTGGGCGAGAGCGAAACGGTCCTCCGCCTCATCCCCGCCCTCTTCGGCATCATCACCATTCCGGTCTTCTACCTTATCGGCGTTGAGCTCCTCGACCGGAAGGCAGGGATCTTGGCAGCCGCCCTCCTCACCTTTTCGCCCTTTGCCATTTTCTACTCTCAGGAGGCCCGGGCTTACGCACCGATGCTCTTCTTCCTCTCCGTTGCTTTCCTCTTCTCCCTCCGGACCCAGAGGACGGGTGCAGGGAAGGATGCCCTTCTCTTCGGGATCTTCTCATCGATCTCCCTCTGGACCCATCTCTATGCCTTTGTACCCGTGGCAGCCCTCATCATCTCTGGTTTTGGGATGAAGGCGAGGGAGATCCTCAAGGATGTCCGCGCAGCCCTTCCCATGGCCCTCTCGACCATTGCCTTTATCCTCCTCTCACTTCCCCTCCTCCTCTCTGCCGTTCAGATCTTCACCGCCCGGACCGGTGGAGGGCCATCCTTCGGGGTCCAGGGCCTCGAAACCCTATCCCTGACGTTTGTTCAGATCTCGGGATTCTCCCTCATCCTTGCCTGCGCCTTCACGATCCTCTTCGTCATCGGAATCGCCTCCCTCTTCCCCGTCGACCGGAAGAAGGCCCTGGTTCTCGCCTTTGTCCTTGTCTTTTCCCTGGCCGTGAGCGTCCTCCTCTCCTACCGGATGCCCATGGTCCCGAGGTACCTCATCTATCTCCTTATGGTCCTTCTCCCCGGGATCGCCCTCACCATCCGGCCGGCCTGCACCCTGTTCCCGAGCCGGAAGCTGGTCTACGGGGCGCTTGCCCTTGTCTTCTTTATCAACCTGCCGGTCCTTTATGGCTACTACAGCACCCCGCAGAAGGATGACTGGAGAGGGTTCGGCCTCCTCATGGAGGGAAAGACCGGCCCTGGGGACCTGGTGGTCACGGTGCCCGGATATCTGCGCCAGCCCTTGGACTATTATTATAAGAATGAAACCGACGGGACTCTCGAGTTTGGAGTCTACAGTGTTACGGAGTTGGAGGGTGTCCTGAACAAACGGGGCAGTAGCACCGTCTGGTTCGTGGTCACCGGCGACCTCCTCTCCATTGACCCCGAAGGCAAGGTCGCAGCCTGGCTCGATGCACATACAGCATCCGGTCAGGGAGAGCGGATCAATCACGGGGGCATCTACCTTTTAAGATCAGGAGCGAGATGACGGCGCAAGAAGAGACGGCGAACTCCGGGTTCGATCTCACGGTGATTATCCCCACCTTCAACGAGAGGGAGAATATCGAGGCCATCATACGGGCGGTTGAGGAGGTTCTGGCCGGAGCCGGAATCCGTGGAGAGATCCTGGTGGTTGACGATTCATCCACCGATGGTACCATCCCCGTGGTGCGTGCCCTCGAAGCCACTCTCCCGAATCTCCGTTTGGTGGTCCGGACCTCGGATCCCGGTCTCTCCCAATCGGTGGTGGAGGGCATCTCCCTCGCCCGTGCAGAGGTCATCCAGGTGATAGACGCTGACTTCTCCCACCCACCGGATCTCATCCCACGCTTCTTCGGGGAGATCAAGGGGGGTGCTGACGTGGTGATCGGCAGCCGCTACATGAAGGGCGGGAGTGTCGAAAACTGGCCCCTGCGCCGCCTTGTTATCTCCCTTGGCGCAACGGCCCTTGCACGGATCTTTCTCCCTGATCTCACCGATTCGGGGGGCAATTTCTTCGCTGTCCGGAGGGAGGTGGTGGAAGGGGCCCCTCTTCGGCCCAGGGGCTACAAGATCCTCTTTGAGATCCTCTGCAAGGGGAGATGGCAGCATGCGCGGGAGATCCCCTTTGTCTTCAGGGACCGGAGGGCCGGTTCGAGCAAGCTCGCCGCGAGCGTAGTAAGGGACTACCTGGGGCAGCTCGCAGATATCTCCTTCCATGCCCTGGCGAGGCGCGAGGGGGCGGTCTGGAAGGAGTGGAGGAAGGCCCTCTCCTTCGGGGTGGTGGGCCTCTCGGGAATCGTTGTCAACATGGGGCTCCTCGCGATCCTCACCAGGTACGGGGGTCTCTATTACCTCTTCTCGAGCATCATCGCCATCGAGGCCTCTATCGTGAACAATTTCTTCTGGAACGACCGGTGGACCTTCGGAGGCGACCCCGCCCACCGGAAACGGCCCTTCCTGGAGCGCATCGGGTATTTTCACGCCATCTGCCTTGGCGGTGCGGCCATAAACTGGCTCTTCCTTTACGCCCTCACCCAGTTCGCCGGCATCTACTACCTCCTCTCCAACCTCGCCGGAATCCTGGCTGGATTCTTCTGGAATTATCTGGTGAACAGGAACGTCACCTGGAGACGGGGATAACCGACGAGGCGCCGTGGAAAGGCTGAACCGAAGGCACATGATTCACCTTCGGGGAAGGACCCTCCTTCTCTCCGTGGGCGATGATGAGAACTCCGAAATTCCCCTCCTCAAAGGTGGCGCCGGTTCTCCCGCCTGACTTCACCGGGGTCCCCTAGCGAAAGAAGAGCGATGCGGGACCTTCGGGCATCTGGGGAGCGGAGGCCCGAGAGAAGGGCGGATGGGATCAATCCCTCCCGTACTCGTCGTCGAACCGGACGATGTCGTCCTCCCCGAGGTAGTCCCCGCTCTGGACCTCGATGACCTCGAGGGGGAGCTTTCCGGGGTTCCCGAGCCGGTGGCGGACACCCGCCCGGACGAAGGTGCTCTCGTTGGCGTTGAGGATGAACCTCTCCCCGCCCAGCTGGATCTCGGCGGTGCCGGTCACCACGATCCAGTGTTCGCTCCGGTGGTTGTGGAGCTGGAGGGAGATGCACTTCCCGGGGCTCACGCTGACCCGTTTGATCTTGGAGAAGCGGGACTCCTCCAGGATGGTGTAGGAGCCCCAGGGCCGGTGGACCTGCAGGTGGAACTGGGTGATGGGGTCATGCCGCCTGTCATACCGCTCCACCAGTTCCCGGACCCTGCCGGTCTCTCCCCGCCCGCACACGAGCAGGGCATCGGGGGTGTCAACGATTACCAGGTCGTCTGCCCCGATAACCCCCACGTGCTTCCCCCCGGCATGCACGTAATTCCCCTGGGCATCGATGAACTCGGCCGGACCTGCATTCCCCGCCTCGTCGTGGGGCTCGTGCTGGTACAGGGCACCGAAATCCCCGAGGTCCTCCCATGCGGCCTGCAGGGGCACGACTGCGACCCTGTCCGACTTCTCAAGGAGCCCGTAGTCGATGGATACGGACGGGAGATTCCCGTAATCGGGATCTCCCCCTGCGAAGGCCCCCGCCATCGCGGGCTGGTATCCCGTAAGCTCGGAGAAGAAGCAGCGCGAGGAGAAGAGGAAGATACCGCTGTTCCAGAGGCAGCCCTCGCTGATCAGCCTGGCTGCGGTCGCCTCATCCGGCTTCTCCCGGAACTCCGAGACCCGGTAACCACCCCCGAGGTCCTCCCCCGGCCGTATGTAGCCATACCCCGTGTGGGGCCTCGTCGGCCGCACGCCGAAGGTGATCAGGTGATCCCGGGCCAGTCCAGCTGCAGCCCGGATCTCATCCACGACCGGGTCTTCAAGGAGGTGGTCGCTCGGAAGGACCGCAGCAAGGGCGTTTTCATCCTCCCTGCGGCACCTCTCCATCGCCCAGGTAATGGCCGGCAGCGTGTTCTTCCCAGCCGGCTCAAGGAGGAGGCGTTCCCCCGGTATGGCGCACCCGATCTCCTCGAGCTGGTTCATCACAAGGTACCGGTGGATGGCGTTTGTGACGACGGTGATCCCATCATCCCCCGAAAGAAGCCTCGCCCGTTCATAGGTCATCTGGAAGAGGGAGCATGGATCGAGCTTGAGGAACTGCTTCGGGTAATACTGCCGCGAGAGGGGCCAGAGGCGGGTCCCGACGCCTCCGGCGAGGATGATGGAATGGATCGGGTTCATCCAGAGAATTGGTGGGATTCTGTATCATATTAGTTATTCTGTTGTAAAATCACTACGATCAAGTCCCTGGCAAGGATTCCATGAGATAAAGGCATAAATATATGATTTATCAAATATTCTTTGATGAGTTCCATGCGCAGGGTCAGCATCATAATCATCATTCTCATTCTCATGGTCATCTTCGCAGGGTGCGGGCAGCGGGTTCCCACGCGGAATACCACGAGTAAGAATCCGTGGGGCAATACCACCACTCCTCCACGGGGAACGGGCGGTTCCACCATTCAGACACCGGTCGTACCAACAACCACGAGTCCTATCATGCAGGTGACCCTTATTCCGACAGGAACCATAACTACATCCCCGATTCCGACCTACCGGACCCCGCCACCGTTTGCCAATATCACTGGCAACTTAACCGTCATCGATGAGAAAACCCTGATCTTTGTCTATAACCGTACCGCATACACGTACACCCTCGAGAATCCGCCGCTCCTCATCGATTATACCCTCACCGTGCCGAACATCACCAAGACGAGGGTTGTGACCGATCCGGTTTCGGGGGGTGATAGAACGGTCACCATTACCTACCCGGATCCCATCGCGTCGTTCGAGGTTACCGTCAAGGATCTTGAAACCAAGAAAATCATCGCCCGGGATGGTTATGGGGGGCAGTATGATGTGGCATACAGCAAGCAGGTCTGGGTCCGCTATCCGGGAAGTTACTACATCGAGTTCTGGGGGAACCGGGTGACTGCCAAGGTGAAATTCCGTGTACCCCAGAAAAAATGAACCGATAGGGGATTGATGAGATATGGCCGCCTGCAGGGACTGTCTCTTCTTCCGGCCCCTCACGGGGAACGAGGGAGAGTGCCAGATGAACGGGATAGTCACCGCTGACCGGGACGCGGAGCGGTGCCCGTCGCGCACTTTCCGGCCCAAGGCGTGAGGCCGGCCCTCCTCCGGCAACCATTTTCACCGTTGAGCGCGAGCACATTTCTGCAAGCACCCGTCTCGGTGAAGTATAGGGTTACCGGTTTGGTACTCCTTCAACCACCTGGACAGGTCCAGGAATGTGCTTTTTCTCAAAAAGGTGATCTTACGATGCCCCGAGGGGCGCAGCTTCCGGCTTGTCTCGCCGCCCTGGTCTCCCGAATGACGGGGGACATCTTGATGATCTCGGGCGCGTGCCGAGGATGACGGTGATCATAAAGAATAGGTGTGGGTGAGGGCTGGAATGCTGATCGCCTCGGAGAAGGTCGCCTCGTACCCGTCGGGGAACCGGACTTTCGTGATAGCAGGAGAGAAATCAGGGCTGACCAGGGGTGCAAACCAGTAGGATTTAAGAACTTTTTCGGCTGCCGCGAAGGATAGGCCCGGTGTAATCATTGTGATGGTATCGTTGGATCTCTTCATCGTGGCAAAGCTCTCCACGCTTAACCGGGTGGAGTCCATAGCTGCCGATTGAACAACGACGGGCTTCTGGAGGTTGTCTTCGAGGGCCTGCCTGATTTCGGAGGCCGGATCCGTGATCTTCAGGAAGACCGCGAAGTACTCGAGCCACGAGAGGCGGTAGGTGAAATCCACCGTGGCATTGCCACCAGGATCGAGAGAGATCGTGAGGGTATCAGCCTGGAACGCGAGGGCAGGACCCGCTATCATGGAGACGAACAGGATGATCAACAGGAGAACGGTGCTTTTCTTCATAAGGACATCACCCGGAGAGAGGCGTGTATGGGAAAATGGCATTTCTGAATCATCAAGGTATCGGGTTGGTGAAGAATCTTCCGTCAGCGGTCCGCCATAAAGCTGATGGTCCTTGCGTGGCTCGAAAAATGGAGGGAGGAATGGAATCAGGAATATGAGAAAATATCCCCTCCCTTTCCCGGTTTCCCCTTCCCGGATACGGCCTCCCTCCGAGATCATCTTAAGTAGCCGGAACAATGCCCGTCCCGCACCTTCCGCCCCAAGGCGTGAGGCCGGGGACCTCCTCCGCAATATCAACAGTCCCGTTCGGGATGGACGGTAATCAAGTCTATGTGTATTCTCCCGAGGGTGGCACATTAATGGCTGGCAATGATGAGGTAGTGATACGGTCCGGCTTCCTGAATATCTTGTATCCTGAGACCGACAGATTCTATCAGTTGCCTCGCCTTCCTGATGGAGAACCGTTTTTCAAGCGGGGGACCTATTTCCATCGGCTGATCCTTCCAGTCGAGGTCCACGAGCCGTCCTTCCGGCCCGAGCATCCGTTTTGCGTTCTTCAGGACCGCGATGGGGTCCCTGAAATCGTGAAGGTCAATCCCGAAAAACACAATATCCGCACATCCTTCACAGAAACGGGTTTTCTCTGCCTCACCTACCCGTGAAAAGAGATTCTTCAGCCCCTCGTTTTCCGCCTCGGTGCGTAACCTTTCAACGGACTCAGCGTTGATATCAACAGCATACACCTTTCCGTAGTTTCTCACTCTTCGGGCGGCAGGAATCGCAAAGTACCCTTCACCACAGCCCAGATCGACGAATACCATTCCCTCCCTGAGGCCGATGGAGGAGAGGATCTGTTCCGGGTCCTGCCACTGTTTCCGTTCCGGATCATCTGCCAGGAATCGTCGGCCGGTCATGTTCTTCTCCCAGCTTGCTATTGGATGTTCTCATTGTTGAAAGCATCTTATAACTTCATGCGGGGGCTGATAGCGATCTATCAAGAGGGGCTCTCTCCCAGGGTCGTTTCATCGAGACCCAGAAAGGGCAGGTGGATTCATGAGCAACCGTTTTAAGGATACACGACAATCCCTTTGAGTAATTTCTCTGCTTCGCGTCCCGGTGGGGTAGTGGACATCCTAGAAGCCTGCGGAGCTTTTGACCCGGGTTCGAATCCCGGCCGGGGCGTTTCCGATTTTCGAGGATGAATCTCTTCCCCGGACTATCCGATGTTGGTCTCAGAAATCTGTAGATCAGGCACATCTTTTTATCCCGAACCGGCCGTACTGTTGCCGTACCCACAGAACATCTTGAGGACTTTGTATGCCAGGAAAATGTACCGTTGCAGGAACGATACTCCTGCTCGCAATTCTGCTCCCCGTCCTGATGATGGTGGCAGGCGCCCAGGGGAGCGGTTCCCTCACCCGTGGCGGGACATTCACGGTCACCGTTATAGGAACCCCGAGGACCCCTTACGATATCTGGCCGAAAGGGACCTACGCTATGACCGGTGAACCGGGAGACCAGCCCCCGATCATCGTCGCCGGCCAGGTGGATGTCGCGCAGGACCCTCCTGACGGTCCGTATCTGATCGGGTCTCACACGATAAATGGGGGCGGCACGATTTTGGGGGATGTTCCCCCTACATCGTCTGTGGTTTCGAATACCAGCTACTATGCCGAGGTGAGAACGGATGCAAGCGGGCACGGGGTTGTCCTGTTCCAGACGTCGCGGGACACGGCGTTACAGCAGTTCCACATCGTGGCCCAGAACCCGGCGGATCTCGGCGAAGACGTCCAGCTTGTCCTTGGTGTACCACCCACGCCGAAGCCGGTCCTTACCCCGATGATGCCGCTGCCCCTGCCAACCACGATGCAGACCCCCCTCCTGATGGCGACAACTGCAGCTGAAACCGTACCACCCATTCAATTGACACCGACGCCGGCACCGGTTACGCTCCAGACCACGACGCCAACGCAAATCCTGGTGCAGGGAACGCCTGTGGCGCAAATCCCGCTCCCGGATATCATCGGCATCGCAGCGGCAGGGTTCGGGGTTCTCGTACTCGGAATGGGCAAGAAGAGGTGAGAATGAACGGGAGCATGCCTCGCCGACCTGAAGGGGGGGCGAATCCAAACCTATAATCCCGTTTGAGATCAAAGATCCCTGCCATGCAGTCCAGGATAGTACCGGCAGTACTCCTCCTCATCGGGGTGCTGGTCATCGCCGCAGGCTGCACCGGAGCACCAAAGGAGGATTCTTCCGTGCCATCACCGACCACAGCGTCCCAGGCAAAGATGGTCAGGCTCGAGACTACCATGGGGAACATCACCCTCGAACTCCGCCCTGATATGCCAGTCACCGCGGGGAACTTCGAGAAACTCGCAAAGCAGGGTTTCTACGACAATACCATATTCCACCGGGTCATCGACGGGTTCATGATCCAGGGTGGCGATCCCCAGGGCACCGGACGCGGGGGGCCGGGCTATGTCATCAAGGATGAATTCACGGCGAACAACCGGAACGTGCGGGGCACCATCGCCATGGCCAACGCCGGCCCGAACACGGGAGGGAGCCAGTTCTTCATCAACTTGGTGGACAACTCCCACCTCAACACCAAGCACCCGGTCTTCGGCCGGATCGTGGAGGGGATGGATGTGGTGGACCGGATCGGCAAGCTGAAGACGGACTCGAATGACCGGCCGGTGACACCCGTGAAGATCATCAAGGCAACGGTAGCAAATTCCTGAATAAATCAAAAAATCTCATTTTTCAAAGAATACCAGTCTGATCCACTTTCCTTTCACGACATCTGGAATCTCTTGAGAGGATGTTACCATATGACGTGCCTATCGCAATTCAGGGGGTGCCCGAGCGGCGGGGGCGAAGCCCCCGAGAGCGTTTGAATAAAAAATTAAGGGAGTTACCGGAACGGCGGTAGCGAAGCCATCCCAGAGCGTGCTGGCAGTTCCATTCACTTGAGTAACTCGCGAAAGCCCTTTGTATCATCAGGTTTATCGGAATTCACGCCCTGGGTCGGCTCTTGGAAAGGCCAGGGGGGGAAGATTTTCCATTTCGAAAAGGTGTATACTGAATCCTCACAACTCCGGCTTTCCCTTCAGGGCCTCGAGGAGGAGCTTCGCAGAGGCCTCCATATCCCGCAGGTCCGCAACTTCGACAGGCGAGTGGATGTAGCGGACGGGTACGCTGATGACCGTTGAGGGTATTCCCCCCCTGGAGAGGTGGATGGAGGAGGCATCGGTTGTACCACCGTGGCCCACCTTGAGCTGGTAGGGGATCTTCTTCGAATCGGCCACCTTCCTGAGCCACTTCACCATCCGCCTGTCGGCGATCAGCCCCCTGCCGTTTGCATCCGAGACAGTGATGGCCGGCCCCTTCCCCATCTCGAGGCACGAGTCCTTCTTGTCGATGTCGGGGTGATCGCCCGGGAAGGTGGAGTCAAGTGCGATGGCGCAGTCGGGGTCGAGGGAGAAGGAGCTCGTCTTTGCACCCTTGGTCCCTACCTCCTCCTGGACGGTGAAGACACCATAGACCGTGTGGGGCGATTTGAGTTTCTTCAGTACCTGGACGAGGACCGAGCATCCGACCCGGTTGTCAAAGGCCTTCCCCGTGACCCGCTGGCCGGCGAGGTCTGCCAGCTGCCGGTCAATGGTAACAGGGGTGCCGATCTCGATCCCGAGCTGGTTCACCTCCTTTGCCGAGGATGTGCCAACGTCGATGAACATGTTCTCGGCCTTCACGCCCTTCTTCCGCTCCTCCTCGTCCATGACGTGGGGCGGTTTCCCGCCGACGACACCCACGACCTGGCCCTTTGTACCGTGGAGGATGACCCGCTGGTTATAGAGGGTGGGAGCGTACCATCCGCCGAAGGTGACGAACCGGATGAACCCCTTCTCGTCGATGTAGTTCACCATGAGGCCGATCTCGTCCATGTGGGAGGCGATCATGATCCGGAATCCGTCGCCCTTCTTTACGGCAATGAGGTTCCCCATCGGATCCTCCCGGATCTCGTCGGCCGAGCCCTTGAGCTCGGCACGGATGATCCCGTACACGCTCCCCTCGCTCCCAGAGACGCCGTGGGCATTGGAGAGCTTCTCCAGGATCTCCCTCACCAGCTACTCCCCCGCTGCTGCTGATATCCTTGCGAGAGCCTCGGTGATGTTCTCACGTGAGGTGGCATAGGTCAGCCGTGCATAGTCCCTGGCGTTCCGGCCGAAGGAGTCGCCGGGGACGATGATGACGCCCTTCCTGATCACCTTCTCCATGAGATCCTTCCCCATCGGGACAAAGGTATAGAAGGCGCCCTCCGGCAGGGGGAACTGGAAGCCGAGCCGGTTCAGCCCCTCGTAGAGGAGGTCCCTGCGTGCCTGGTACTCCCGGCGCATCACACCGACCGAGGACTGTTCGCCGGTGTAGGCCGCGAGGGCCGCGTACTGGGCGATGGAGGTGGCGCAGGCCTGGCAGTACTGGTGGACTTTCATGCACTGGCCGATGACGCTCTCGTCAGCGGCAAGGAAGCCGATCCGCCACCCGGTCATGGCGTAGGTCTTTGACGCGGCATTCACGGTGATGACGTCATCCCCGTAGCAGGCGGCGCTCACGTGGGGCCGCCCGTAGGTGAAGTGCTCGTACACCTCGTCCGAGACCACGGTCACCCCGAGGTCGTTCGCGGACTCGACGAGGGCACAGATGGACTCGGGGCTCTCCACAGCTCCCGTCGGGTTCCCGGGGCTGTTCAGGAAGAGGAGCCGGGCACCCTCCATCCGCTCCTTTGCTGCCTCGACATCGATATGGAGCGTGGAGGTGAGAGGGACCCCTTCCACCCGTGCCCCGGCGATGGTTGCGAGGGCTGCATAGGAGACGAACCCGGGGTCAGGGACGAGGACCCGGTCGCCCGGGTTCGTGAGCGCCTGGCAGACGAGGTGGAGCGCCTCGCTCGCCCCTGCCGTGACGATGACCTGGTCCGGGCGGTAGGAGAGGGCGTTCTCCCGCCGGAGCTTCTCGCAGATGGCGGTGCGGAGTTCCTCGATCCCTGCGTTCACCGTGTAGCCTGTCTTCCCCTCCGCAATCGCACGGATGGCGGCGTCCTTGATGTGCTTCGGGGTATCAAAGTCCGGCTGCCCGAGGCCCAGGTTGATGGATCCGGGGCCTGCCCCCTCGAATATCCGCCGGATGCCCGAGATCTCGATACCCTGTACCTTCTCTGAAAACCTCATCCCTTCATCCCCTCTCCATCTGGAATTCACTCGATGTTCACATGCCGTCCCCTGAGCATCTCGACGTTGACCTCCTTGATTTCCATGAGCCGCGAGATGACCGCATCGGCGAGTATCACGGAGGCTGTCTCGAAGAGGGTGCCCAGGGGGGCAAAGGACTTGTGCTTCCCCATCATCTGCCGGATCTCGAACTCCGCACTCTCGTCCCCGATCTCATCCCGGCGGCTCTCGATGACCACGCAGCAGTCAGCGATCCGGCCGATCCGGGAATCCCTCCTGGAGGTGATGAGGCAGAGCCTCCCCCCGATATTCTTCGCAGACTCCGCGATATCGGCGACGGTCTTTGTCTCCCCTGAACCCGAGAAGACGACCACGAGGTCCCCCTGGTTCAGGGCAGGCGTCACGGTCTCGCCCACAACATAGGAGGTGAGGCCGAGGTGCATCAGGCGCATGGCAAAGGCCCTGGCAACGAGCCCTGATCTCCCGGCCCCCATGACATAGACCCGCTTCGCACCGAGGATCTCCCGGATGAGGCCCTCCACCTCCTCGCCGGAGATGCCGTTTGCGATGGCCATGACCTTCGAGGCCATGAGCCGCATCATGTCCTGCACCGGGTGCTCTTCCATGCTCCTCTTCTGTAGCGTATTCCCCCGGACTACTTGAGTTTATTCATGGGACGGGGAGCGGAAATACCCTTCTTCCGGGCCGGTTGGCGTGAACCGGCCATCTCCGTGCCGCTCTCAGCCGTCGCGGGAGGATTCCCCGGCCCGCACCCGGCGGTCCTCCTTCACCACGACGTAGAGGATCTCGAAGGATATGACAGCCATGCCGGCGATGAGCAGGTTCTGGGTGCCCGACACAGCCCCTCCGAAGATGAGCCCGAGTCCCACGAGGTAGATGAGGCAGGGGAAGGTCCTCTGGAGCCCCGTCATGGTGCGGTCGAAGAAGCGTGACGTGGCGGAGGAGATGCCCGGCGAGGAGAAGATCACGATGATGAACAGGACCACGATCCCCGCTTCCTGGTGGAGGGAGGGGACAAGGGTGGTTGCAGTGAGGTAGACGAGTATCGTGAGCACCGAGAAGATGGCATGGACCACCCGGAAGAGCGTGGTCGAGCCCGAGGGGCTCCCGTATCCCTCGAGGACGCGGAGGAAGGGATCCCCTTTCGGAAGGGCCCCGTCCGACTCTTGGCGGAAGACCGCGATGGTCAGGACGAGGAAGAGGGCGAAGACAGAGAGGGAGTTGATATCGAGGAGCGTGAGGATCTCCTGCCCCCGGACCACGATGGCCATGGACTCGTCCGGGAGATACCTGGTAGAGAGGAGGATGATCCCGAAGATCCCCTGGAGCGCGATGATGTGGGACACCCTCTTCATATACTCGCCAAAGCTGGAGGGATCAGGGGGGGCCGCCATGGACGCACAACCACTTCGGGGGGACGAGAGCTCCTGAAGTTCTTGTGTTGTTCCCCTATATTATTATTTCAATGCTTTAAATTTTATTAACCTTATAATTTTCATAAGATAACATTTTTCTGGGCGTTTTTCAGAGAGAAAAGAATATAAATCAGGAATAACGAATAATTCAATTTCATGAACAATCCGATCCTCATCCGGCGAAAATAAACGAGAGCTGTTTTACGGATTTTCCCTGGTCCCGCGGGGGATGGTGCCCCCCTCTCTGAAGCGGGAACGGGGGGCGCCGGAGAGGATGAGTCACCGTTCTGTCGGGGGGGCTGGCAGATCCGCCACCCTCATAGGGGTCTTCTGCATGGTCCCCTCCTGTGCCCCGTGGATCCGGTAATTCTCCTGGGGGACGGAGATCTCGAACCTCGCCCCCCTGCCATGCTCCCCGGTCTCGCGGATGGAGAGGCCGGTGATGCCGAGGATCTCCCGAACAAGGAAGAGGCCAAGGCCCGAGTGCCTCCCGAAGCCCTTTTTGAAGATCTGCTCCTTGTCCTCGGGAGGTATCCCTGTCCCGTCATCCTCGCAGGTCACCCTGAGCCCTGATGGGTCCTCGTCGGACCCGAACCGGATGCCTGTCACCCGCTCCCCGTGACGCACGGAGTTCTCGATGAGGTTGGAGAAGGCCCGTTCGAGGAGGGGATCGGCATAGACCTCGATCCCCTGGAGATCAAAAACCACCGGGATCCCCTGCGTATCGAGCTGCTGGACGACACGGGTGAGGACCTCGTGGATATCCTGCCAGGCAGGTTCCGTGACCCCGATCTTCTGGTAGAACCGGGTGAACTCGAGGAGGGTGTGTATCTGGCGGGTTATCCCGTGCTGCTTCTCCAGGTAGATGAGCACGAGGGGATCGGCCGAGGCTTCCATGGCAAGCTGCTGGTATGCCGTGAGGGCCGTGAGGGCGTTCAGGATATCATGGCGCGTGATGCCCGAGAGGAGCTGGAGCTTCGCGTTCGCCTGCCTGAGGGCCGTCTCCCCCATCTTCCGGTCGGTGATGTCCCGGAAGATGCCGATGACCTGGGAACCGAGGAGAGGGATGAACCGCCCCTCGAAGAAACGCCGGGAACCCTCTCTCTCCTGGGTGAACTCGATGATCTGCATCTTCCCGCCCAGGTGGACATCACGGATCGTCTCTTCCACGAGTGCCCCTTCTACGGGCGCGAGGAGATCCCTGACCTTCCGCGTGAGGAGCTGATCATAGGCAAGAAAGACCGAGGATGGGTCCCGGGTCCTGAGGTCCAGGATGGTCCCGTCGCAATCGAACCTGAGGTACACATCGGGGAATGCCTGGAAGATGGCCTCGAGCTGGGCATGGGCTTCCTCGATCTCGGCAGCCCTGTCGATGAGGCTCTCCTCGGCGGCCATCCGGTCGGTGATATCCTCGAGGGTCTCGAGGGCGCCGATGACCCTCCCGGAGCTGTCACGGATCGCAACGGCGGTGAAGAAGAGCCATCTCCCCTGCCCGCCCAGGTGCGGGAAGAAGTCCTTCACCTCGTATGCTCCCTCGACATAGCGGGACGGGGCGAACTTGTCCCCATACCAGCGGGGGATCTCGTCGACCCTCCCGTCCACGATGAGATCGGCGAGGCATGGCCGCTCGCGGGTGTAGAAGGCCCTCCATTGCTGGGTTGTCCCGATAACCTCGCTGGCAGGGATCCCCGTGTGCTGTTCGAGAGCCCTGTTCCAGTGGACAACACGGTGGTCCCGGTCGATGACAAACTGGGGGATGGGGGAACCCTCGATGATGGCATGGAGCTGCTGTTTACCCTCCCGGAGGGCATCTTCGGCCTTCACCACATCGGTGACATCCCGGCCGACGGACTGGAACTCCCGGATCCCTCCCTTCTCGTCAAAGATCGCCCGGTCGCTCCAGCTCTGCCACCTGACCTCCCCGGAGGGCATGATGATCCTGTGGCGGATGGTCGCTACGGGTCTGTCCCGGGAGAGAGACGCGAGGTGCGCCTTCACCCGTTCCCTGTCGTCAGCAGGTATCCGGGGGGTAAAGCGCCTGCCGATGATCTCATCCCGCCCCATGCTGAAGTAGCGGCAGTAGGCATCGTTCACGAAGATGTGGGTGCCGTCGGGGAGGAAGCGGCAAATGAGCTCGGTCTGGTCCTCCACCACGCTCCGGTACCTCTGCTCATTCTCCCGGAGGGCCTCCTCGGCCCGGCGCTTGTGGGCTGCCTGCCGGATCATGTTCCCCAGCTCAGCGAACTGGGACCTCGGGTCGCCCCCCTTCTGGAGGTAGAAATCGGCGCCGGAGTTGAGGGCCTCGATGGCGACGTCCTCCCTGCCCTTTCCGGTGAAGATGATGAAGGGGATGGCGCACCCCGCCCCTCTCAGTCCCTTCAGGAACTCGATGCCATCCATCTCGGGCATCAGGTAATCTGCAACAATGACGTCGTAAGGGTGCAGCCTGAGTTTCTCCAGTGCGAGCTTTGCAGAGAGGGCGGTATCGATGGCAAGGTCCCCGTTCCGGCCGAGGAAGAGGGTGGTGAGTTCGAGGAGTGCAGGTTCGTCGTCGACATAGAGAACTGCAATCTTCGGGGCCGGAGCCGCGGGCCCCCCGTCCAGAGATTCTTGCACCATCGAGTAACCCGAAAGGATGAGCTTGCTTTTTCCACCTGCCATGCAGGATGGGTAATGGATTATTTTATGTCAATATATATATATTTGCTGAAAAAATCGGGTTTGAATAATAATTCCTAATGAAATTTCCCATGGTTGTCGGTCAGGGGGAACGTTGGGGAGGCGGGGCGTTCCGGAGGATGGGGGCCTCGGCTCCGGAGGGCCGCATCCCGTGTACCTCCGTTTCCCATCCATAAAGGGATCGGGTTCCTGTACGTGGTCGCCGAAGATACATGCTCAAATAGTTCCCAGCCCATAGTTTCTTATCAGGCGTATGGGAGAGGGGAGAGATCCTGTGAAGCCCTACTTTGCAGCTGATGGTTTTACGCTCTACCATGCCGATTCGGTGGAGTTCATGGAGAGCCTCCCGGAGGGAACGGTGGACCTGATCTTCGCCGATCCTCCTTACAACCTCTCGAACGACGGCTTCACCTGCCATTCGGGGAGGCGGGTCTCGGTGAACAAGGGAGCCTGGGACGAGAGCAGGGGCTTCCAGGAGGATTTCTCTGCCCACCTCGCCTGGATCCAGGCATGCCGGAGGATCCTCGCCCCTACCGGATCCATCTGGATCAGCGGGACCTACCACTCCATCTATGCCTGCGGCTATGCCCTCCAGCTCTCCGGCTTTCACCTCTTGAACGACATCTGCTGGTACAAGCCGAATGCCCCCCCGAACCTCTCGGGCAGGTACTTCACGGCGAGTCATGAGACCCTCCTCTGGGCTGCGAAGGGCCCGGAATGCAGGCACACCTTCAACTATGATCTCGTGAAGAACGGCTCCTGGCCGGGAGATGCCCTGAAACGGCCCAACCGGCAGATGCGGTCGGTCTGGTCCATCCCGGCCCCGAAGCCCGGGGAGAAACGGTTCGGCAGGCACCCGACCCAGAAGCCCCTTGACCTCCTCATCCGGATCATCCTCGCCACCTCGAAGAAAGGTGACCTCGTCCTGGATCCCTTCACAGGCAGTTCTACCACGGGGCTCGCCTGCTGCCGCGCGGGCCGCCGGTTCATCGGTGTGGACCGGGAGAAGAAGTACCTCGACCTCTCGGTGAAGCGGTTCCTGGCCTTCAGAGAGGAGGCAGGCCCTCATCCCCCGGAGGGTACATGACAGAGGAGCGGGCTATCCCCGAAGGAGCAAAACGGGCCATCCTCGCGTCCCAGAAGGATGAGATCACCGAGTACGAGATCTACAAAGCTCTCGCCCGGAAGGCATCGGAGTCCGGGAACCGGAAGGTCCTCGAGGAGACTGCCGCTGTCGAGCTCGCCCATTACCGGTTCTTCCGGTCCTTCACCGGTCTCGACATCCCCCCCGGCCGAGTCAGGATCGCTTTCTACCTTCTCGTGTACCGCATCTTCGGGATCACCTTCACCCTCAAGTTCATGGAGCGGGGCGAGAACAGGATCCAGAAGGTCTACCGGAACCTCCTCCCCCTTGTTCCCGGCCTCGGGGAGGTGCTCCTCGACGAGGAGCGACACGAGAAGGCCCTCATCGCCCTCATCGACGAGCAGCGGCTCAGGTACACAGGGTCTATTGTCCTCGGCCTGAACGACGCCCTCGTGGAACTCACTGGGACCCTCGCCGGGCTCACCCTCGCCCTTCAGAACACGAGGGTCATCGCCATGGCCGGGCTCATCACGGGGATCGCGGCAGCCCTCTCGATGGGCTCGGCCGAGTACCTCTCCACCAAGTCCGAGGGAGAGGGGAGGAACCCAGTCCAGGCCGCAACGTACACCCTCATCGCCTATATCATCACCGTCATATTCCTGGTCGCCCCTTACCTGATCTTCTCCAGCTTCTACCTCGCCCTTGCTGTCACCATCCTGAATGCCATCATCGTCATCGTCGTCTTCACCTTCTACATATCGGTGACCCGCGACCTGGACTTCCGCGGCCGCTTCCTGGAGATGGCGGCCATCAGCCTCGGCGTAGCAGCCCTCTCTTTCATCATGGGGATCCTGGTGCGGATCCTCCTCCACGTGGATGCCTGAGGACGGTATCTTTTAATCCTCCCCCTGCAAGGGGTGAGGTGGAGTGAGAGAGCACATGTTCTTCGAGAAGGTTGTCTCCGAGGGGCTCGCCCATAACTCCTACTTGGTGGGGTCCGGGGGCGAGGCGGCTGTCATCGACCCCCGCCGTGACATCGGGATCTACCTGGAGATCGCACGGGAGAATGACCTCCGCATCACCCATGTCTTCGAGACGCACCGGAACGAGGACTACCTGATCGGGTCCCCGGAGCTCGCCCGGGTGACCGGGTGCGAGATCCACCACGGGGCAAAGCTGGACTTCACGTACGGAAAGCCCGTCCGTGAAGGCGACCGCTTCCGGGTCGGGACCCTCGATCTTGGGATTCTGGAGACCCCGGGCCATACGGGGGAGAGCATCTCCATCGTGCTCTCGGACGCCGAGGTATCCGCAACCCCCCTGATGGTCTTCACCGGAGATGCTCTCTTTGCAGGCGAAGTCGGGCGGACGGACTTCTACCCCGACCGGAAGGAGGAGGTGGCAGGGGAGCTCCATGACAGCCTCCACCGGAAGATCCTGCCCCTCGGTGACCGGGTCATCGTCTGCCCCGCCCACGGCGGCGGGTCGGTCTGCGGGGCCGATATCAGCGATCTCCCCTGGACGACGGTAGGCTACGAGAAGGAGACGAATCCCATGCTCCGGCTGGACAGGGAGGCTTTCATCAGGAAGAAGATTGCCGAGCGGCACCACTACCCTCCCTACTTCTCCCGGATGGAGGTCCAGAACCTGAACGGCCCCCCCCCCCTGCCATGCCCCCTCCATCTCCGGCCCATCCCGGTACAGGAGGTGAAGGATCTCCAGCAGAAAGGCGGGCAGCTGGTGGACATCCGGTCGCCTTCCGCGTTTGCCGGCGGCCATGTGCCAGGGAGCCTCCATATCTGGCGTGAGGGGCTCTCTGCCTTTGCGGGGTATTTCCTGAACGACGGGGACCCCATCATCATCGTCGATGACTTCAACCAGGATCTCGGTGAGATCCAGCGCCAGTTCGCGAGGATCGGGTACGACAACCTAGCCGGCTGCCTCGACGGGGGTTTCATGGCCTGGGCAAAGGCCGCAGAACCGGTCGGGACGGTGAAGACATGGACGGTCCACGAGCTGAAGGAGCACCTCGGGGACCCGTCCCTGTACCTCCTCGATCTCCGCGACGAGCCCAATTACCTGAAGCACGGACACCTCCCCGGCGCCCACCAGATCTATGCCGGGGAGTTCCGATCGCACATCTGCAAGGTCCCGATGGAGAAGAAGATCGTCTGCTTCTGCGATGCGGGCTACAAGTCCTCCATCGTGGCAAGCTTGCTCCTCCAGGAAGGCTTCAGGGACGTTGTTGTGGTCCTCGGGTCCATGGCGGCGTGGAGGAAGGCGGGGTATCCGGTGGAGAAGGAGTGAAGGGAGAGGAGGGATTCTGAACAATGAGGGGGGCGCCTGAAACGGGGATCTGGCTATCATAATTCAGCGACTCCTTTGTGAGGATACGCCCATTTCGTAGAATGCAAGATCTCGAATAGAAACCGCCTTTCAGATGTTCCAATACACTACGGGGGATGCCCGCGGCGGGGGCGGAAGTCCCCCAAGAGCCCAACGGAAAAAAGAAATCGATAAATGTTCGGGACGATTCTTAAGAAGTAAGTCCGGATCAGTGGACGCTCCTGGGGGCCACGCCTTCGGCTTGCCCCCGCCGCTTCGGCGTCCCCCTTCGTGAGGATAGGGTCCTTTCATAGGGTGCAGGATCTCCCCAAAAACCACCTTTCGCATGTCCCAGTACACGACGGGGGATGCCCGCGGCGGGGGCGAAAGTCCCCCAAGAGCCCAACAGTAAAATGTTCTGTAAAACGGTGAATGAACGATTCTTGGAAGAGGGGTCTCATATTCGGTTGCTAACCATAATCGAAACTTTCCCGAGATTGAGTTCTCGAGACCTGTAAGGGTCTCGCGGGACTGCACCACGAGGCTTGTTCCCTGCCATGTGGCACCCCCTGTTGCTTTAGGGCCTTCATTCGGGGACCATGTTTCGTCGTTCTGCTCATTCTGCTCACCTCGAGCGATTTCAAGAGATTTATCGGCATTTGAATACTTTTATATACTGTGGCTATGCTATATCTTAGCCAATGCGTGGTGGATGCCTTTTCGCCCGGGATTGCCTTTATCGCCCCGACTGAAGCGTCCGTTCCGCCCGCAGCGTCCCGTTCTCTGAATACGTTCCCGCGAGCGGATGCCCCCTTCGGGTATTATCGCTTCTTCGGGTATTTCGGGTAGTTTTCCCGCCGCTGGAACGGTTCCGGACCTCAAACCTCCCTGGACCGCCTTCCGGCGGGGGAGGTATGTGATGAGAGGAAAAGAGATCCGTCTGGAAAGAATCATGGACCGGAACACGGGGAAGACCATCATCGTCCCCATGGACCACGGGGTCACAAGCGGCCCCATGAAAGGGCTCATCGACATGGGCCGGACCGTTGAACTCGTCGCAGAGGGTGGCGCGAACGCGGTGCTCGG
>CAZKEV010000011.1:859-22980 GCA_964551875.1 uncultured Methanomicrobiales archaeon | reverse complement strand
ACATGGGCCGGACCGTTGAACTCGTCGCAGAGGGTGGCGCGAACGCGGTGCTCGGGCACCTGGGCCTCGCCCTCTACGGCCACCGCCGGCACGGGCCGGACGTGGGACTCATCCTCCACCTCTCGGGCTCGACGTCCCTTGCGCCTGACCCGAACGAGAAGGTGCTCGTGAACACGGTCCAGAACGCGATGAAGATGGGGGCCGACGGGGTCTCCATCCATGTGAACATCGGCGCAGAATCCGAGACGCGGATGCTCCAGGACCTGGGAAAACTCGCCGTGGAGTGCATGGAGTGGGGGATGCCCCTCCTTGCCATGATGTACCCGAGGGGTGCAAAGATCAGGGACGAGCACGGGGTGGAGCACGTAGCCCTCGCCGCCCGGGTCGCCGCAGAGCTCGGGGCAGACCTCGTAAAGACCGTGTACACAGGGAACCCGGAGAGCTTCCGGGAGGTGACCCGGGGCTGCCCGGTTCCGGTGGTTGTGGCCGGCGGCTCGAAGACCGACGAGCGCGCAACCCTCGAGATGATTGCGGGGGCCATGGAAGGGGGGGCGGCCGGGATCTCTATCGGCCGGAACGCCTTCCAGCACCCTGCCCCGGACCGGTTCGTCCGGGCTACGGCGATCATCGTGCACGAGGGACGGAGTGTTGAAGAGGCACTGGAGATCATAAAAGCTGAGAAGGAAGGAGGAGAGAAGCGATGATTGGAAAGGAGATCCGGATCGAACGGATCATCAACAGGAACACAGGGAGGGCCGTCATCATCCCCATGGACCACGGGTTCTCCCTGGGACAGATCGAAGGGCTCACGAACATGACCGAGGTCATTACCGACGTTGCGAAGGGAGGGGCGAATGCCATCATCCTCCACAAGGGGATGGTGAAGGCCGGCCACCGGAAGCACGGGAAGGACATCGGCCTCATCGTCCACCTCTCGGGGTCCACGAGCATGAACCCCGACCCGAACGACAAGGTGATCGTCTGCACGGTCGAAGAGGCTATCTCCCTCGGGGCAGATGCCGTCTCCATCCACGTGAACCTGGGCGCACCCAATGAATCGCGGATGATCGAGTCCGCGGGGGAGATCTCCAGGTCCTGCACGCGCTGGGGGCTCCCTCTCCTCGTGATGATCTACCCGCGGGGAAAGAACGTGGACAGCAACTCGCCATCTGCCATCGGCCACTGCGTGCGGGTCGCAGAAGAACTGGGCGCCGATTTCATCAAGACCAACTACCCGGGCGATCCCCAGTCATTCGCAAAGATCGTCTCGGCCTGTTCGGTACCGGTTATGATCGCAGGTGGGGAGAAGGCGGGGGACCGGGAGACCCTGAAGGTTATCAGCGATTCGGTGAAGGCCGGGGGTGCAGGGGTCTGCATGGGGAGGAATGCCTTTCAGAGGAAGAACACCACCCGCTTCGTCCAGGCCATATCAAAGGTCGTCCACAAGAACCTTGACCCGGACGAGGCAATGGGGATGCTATGAAGGAGCTCTGGGTCGACGTCCGCCCCTGGAAGAAAGATCTGGCAACAACCGCCATCGAGAGCGGCGCTGACGTCCTCGTGGTGGAGGATGCGGCAAGGGTGAGGGAGCTTGGCAGGGTGACGACCGTTGCCCCGAATGGCGACCTGGTGCCCGGGAAGGACGTATTCGAGATCGAGGTGAAGGACCGTCCCTCGGAGGAAGAGGCCGTCCGCAGGAGCCGGGAGGGGTACGTCATCGTGAGGACCCCGGACTGGACGGTTATCCCCCTGGAGAACCTGGTATCGAGAGCCGAGCGGGTCATCGCCGCGGTGGGGAACCGGAAGGAGGCCGAGCTCGCCCTCGGCGCGCTGGAGAAGGGCGTCCGGGGTGTCCTCCTCAAGACGGGGGATCCGTCGGTCATCCGCGATGTGGGGAAGCTCCTCAAGGAGGGAACAGGTACGGTCGACCTCGTTCCCTTCGCCATCACGGCGATTCGTCCTGTGGGTATGGGCGACCGTGTCTGCGTCGATACCTGTACCATGATGGAGGAGGGGCAGGGTATCCTCGTGGGGAACACCTCCTCGGCCTTCCTCCTCGTCCAGGCCGAGACCCAGGAGAACCCCTACGTCGCCCCGCGCCCCTTCCGGGTGAATGCGGGGGCCGTCCATGCCTATGCCCTGATGCCCGGTGGGAAGACCGCGTATCTCTCCGAGATCGCGGTCTCCGAGCGGGTGGCCCTCGTCTCGGCGGGTGGCCAGGTCACCGAGGCGTGCGTGGGGAGGACGAAGATAGAGAAGAGGCCCCTTCTCCTCGTGGAGGCCGAGGGGGCCGGCAGGCGCGCGAGCCTGATCCTCCAGAACGCCGAGACGGTCCGGCTTGTCGGGGAGGACGGGCGGCCCATCTCCGTCGCAGCCCTGAAGGTGGGTGACCGGGTCCTGGGTGCGACCGCAGAGGCCGGGCGCCACTTCGGGGTCGCGGTGAAGGAATCCATCGTCGAGAAGTAAGACCATGATCGCAGGGATCATCGGGGGAACGGGGAAGATGGGGCGGCTCTTTGGATCCGTGCTCGAGAGGCACGGCTTCGAGGTCCTCGTCTCGGGGAGGAGCACCACCCTCACGAACCAGAAGCTCGCAGAGGAGAGCGACCTTGTCATGGTCTCGGTGCCCATCCGCTCGACGGTCGGGGTCATCGGGGTGATCGCGCCCCTCCTCACGGAAGAGCAGCTCCTCTGCGACCTCACCTCGCTCAAGGAAGAACCGGTGAAGGCGATGCTCTCGTCGAAGGCCCAGGTCCTCGGGACCCACCCCCTCTTCGGCCCGGCGGTCTCGTCCCTGCGGAACCAGACCATCATCCTCACGCCGGCGCGGTGCGGGACAGCCCTCTCCCTCCGGCTCCCCGGGATACTCAGGGACGAGGGGGCGAACCTCGTGGTCATGACCCCCGAGGCCCATGACCGGCTCATGGCGGTGATCCAGGGGCTCACCCACTTCGGGAACCTCTGCATGGCCGATGCCATCCGCCGGACCGGAACCGATCTGGCCACTGCACTCGAGGCAACCTCCCCGGTGTACCGGATCCAGATGGGGCTCATTGGACGGCTCCTCTCCCAGGATCCGTCCCTCTACGGGGACATGCTCCAGATGAACCCGTATGTACCCGAGGTGCTCTCCGCCTTCGAGAGGGCAGTCACCGAGCTCCGCGGGCGGGTGGAGAGCGGGGACCTCCCGTCCTTTGCGGAGTTCTTCGGGAGGGTTGCGGAGATGTACCGTCCATACTGGGACCAGGCAGCGGCAGAGACCGATGCCCTCATCGAGTTCATGGCAGGGAAGAGATGATCGCGGTGCTCGGCCCGGAGGGGACCTTCAGCCATGAGCTGGCGCTCTCGCTCTTCGGGGACGAGGTGGTCCTCCTCCCCACGATCCACCGCATCTTCGACGAGGTGGAGAAGGGAACATACGACGGCCTCGTGCCCGTCGAGAACAGCGAAGCAGGGGGGGTGGGGCCCACCCTCGACTGCCTCCAGAACCACCGTGTCTTCATCACCAGCGAGGCGTACATGGAGGTCCACCACCACTGTGCCGCCTTCGAGGGGCTGGAGCAGCTCACCACCATCTACGCCCATCCCCAGACTCACGAGCAGTGCAGCGAGTTCCTGGAGGAGCTCGGGCTCGAGGTGGTCCACACCTCGTCGAACGCGGCGAGCGCCCGCGCGATGAAGGAGAGGGAGCATGCAGGGGCCATCGTCTCCGAGCTGACGGCCCGGATCTATGGCATCCCCATCATCAGGCGGGATGTACAGAACAGCTCATGGAACACGACCCGGTTCATCACCATCTCGTCGCGGCCGCCTGCCGAGAGCAACCCGGCCAAGTGCAGCATCCTCATCGATCCTCAGGAAGATCGCCCGGGCCTGCTCCACGACCTCCTGGCGGTATTTGCGAGGAGAGGGATCAACCTCACCAGGATCGAGTCCCGGCCCTCCAAGAGGGGCATGGGGAGTTACATCTTCTTCCTCGACTTCCGGACCGATAAGGGGTGGGAGGTGGCCATCCGGGAGCTTCACGGGCTCACCCATGTGAAGAACCTCGGGTGCTACGGGAGACGGGAGGTACCGTGATGGAGGTGACCCTTGGGAAGGCGCAGGGGATCGATCTCAGCATCACGGCGCCGCCGTCCAAGTCCTTCACCCACCGGGCTCTCGTGGCCGCAGCCCTTGCCCGGGGTTCTTCAGCCATCCGGGATCCCCTCGTCTCGGATGACACGACCATCACGGCAACCGCCCTCAGGGGCCTTGGAGTACCCCTGATCTGGGAGGAGGGAGTGGTGCGAATAACCGGGGTGGACGGCAGGTTCCCGACAAAGGAGGAGACCCTCCTCGATCTCGGGGATTCAGGGACCAGTATGCGGTTCTTCGCGGCCCTTGCCCTCCTTGCGGAGAATCCTGTCGTTCTCCGGGGGAGCCCGAGGATGCATGAGCGCCCCATCGGGCCCCTTATCAGAGCACTTCGGGAGGTGGGGGGCGAGGCCCGGTACCTCGGGAAGGAGGGCTACCCGCCCCTCAGAGTGGCCGGGGCTCTCCGTGGCGGGGACGCGGTGGTGGATGGGAGCATCAGCAGCCAGTTCATCTCTGCCCTGCTCATGGCGGCCCCCTGCGGGGAGGGCGACCTCAGCCTCACGGTCAGCCCGCCCCCGGTCTCACGGTCTTACCTTGATCTGACGGCCGAGGTGATGTCGGCCTTTGGTGCTCCCCCCGGCCGGGAGGGCTATACCCGTTTCCGGGTGAAGGGGGGCACCGGCTATCGTGGACGGACATACCGGATCGAGGGGGACTTCTCGTCGGCATCGTACTTCCTTGCCATGGGGGCCGTCTGCGGGGGACGGGTGAGGGAGGGCAACCTGAATCGGGAATCCCCCCAGGGTGATCGCCGGTTCCCTGATATCCTTGAAGAGATGGGATGTCTGGTCCGGTGGAACGATGGGGGGATTCTCCTGGAGAGCGATGGCCTTCTCTCGGGTGTCGATGTGGAGATGTCGGAGAGCCCTGATACGGTCCAGACCCTCTGCGCGGTGGCTGCCTTTGCACGGAGCCCGACCCGGATTACGGGGATCGACCACCTGCGTCACAAGGAGAGCGACCGGATACGGTCAACGGCCAGTGCCCTCCGGAACCTGGGTGGAGATGTCCGGGTCGAAGGGGACACTGTCACTATCCATCCCCAGCCCCTTCACGGGGGCGTCATCGATCCCAAGGGCGACCACCGGAGCGCCATGGCCTTCGCGGTCATTGGCCTCGGGGCGGGGGGTGTTACCATCCAGGATGCCGAGTGCGTCTCCAAGTCATACCCGCAGTTCTGGGACCATCTCAGGGGGGCGGGGCTCGTATGAGGATCCGGGAGCGCGTGGCTCGCCATAGGATCAGGGAGAGGGGGCTCCTGTGAGGATCGTCCTCACCGGCTTCCGGGGAACAGGGAAGACCACGGTCGGGCGGATCGTGGCCAGGAGCCTGGGAATCCCGTTCCTCGACACCGACCGGATCATCGAGGAGCGGGCAGGCGAGAAGATCCCTGCCATCTTCCGCGAACAGGGAGAGTCAGCCTTCAGGGAGAGGGAACGGGAGGCCATCGCGTCCCTTCCAGGAGATGGCATCGTCGTGAGCGCCGGAGGCGGCGCGATCCTCGACCCCGGGAACGTGGCACACCTGAGAAGGGGATCCCTGGTCTTTCTCCTCGGGGCAGACGACGAGACCATCATCAGGAGGATCGGGGGGAGCGACCGCCCCTCCCTCACCGGGCGTTCCCTCTCCGGGGAGGTGGGGGAGCTCCTCCGGGTTCGCAGGCCCGCGTACCTCCGTGCCGCGGACTTCTGCATCAGCACCGGCGGGAAGTCCCCCGAAGAGGTCGCAGGAGAGATCGTACTGGTACTCCGCGAGGGCCCCCTCTCCCCCGGGTCGCGCGAAGCGGGGCGGAGGTTCACCGAGGGGTTGCCTCTCCCCGACCGGGACCGGGCGACCCTCTCCTCCATTCTTCAGGGGTTGGGGGATTCCCCTGTAGGCATCTGCGGGATCACGGGGTACCCCTGCTCCCACAGCAGGAGCCCTGCCCTCTGGAATCAGCTCTTCAACCGGTATGGTCTCCCCTACTTCTACACCTCCTTCGAATGGCCGAATATCGGTGAGGTGATGCGGGGTTCGCAGGACCTCGGTATCCGCGCTCTCTCCGTGACCATCCCCTTCAAGGAAGAGGTTATGGGTTACCTGGACGAGGTCGATGAGGATGCCCGGGCTATCGGTGCGGTGAACACGGTGGTCCAGTGCGGAGGGGCGCTGTACGGGTATAATACAGACTGGCTCGGCGTCCGGGCACCTCTTGAAGATCTCCGGGGTGCACGTGCGGCCGTGCTCGGTGCGGGTGGGGCCGCTGCTGCTGCTGTATACGCCCTCCTCTCCCTGGAGATGGAGGTCACCGTCCTCGCCCGTACCGTGAAGAAGGCAGAGCATCTTGCCTCGCGGCTCGGCTGCCGCGCAGGCCCCCTCACCTCCTTCGGAAAACTGAGTCCCCAGGTGGTGGTGAATGCGACACCGGTTGGGATGCTCCCGGACCGCTCCTCCCTCCTCGTCAAAGAAGACCTGGAGGAGGGGATGACGGTCTTTGACCTGGTGTATACCCCCCCCGAGACCCCGCTCATCTCGTTTGCGCGCAGGGCTGGCTGCCGGGTGATCCCGGGCACCGAGATGTTCATCCACCAGGCACGCGAACAGTTCATGCATGTCACGGGTATCCGGGTCCCCGAGACCGTCATCAGGGAGCTGGTGTAGGTGAACACCTTCGGCCGCAGCTTCCGGGTAACCACCTTCGGCGAGAGCCACGGGAAGGCACTGGGTGTCGTGATCGACGGCTGCCCCCCGGGGATCCCGCTCTCGGAAGGGGATATCCAGCCCTTCCTGGACCGGAGGCGCCCGGGGAAGAGCCCCCTGGAGTCCCCCAGGAGGGAGCCCGACAGGGTGGAGATCCTCTCGGGTCTCTTCCAGGGGAAGACTACTGGTGCCCCCCTCACCCTGATGGTGGTGAACCGGGATATCCGCGAGGAGGACTACCGGGAGCTCGAGGAGATCTTCCGGCCGGGCCACGCGGACTTCACCTACCTGACCAAGTACGGGATACGCGACCACCGGGGGGGCGGAAGGTCCTCGGGAAGGGAGACGGTTGCACGGGTCGCGGCAGGTGCCGTAGCCGCAAAATACCTCGCAGGGAAGGGGATTCAGATCACCGGCCGGATCCTTGAGATCCACGGGAAGAGGGACCCGGACGCAATGGCCCGGGAGATCGAGAAGGCCCGGGATGAAGGGGACTCGGTGGGCGGGATCGCGGAGGTCCTCGTCTCGGGGTGCCCGGCAGGGCTCGGCGACCCGGTCTTTTCCAAGCTCGATGCACTCCTTGCCCACGCCCTCATGGGGATAGGGGCGGTGAAGGGTGTGGAGATCGGGGAGGGGTTTGCCGCTGCGCGGATGAAAGGGAGCAAGCACAACGATGCCATGACCCGTGAAGGGTTCGCAACGAACCATGCCGGGGGGATCCTGGGGGGGATCAGCACAGGCCAGGAGATCGTGGCACGGATCGCGGTGAAACCCACTCCATCCATCGCAAAAACCCAGAGGACCCTCGATCGCTGGGGGAAGGAGGTATCGATCTCGATAAAAGGGAGGCATGACCCCTGTATCGTGCCCCGGATCCTCCCGGTCGCAGAGTCCATGGTGGCCCTGGTAATCCTCGACACGTTTCTCGAGCAGGCGAAGTACGGCAACCTCCCCCGGGTGGGCCCGGATGACGTAGGCTGAGTGCATGGCACCGGAGGAAGAGACGTACGCCCCCGAGCTCTGTGCCCATTGCGAGGGTGCGGGATGCTGCTACTGCGACAAGAAGGGAAAGGTTCTCGTCCGCCAGCCCTCCAGGAAGTGCCATCACTGCGAGGGGGATGGATGCATCTACTGCGGGTTCACCGGCTGGGAGGGGCTTATGGGCAGGTTCCCTCCCTGCAAATGGTGATCCCCTCGGATTTTCGGACCATCTCCCAAGATCACGCATAAACAGGGACCTTTGGGTCCGCTGGATCATTTTTAAACCCGGAGGTCACACCTTTGCTCTGGAAAGACAGGAGGAACCGCCCATGAGTTCAGGGATCAGAGCATCCTTCAGAAGACAAATCCTCGTATATCTCATCCTCCTCGCCTTATGTATCCTCATCCTTCCCGCCCCGGCCTACGGGGCAGGGGAGAGCCTCGTGTACAGCACCGACTTCTCCACCGACCCCGGCTGGTCGACCAACAACCCCGCGACCAACTACTACGACGCTGAAAAGGGGATGTTCCACTACCTCATGAGGGACGGGAGCGGCGCCTACGTGAATCTCAGGGTTCCCTACCACGGGGAATCCTTCTCCCTCTCCTTCGATATCCTCCCCGAGCGGACCGACTTCCAGAGCAGCGTGAAGTTCGGGCTCGGGGACGATGACCAGGTGACGGTCCGGCGCCTCACGATGTTTGTGGAGTTCCAGAACAGCCCCTATGGCAGGCTGATCTGGATCCGCTCCATCGACCTTGACAACCAGCGGAGGGAGGCCTCCTCCTACTACCTCTCCTACGGAGGCCCGACCGTCCAGTTCACCGACGGGACATGGTACCACGTGGTCATGGACTACCGTGTGGACCTCCGGAGCCTCACCCTCTCGGTGACCCGGCGCAACGATTCCCAGCCCGTCTGGCACTATACCGTGGACAAGGTCTCCATCTTCCCCACCATGAACCGTATCTATATGTCCAAGATCGGGGACTCCACGAACCCAAACGCGATCGCCGAAGGCTCTATCGATAATGTGGCCTTCTCCACCATCAGCCCTCCCGGGACCGGGCAGCAAGGAGGCCAGCAATCCGCGCCTGGAACGCCCCCCTCTCCAACAGTCCCCCCACAGCAATCCATGACTCCTCCGGGAGAGGCATCCCCGACAGCTAAGCCGGTCCCGCTCCTTATCCCGTCCACCCTGAGCGCCCTCGCCGTCTCCATCATCTGCGCGGGAATCGGGCGGGGCAGGGGGCGCTGATCCCCTCCCCCTTCTCAGGTCCGCAGGAGAGCCTGGATCTTCCTGAAATCCTCGAGGGAGAACTGGCCGGGTGCTGCAGGGATACCCACGTGGGTGTACGCGAACTCTGAACCAAAGAAGGGGAGGATCACCCTCGCATAGCGGTACGCCTCTCCAAGGACACCGGTGCAGATGGGCTTTCCGGCATCCAGGGTGAACGCGAGGAGGGCAAGGAGATCGTGCTCGTTCCCTGGCCGGACGACGATCTTGGGGATGTCGCCGTAGCGCCGGAGTTCCAGCGCCATCCTTGAGAGATCCCCGACGGTGGGCATCGTATCGGTATGCAGGGATGCGATGATCGTCTTTCCCTGCCGGCGTATCTCGGGGCTGAAGGAGGAGAAGGGCAGCTCCACGTCCACGAGATCGCCGAAGCGGAGGAGGGGCTGGAGGCTCTCCCACCACTCACCGGGATCGCCCTCGAACCTTCCCCCCTCGGCCGCGCTCCGGTTCGTGAGGATGATAGGCCCCTTCCAGACCGATCGGATGGACGGGACCTCCTCTTCAGGGTTCGCATCCATGAGATCGATGCGTACCTCGAGGAGATCAGGGCAGAGACCCGCAGCGATCACAGCCTCACGGGCGTTCACGACCGTAGCCACGATCTTCATGCTAAAGAGATCTGAAAGAAGCCCCGATAAAACCTTGGGGGCAGGGCCTACCCCTCCTCTTCGCTGAGTCCCCTCAGGAAGTTCCCGCGGGTGATGCCCCCCCGCGCCCGTGCCCTGCACCCCTCCCGCAGGTTCTCGAGCTCACGGGATATCCCGTCTCCTCCCGATTCCACGAGTGAGATGGCCTCCCGGTAGATAGCGGCCATCTCCCGTCCATAGCGGGCCCCCCTCCCGCGGCCATCGATGACCAGGAACTCGATCCCGAGTGCCCCCAGGGCCGGCAGCTGGTCGATAAGACAGGTCTCCACGGAGTTGAGGATACGGGTCCTCCCGCACCCGTCCACCTCCACCGGGAAGATTCGCTCGGTCCCGTCGCGGATCCCGACGAACTGGCGGCCCTTGTCCCGGACACGTCTCTTTGGGAGAAGTCCGGCGAGGCGGTCCTCGCTCACCATCACCTCCAGGTTCCCCTCCACAGGGAACCCGAGCAGGGGGTGCTCTGCGGAGCGCCTGGCTCCGGAAACGAGGTCCGTGAGATCCTCAACCGAGAGCTCCGGCGAGAGGGTGAGGGAATGGAAGGCCGGGGAGAGAACCTGCACGGCGCGGGCATTCCAGACATTCAGCCCCGGACCACCGTGAAGGGGAAGGCCGGGGATGGCGGCACCTGCCGCGAAAGCGGCGCCTGTTCCCTCCACCATCAGGCCGGGGAGACCCATCATATCCGCTTCGCGAAGGATCTCCCGTGCGCTTTCGATCCAGGCATCCCCTGTGATCCGTGGCCACTTCCAGAGGAGTGTCCAGCCTGTATCCCTGGCGACTGCAGCCGCCTCCCGGATCAACTCATCCGTATTCCCGCAGGTACCGGAACCGGGGGTCCTCCCCGGGTTCTCCTCGTGAAAAGAAGGCTCGAGAGCGAGATAGCCGGATCCTTCCTCCACGATCCCTTCCAGCCCGTCAAGGGTGTCGGTGAGCAGGACCAGGGTCTGGGTCGTCTTCTGCCGTGTAGAATCCGGGGATGATGCGCTCTCCGTCCCGAGGGCCTTCTCGAGCCTCTCCTCCGCACTGCTCACCTCCCCGGGTTCCGGCCTCCCTCCCCTGATGAGGGATCTCTCCACCTCCCCGAGAAGGTCCCGCCTCATCCGGCTGATATCGCCCTTCCTCGCATAGCAACCGGCAGGCCAGTCCACGGTGACACTCCCGATCCGGTAAGGGGCTTCACCTCTCCTTGAGAGAATCTCCTGTATCTCCTTACCGGTGAGTTCCCGGGCCCTGGCAGGCTCGACCATGAAATCAGCGTCCCGCCGTATCACCGTCACTGGGACACCGGCCCTGTGAACCGATCCCTCCAGGATCGGCTTTCCGCCTTCCCCGATCCGGAACGCGAGATCGATCCGGGTCCTGGACTCCGGGAAAGTTGATGTTCCCATGGAGCGACACCCGGTAGCCTCAGCGAGTCTTGCCCTCCGGGTAATGAAGACCCTGGAACCCTGCCGCACCTCCCGGTCGGGCTTCATCCAGAGTATGCCTGCGTCAATCGATGGCATTGTTCGCAGGATCATGCCCAGGTCCCCGTCTTCCCATCCGGGCTTTCGGAAGACAAGGCCGTCCCCCTTCTCGGGGAGGATGGATCCTGTGAGCCGGATGGCTATGGACCCCGATCTCTGATCCCGGGACTCCACGATCCCCACGAGGATTCCCCTGTGATCAGGGGCGTCCCTCCCCATGATGCTCTTCCAGCCCTCGCAGAGGCACCCGCCCGTGAACCCCCGGTTGAAGGTGAGGGCAAGGGCCTCCTCATCCCCCGGGGATGGGGTCCAGGTCCCCGCAGCGATGGCATCCAGCGCCTTCCGGTAGATCCCGGTCACCGTGGCCACGTACTCCGGCGACCGCATCCTCCCTTCGATCTTGAGCGCAGCGACAGGGGCCCGGACGACCCGGTCCAGGTAAGGGTAGAGGGAGAGGTCCTTTGTCGAGAGGAGGTACTGATCTGCAAGGGGGATGGGGGAGACCCGTCCGGGACGGCCGTACCTGTCGGCATCACCCCGGACAAGGGTGTAGGGCTTCCTGCACGGCTGGGCACACCGGCCTCGGTTCCCGCTCCGGCCCCCGATAGCCGAGGAGAGGAGGCACTGCCCCGACCAGGAGTAGCAGAGGGCCCCGTGGACAAAGATCTCGAGCCCGATCCCGAGGTTCCTTGCCCTCTCTCCCATCGCCTCCACGTCCGTAAGGGGAAGCTCCCGTGCGAGGACGACCCTCTTCAATCCAAGGCTCGCGGCCCACTCGAGGCCGGCACGGTTGTGGATGGTCATCTGGGTCGAAGCATGGAGGGCCAGGCCGGGAACGACCTCCCGGGCGAGGGCTGCGAGGCCCGGGTCCTGGACGAGAACGGCATCCACCCCGATACCCGAGAGGAAGATCAGGTACCTGGCCGCATCAGGGATCTCCCGGTCGTGGAGAAGGGTGTTCACCGCGGCATAGATCCGGACCCCTCTCCCGTGGGCGTAGTCCACGGCCTCTGCGAGCTCCCGGTCATCGAAATTCCCTGCATACTGCCTGGCCGAAAACCTCTTCCCTCCCAGGTATACGGCATCCGCTCCACAGGCAACGGCGGCATGGAGGGCATCCATGGAGCCGGCCGGCGCGAGGAGCTCAGGGAGCCGGGCGAGGGGAGGTTCTGCCATCCTGCATCCCTAAGAGAGTACCCTCCTCCCGCACTCATCTCCCTTGCGATGGAAGACCACTCTGTCCCGTATCCTGTGATTTATCTTCCTCCCGTCCCCATGGTGAGGAGAGGAAGGATGAAGTTCATCTTCGAGCTCTCGGGGGAGCACCCGACCCTCCCGGTCGCCGAGCTGGAATGCGTGGGAGATGTGCTGGAGGTGAGGCCCCAGGTGGCGGTTGCCGAATGCCCGGATCCGGGTGCAACCGCGCGCCTGGCCCTCACCCATGCGGTCCTCGCGTTCCTTGGCTCCTCCGGTCCTTCCCTCCCTGAGATCTCCCTCCTCCTCCGGGACCTCTCCCTCTCCACCGACCGGCCCTTCGCGGCGAGGGTGAAGAGGATGGCCGGATCGGAGGTCAGGGAGCCTGTTCCAGCCATTGAACGGCTGGTGGGAACCCTCATAGAGGGCCCGGTCTCCCTCACCCGGCCCGAGGTCGAGTTCCGGCTCATCCTATCAGGCGACAGGATCTACGTTGGGCAGGTGATCTCCCGGATCGACCGGGGCGGCTATGACCGCAGGAGACCCTCAAACCGGCCCTTCTTCCACCCCGGGGTGATGCTGCCGCGGACCGCCCGGGCCGTGGTGAACCTCTCCCTGGTACGACCGTGTGGAACCCTCTACGATCCCTTCTGCGGGACGGGCGGGCTCCTTGGCGAGGCTGACCTCATCGGGGCTTCCCCCCTCGGAAGCGATGCCGATCCCATGATGCTCGCGGGGTGCCGGATGAATTTCCCGTCAATCCCTCTCTTTCTCGCCGATGCCCGGGGTATCCCCCTGAGGGCCGGGTCGGTAGATGCAATTGTGACCGATCTCCCGTATGGAACCTCATCCTGGATCCGGAGCCCGAACCTCGACGATCTCTACGCAGGGGCACTCGGGGAGATCCACCGGGTTCTCCGGCCCGGGCGGAGGGCGGTTGTCGTGACCCACCGGGAGATAGCCGGTATTGCAGGCTCCCTCTTTTCCGTGCTCCAGGTCCACAGGCAGCGGGTGCACAAATCCCTCACGAGAAGGATCACGGTGCTCCGGAAGGAGTGAGCGAAGGGATGGAATGGGTAAGAGGGCAGGCCCGCGTTCAACCGCGCTCTCCCTGACCCGGCGACCCCTGAAGGAATATCCGCTGGATATATCAGGGAAACAGGGAATATTTGTATCCAGAAGGGTGAGGCCCGGTGCCGATTATCAAGCTCAACTACCAGTACCTTGAGCAGCTCGTCGGGGCGGACCATGAGGCCATCCTCCGGAAGCTCCCCATGATCGGGTGCGAGATCGAGCGGACGGAGGAGGACCATGCCGATGCAGAGTTCTTCCCTGACCGGCCGGACCTCTTCTCCACCGAGGGGGTTGCCCATGCCCTGCGGGGTTTCCTCTCCATCGAGACGGGTCTCCGGGATTATCCGGTTACCCCATCCGGCATGGCCTTCTCTGTCGACCCGAAGCTTGCATCCATACGCCCGTACCTCGGGACCGCGGTGATCCGGGGCCTGCACCTGGGGGAGGCGGCCATCGAGAGCCTCATGAGCCTCCAGGAGGCACTCCACTGGGCGGTGGGCAGGGGGCGGGGGAAGGTGGCCATCGGTGTCCATGACCTGGATACGGTGACCCCTCCTTTCCGGTACCTGGCCTCCGAACGCTCCCGCTCCTTCGTACCCCTTGACTACGACCGGCCCATGACCATGGAGGAGATCCTCACCGAGCACCCGAAGGGGAGGGATTACGCCCATCTCGTCCGGGACCTCCCCAGGTTCCCCCTCATCGTGGACTCCCGGGGCGAGGTCCTCTCCTTTCCCCCGATCATCAACGGGGAGCTCACCAGGGTGACGGGGAAGACGCGGAACATCCTCCTCGACACGACCGGGACAGACCGGAAGGCGGTCATGACCGCGGTCCGGATCATCTGCACCGCCCTCGCCGAGACAGGGGCGAGGATCGAGAGCGTTGCCATCGACGGAGTGCCCTGTCCGGATCTCTCGCCGGCCGAGAGGGTTGTCTCTGCCTCCGCCTGCTCCCGCCTCATCGGCATCCCCCTCACGCCCGGTTCCATGGCAGAACTCCTCGGGAAGATGCGGTTTGGGGCGGCCCCGGTCGATGATGACCGGGTGCGGGTCCAGGTGCCATGCTACCGTTCGGACATTATGCATGACTGGGACATCTACGAGGACGTGGCGATCGCTTACGGGTACGATCGCTTCACCCCTGCCCTCCCCCGGGTCTTCACTATCGGGGCAAAACACCCGGTCAACATCCTGGCAGACATGGTCCGCTCCATCTTCACGGGGATGGGTTACCTCGAGGTGATCCCTTTCACCCTCACGAACGAGAGAGTCCTCTTCAGCTGGATGCAGAGGGCCCCCTCGCCTGCGGCCCTCCATGTCAGGTATCCCATCAACGAGGAGCACACGGTCATCCGGACGGATATCCTCCCCCTTCTCCTCGAGACCCTCCAGGCCAACCGGCACAGGGAGCTGCCCCAGCGTATATTTGCAATCGGCGATGTGGTAGTGGGAAAAGAGACCTACCAGAAGGTGGCAGCGGCCTCCATCCACCCTGCGGCAGATTTCACCGAGGCCTTTGCCAGCACCCATGCCCTCACCCGGGAGCTCGGGCTCTCCTGCACCATTGTGGAATCGAAGGACCCAGCATTCCTCGACGGGAGGCGGGGTGATCTCGTGATGGACGGGACGGGGCGGGGTTGTTTCGGGGAGATCCACCCGGAGGTACTTTCCGCGTTCGAGCTGGAGCACCCGGTCGCGGCCCTGGAGCTCGATCTCAGAGCCGTACCGGAACCCCGCGGGCTGCGAGGTACTCCTTCACCTGCCGGACCGTGAACTCCCCGTAGTGGAAGACCGACGCTGCGAGGCAGGCATCGGCCTTCCCTGCGGTAAAGCCCTCATGGAAATGCCCGAGGGTCCCCACTCCGCCGCTTGCAATAACAGGTATCCCCACGGCCTCCGAGATGGCCCTCGTGATAGGGATATCGAATCCCGCTTTCGTCCCGTCGGTCTCCATCGAGGTGAGGAGGATCTCGCCGGCGCCCCGTTCCTCGGCCTCTCCGGCCCATTTCATCGCATCGATACCGGTAGGCCGGCTCCCTCCGTAGGTCACCACCTCGTACCAGCATGACTCCCCTCCCGGAAGGGGAACGGGGGTCTTGCCCGGGTGATCGTCGATCCGGCGGCGCACGTCCATCGCCACCACGATGCACTGGGTGCCGAACCGGGCGGCGGAGCGGTTGATGAGTGGAGGGTCGTTCACTGCGCTCGTGTTGATGGAGACCTTGTCGGCCCCGGCCCGGAGGATCTGCTGGATGTCCTCAAGGGTGCGGATGCCCCCGCCCACGGTGAGGGGCAGGAAGAGCTGGTCAGCGGCCCGCCGGATCAGCTCGAGGATGATGCCCCGGTTCTCCCGGGAGGCGGTGATGTCCAGGAAGACCACCTCGTCTGCGCCCTGCTCGTTGTATCGCTGGGCGAGGGCGACGGGGTCCCCCGCGTCCCTGAGATCGATGAAGTGGCAGCCCTTCACGACCCGGCCGTCTTTTAAGTCGAGGCAGGGGATGATCCGCTTGGTGAGCACCATGTACAGGAATAGGAACCACCCTATTTAGGGATTTGGGAGCCTGTCTACTGCGTGGAGACAGGGATGAATCGGCTGGCAACAACCATGTAAAGGCATTGGAAACCCCATTCAGGGATTTGGGAGCCCGTCTACTGCGTGGAGACAGGGATGAATCGGCTGGCAACAACCATGCAAAGGTATTGAAAAGCCCAGGGATTTGGAGAGAAGGGGGGGACCCGGATGAGTTCAAGTAGGATGAAGCGTAACCTTACCGTGGTGTGAGGATGGACAGAACGCTTTTCCGGGTGCTCGCGGTCCTCGCCGTGGCCTCGGTGGTCTTCCTGGCCGCCATCTCCATAACTGTGTTTATGGAGATCACCTACCGGGCCACGCTCTCGAGCACCTATGAATACCAGGTGAGCATCGCCAGTGATGCAACCCTTGAGAACGTGACCCTCTATATCCCGATCCCGGCGAGAGGGCCGATGGCTTCGGCAGTCCTCCAGGGGATCGGGGCTGGGAACCTGCTGGGGCTGCCCAAGGGCTGGAATACCTCCCTGATCGGGACAGAGAAGTTCACCATGCTCGAGGTGACGGCCCGCGAGATCCCGCCCAGCCCCATCGGCAGGCCCTATCTCCTCTCTGTCAACGCGGTGATGCACGGGCCGATCGATACCAGGAACGCCGGGATCGGGGACCTGGTGCTGGTACCGGCTGCGGAGAGGACTCCGGCCGTGTGCGGGAACATGGATTCACAGGCATCGCCGGAGATGCGCTGCGAACTGTATCACGGGTCCGCCTATGCCGACTTCACGGCTCCCGGGAACGTGCACCTCTCGATCTTCTCCTTCCTCACGGGCAGGAATACCTGGGATGTCTTCGGGCCATCCTCCAACGAGTACCAGGACGGTCTCCAGGTCTCCTTCTCCGGCGCGACACGCGGCTGGCACACGGGTGAAGGTATCCTCGTCACCGGAATCGGGGACTACGGGATGGAGTTCTGGCTGCAACAACGGGAGACCACGGGGACAGGTTCCCGAGGGTCCGGGCAGTACGTCGGGGGGCCCCTGACGGTGGGGGAGGGGCAGGCGTGAACACGGGCCGGCTGAAGATCGAGTGGGCGCGCCAGTACATGCCGGTCCTCTCATCCATCAGGCGCGAGTTCGAGGATGAGCGCCCCCTCGGGTCCCTCACCGTGGGGATGGCGCTCCACGTCGAGGCGAAGACCGCGGTCCTCGTCGAGACCCTTGCGGCGGCAGGCGCAAAGGTCCATATCACGGGATGCAACCCCCTCTCCACCCAGGACGATGTCGCCGGGGAGCTGAACGAGGTCCCGGGTGTCCACTGCTATGCAAAACGGGGTGCCACGGTCGAGGAGTACTACCATGCCATCGACCAGGTGCTCGACGCCCGGCCATCGATCACGGTCGATGACGGGATGGACCTGATCCACGTCCTCCATACGAAACGGCGGGAGCTCCTGCAAGGGGTCATCGGTGGCTGCGAGGAGACCACCACCGGCGTGCACCGCCTGAGGGCCATGGCAGCGGCAGGTGCACTCGCCTTCCCTGTCATCGCGGTGAACGACACGCCCATGAAGCGGTACTTCGACAACGTCCACGGCACCGGCGAGAGTGCCCTCGCCGCCATCATGATCACGACCAATGTCCTCATGGCAGGGAAGAACCTGGTCATCGCGGGGTACGGTTTCTGTGGCCGCGGGCTTGCCCGGAAGGCAGCCGGCCTCGGGGCCCGGGTCATCGTCACCGAGGTGGACCCGAGGAGCGCCCTCCAGGCCCACATGGACGGCTTTGCCGTGATGACCATGGACGAGGCCGCTCCCCTGGGACAGATCTTCATCACCACGACAGGGAACACCGGGGTGATCACCGGGCGCCACTTCCCCCTCATGCGGGATGGGGCGATCCTTGCAAACGCGGGCCACTTCAACGTCGAGATTGACGGGAAGTGGCTGGAAGAAAACGCGGACAGCGTGGTCCGCAGGGATGGGATCGACAGCTACCGGTTCGGGGACCGTTCCCTCCACCTCCTTGCCGAGGGGAGGCTCGTCAACCTTGCGACCCCGAAGGGGATGGGGCACCCCATCGAGGTGATGGACCTCTCCTTCGCCCTCCAGGCCCTCTCGACCAGGTATATTGCAGAGAATGGGAAGTCCCTTGGGCCCGGTGTCCATGAGGTACCGGCGGCAATCGACGAGGAGGTGGCACTCCGGAAGCTCGCCACCCTGGGGCTCTCCATCGACCGGCTCACCGGCGAGCAGGTAGAGTACCAGAAGTCCTGGGGCCAGGGGACCTGATCTTCCCCGTCTCCAGGATCTCCCGGGCGCAGAAGAGGTACTCCTGCGCGTAACCGGCGTATGCCCCGAAGTGCTCCCGCCCGAACTCCCTGATCCTCCGATCCTCCTTCTCAGACGCACCTTTCGCTCCCGGTGGGGGCCGGACATAATACCCGTGCATAATCCTCCGGATCCAGACGTCCACCGGGAAGGACTCCAGCCGGTGGAACCCGAAGAGGAGGGTGCAGTCCGCGGCCTTTGGCCCGACCCCGGGGAAGGAGAGGAGGGCCGCCCGGGCCTGATCGAATCGGAGTCCTGCGATCCTTTCGAGGAGATCGGGGTCCTCTGCCACCATTGCGGCGGTGCGAGCGACGTACCGGTCCCGGTAACCGAGCCGGCAGCCCTCCAGGTGATCGCCACAGGATCCAGAGAGATCTTCCGGGCTGGGGAAGCTGTACTGAGAATCATCCCTGTCAATAACCCGGCTGCCGAAGAACCGGGCAAGGGCAGCGATCATGTTCCGGATCCTGGGAATGTTGGTGTTTGTCGCACAGATGAACGAGATGAGGACCTCCCATGGGTCCTGTCGGAGGATGCGCAGGCCCCGGCAGGCCTCGATTGACCGGTGCAGGACCGGATCCCGGTCTATCGATGCGAGGATCGCGGGCAGATCTTCATCAAGGGCGAGGTAGTGCCTGACGGCGGGTGCTGTGGTGCCGCTGTAGAGGACCCAGTCCCCTTCCTGCCGAACTCTCCAGAGACTCCCCCTGACAATCCCCTCCCACCAGCCCTCCCGCTGCTCCCACCGGAACGCCTGGCCGCAGGAGAGGGAGAGGGAAAGGTTGAGGGGCTGGTCATCCCGGAGCCGGAGGATACTCATGCCAGGAAGCGTGGTCCCTTCCGGGTTTTCAGGGTTGCGGCAGCCGGGGCCCCCGCTGCGCCGGGGCTCCCCCACGGGGAGCATGGTCCGAAATCCTCATGGCGGTGGGGACTCAAACCTGATACTGTCGCGTGAGCCATGACCGAGATCGCGGAACACTACCGGACCGAGGACGGCGCCATCCTGATCGAGATGAGGCTCCGGACCGTCCAGCAGATCTTCAACTCCCTCGACCCCTCCCCCTTCCACGAGAAGGACCTCGACCCGGACGCAGAGGCCTATATCACCGAGATTGTTCAGGACTTCCCCATCGCCCAGCCCATGAAGATCGTGATCCACCTTCCCTCCAAGGAGGCCGAGTGCGAGGAGGCAAAGACCCTGGAGATGGCCATCCGGAACCACTACAACTACCTCGAGGCCTCGGCGGCGAGGGAGCTTCGGCTCAAGTTCCGGCAGGGGAGGGCGAGCCTCGCCATCGGTATCGGGTTCCTCGTCCTCATGGGAGGCATATCCTCTGTCATCGCCCCCTTCACCCATTCCGGTTTTCCCGCATGGATCGCCCAGGGGCTCCTCATCGTCAGCTGGGTGGCAATGTGGGAGCCGATCAACATCTTCCTCTATCTCTGGTGGCCCATCCGGAGAAAGGAGCGGATCTACGAGAAGATCAGCCGGATAAACGTGGAGGTGCGGCACGATGACCGCGATGGGGATGGCAGCCCGCACCGGGTGGTCCCGAGAGAGGAGTCCTAAGGCCCGGGCTATTCTTTCGACCTTTATCTCTCAGGGAGAAGAAAACCGGGATAATCCGGACGCTCCTGGGGGCTTCGCTCCGCTCGCCCCCGCCGCTGCGGCGTCCCCCGCGTGGGGATAGAGGCTCCATGAAAGGAACAAGATCCGTAAGTCCCGAAATCCTTCCATTCATGTATCTCGGTACACGGCGGGGGATGCCCGCGGCGGGGGCGGTAGTCCCCCAAGAGCCCCCATAGTAGAACGAACCCAAACACAATTTTGCAGATTCGATTCACAAAAGGGATGGATCCTTCGTGGGTGCCCGCGGCGGGGGCGGAAGTCCCCCGAGAGCCCAACTGTAAAATATTCTCTAATTATCGTAAAAGATCGATTCTTTGGAGGTAATTCCGAGGGGGGTTCTACTCGCCGCCGCTGTACAGGCAGGACTGCACATCATGCCCCAGCCGGCCGATAGCATCGGCGCGGCACCGCTGGCAGTGCCGCATCTGCCTGATATACTTCGAGCACTCGTCCTGCATCTTCCTCTTGTCAGCAGGAGTGGGTGGTTTCACGTCCTGGAACCTGTACTGGGGGATGAGGGGGATGACATTGAAGGTGTAGGCCCCGAGCTCGGAGGCTTTCTTTGCGATATCCGGGATCTCCATGTCGTTCACGCCGGGGATGTACACGGTGTTCACCTTCACGATCATGTGCCGCTTCACCGCCTCACGGACGCCCTCCTCCTGGTTCTCGATCAGGAGCCTCGCACCTTCTTCTCCGTGAAGCCTCTTCCCCTCCCAGGTGACCCAGGAGTAGATCTTCGCACCGGTGGCGGGGTTGAGGGCGTTCCAGGTGACGGTCACGTTCCCAACGTCGTACTCCTCCAGGAGGTCTATTTTTTCAGGGAGGAGAAGGCCGTTACTGCTGATGCACTTGATCAGGTTCGGGAACTCGATCTTCGCGAGCCGGAGGGTCTCGAAGGTCTCGTCGTTGTACAGGGGCTCTCCAGGCCCCGCGATCCCGAGGACCTTGATGTAGGTGAACTTCTCGAGGGCCTTTCTTACCATCTCGATGGCCTCTGTCGGCGAAAGGACCCGGGTGGTGACCCCGGGCCGCGACTCGTTGACGCAGTCGAAGTCCCGGATGCAGTAGTTGCACTGGATGTTGCACTTCGGGGCAACCGGGAGGTGCATCCTGCCGAAGGCGTGGCAGGCCTTCTCCGAGAAGCAGGGGTGGTCCCTGATCCTCCGGAGCTGTGCCGGGTCCCAGGGGACCTCCCGCCCCTGGACCGTCGCCGTGCTGTACTCCTCCTCGGTCATGGTACTACCTGAGCATGATGAACTGATCCTATATGAATTGGCGGGAGAGGTATTGTAACAATCAATTATTTTTCTGAGGTCGGTCATCACCTCGACCCGGGAGGATCCGGAAAGGTGTGAATGAAGGTATTGCTATGCGGTTTTTCCAGTCAATAAGCAGGTAATTATAAAATACAGACAAAATTGAAGATAGATTGAAAAGTTAACAATTTTTATTGTAGAATTGACATTTCGGTAGTTATATATGTCTTAAAGTATGTTTCTCGCATACCGTAGGGTCAAGGAGGCCTCTATGAAGTATCTGGGCAGGTACAGTAAGCCATTATTACCATTTCTTCTGGTGACACTAATGGTCGTACCATCCGTTCTGGTTATCGGGATTGTGAGTCCCGCCACTCCTAGCTGTGGAGGACAGATCAAGATTGCGCCGACCAAAGCAGCACCACCGCATCCAAGCACCCTCATTGACAATGGTGGACGCAGGCTGGTTAAAGGGAGCGTGGCCATGTTCCGGCTGATCGGTGTTGTAAAAGAGTTTCAATCGGTAAAGGAGGTGAATAACAAATGAAACGGATTATAATTACCTTAACATTTCTTGTAATATTTTGCATCACAATCGTGTCTGCAGATCAAACCGGCAGCATTTACGTGGATTCGAATCCTCAGGGAGCCGAGATCTGGCTTGATGGTCTGGACGCCGGTCATGTGACCCCTTACCAGTTCGATGGCCTTACACCGGGCAGCCATCCGGTCAAGGTCACACTTTCCGGCTATCCGGATCAGGAACAGGATGTCCAGGTAATAGTTGGGAGTTTGTCTTCAGTTTTCTTTGACTTGACAAACATCCCGCCGCCTACTACAGGTAGCATTTACGTGGATTCGAATCCTCAGGGAGCCGAGATCTGGCTTGATGGTCTGG
>CAZKEV010000011.1:0-759 GCA_964551875.1 uncultured Methanomicrobiales archaeon | reverse complement strand
GTAATAGTTGGGAGTTTGTCTTCAGTTTTCTTTGACTTGACAAACATCCCGCCGCTGCCCGTTGTGCCATACATCACGCCGACCTCCGGTGGGCCTGGGGAACCGTTCACCATCTATGACCCGGAGGGAAGGATGCAATCAGGAGACTGGGTGCTATTTTACCTTCCAGGCACCGACCCTACACTGGGTAACGCAGTACACGATGTAGTTGTAAGTGCTGACGGCAAAACATTGACAGGCACCGTACCTGGCGCTTGTCAGCCTCAGACTCAGCATTATGTGAGGGTCCTCGCTCCAATTGGCGGTATATCGCGGTTCGCTGACTTGGCGTTCTTCGTGACAGCCGGTCCTGCATGTATTCCAACAACTGAAGTCTGTAACGGAGTCGACGACGACTGTGATGGTCAGATTGACGAGTCTTTGAGCAGAGCATGCTACACCGGCTCTCCAGAAACAGAAGGAGTAGGAGTCTGCCATGGAGGAACACAGACATGCACAGAAGGAGAATGGGGCCCTTGTTTTGGAGAGTTAACCCCTCAATCCGAGGTATGTAATCTCTTGGATGACGACTGCAATGGTGCTGTAGATGGTGGCTTATGTACGCCAGGAGCATGTGAAGGGGGTGGGATGCACCTTTTCTGGGATTGTATGGGTGGATTTTGTTCTATACGTGATACAAAAGCATGTACCAAGCAACTATCAGATTACTATTATGAACGTTATCAGGGAACGCAATACAGTGGATGTGGCGAAGCAGTT
>CAZKEV010000010.1:0-51075 GCA_964551875.1 uncultured Methanomicrobiales archaeon | reverse complement strand
TCCATGACAAGGGGCTCTCCACCATGATCGACTGGCGGAACCGGGACTCCTACGGGAGGGCGATCTCGTCAAAGAACAGGGCACAGCTCTACCGGCTCAGGAAGTGGCAGCGGCGGATCCGGGTCTCCAATGCCACCGAGCGGAACCTGGCGTTCGCCCTCTCGGAGCTGGACCGGATGGCCTCGGCCCTGGGGCTCCCGAGGAACGTGCGGGAAACGGCTGCCGTGGTGTACCGCGACGCGGTGGACAAGAACCTCATCCGGGGAAGGTCCATCGAGGGTGTCGCGGCAGCAGCCCTGTATGCAGCCTGCCGGCAGTGCAACGTACCCCGGACCCTGGACGAGATCGCCGAGGTCTCCCGGGTCTCCAGGAAGGAGATCGGCCGGACCTACCGGTTCATCTCCCGGGAGCTCGGGTTAAAGCTCCTGCCGACCTCCCCCATCGACTACGTCCCCCGGTTCTGCTCGGGACTGAACCTGAAGGGCGAGGTCCAGAGCCGGGCGGTGGAGATCCTCCGCCAGGCAGGCGAGCGCGAGCTCACGAGCGGGCGTGGCCCGACCGGCGTTGCGGCGGCGGCCATCTACATCTCCTCCATCCTTGGCGGGGAGAGGCGGACCCAGAGGGAGGTCGCCGAGGTCGCGGGCGTCACCGAGGTGACGATCCGGAACCGGTACAAGGAGCTCGCCGAGAAGCTCGACATCGAGATCATCCTCTAACCTTTTTTTCTCTTCAGCCCCCTAACAGGAACGACTATATTCTCTGGAACAAGAATCTGTACTTCATCCGGGCTCGTAGATCAGGGGTAGATCGTTACGTTCGCAACGTAAAGGCCACGGGTTCGAATCCCGTCGAGTCCACTGTCCGGATTTTATTAACTTTTCATGTGATACCGCAGGTCACTTCGGATGCGGGGGCGAAACCTTCTGTTCTGAGTACCTGGTTGTTGGCGACCGCAGGTCGACCCGGGGTCGAGGAAGATACTCAGTACGGACGTCTGGGCCATCGTCATCGGCGACCGCAGGTCGCCTCGGGTTCGAAGGGCGGAGCCCTCGGTCGGGTCCACCCCCTGATTCTAATCACTGTATTTGGCGACCGGAGGTCGCCCCGGGTGCGAGGGCGGAGCCCCCGGTCGAGTCCCTGATACCCCAGACCTCTGTTTTCCTGTATCAGGCGAACGAAGGTTGCCCCTAGTCCGGGGGCCACCGGTATCTCAACCGGAACATGATGAGATCAGGAAAATACAGGGATTTTTCAGTGGATCCCCAGGAGGTGAGGGAGAAAAAAGAGGTTATTTATTGGCAGGACCTTCGTCATCACCCTTCTTGTGGAAGTCAAGGTAAGGTCGGGCCTTGCGGCTTTCACCGTTGACCGTAATGTACGCCTCCTTGGTGGTGAAATCCTCCCCGCCGCTGTTCTTCACCGTGAGGTTCACCGTGAAGGTTCCGGCCTTGGTATAGGTATGGACCGGGTTCTTCTCGGTCGAGGTCGTGCCGTCCCCGAAGTCCCAGGACCATGATGCCGGTTTCCGGAGCGACCTGTCCCTGAATGTGACCTTGACGGGTGCGTTCCCTTTCTTCGGGGTCGCGGTGAACCGTGCGTCGGGCGGCGGGATGGCCGGCACGGTGAAGGCCTTCAGGCAGACATTGATGTTGGGATAATCCTGACTGATCGTGGTCGTGTCTCTCCAGGTAGATCCATCGCTGCTGATGTAGCTCTCACCCGGATGGGCGACAGCTTTGCTTGTGTAGAGTTCCGGTGCCCCCCATTCAAGTGCCATCGGGTACTCATAGTCTGGTGTTCTTATCTTCACCACAACCGAGAATATCTGGCCCATGTTCACGACGACCGGAGAGTCGAGGTCCACGGTGTGGTATCCCGCAAGCTCGAAGGAGCTTATCTTGGTGGACACCGGACCTGCGGTATTTATCGGGCCATCGGTGGGATCGGTGTAGACAGATACCGTGTACTCGGAGTTCTCTGATGTCGTGTAGAAGGATACCGCTGCGACCGATGCCCGTTCCTGTGCCCTGAAGACATTTGCTAACCAGGCGGTATCGTAGGAACTTGCGAACCCCACGCTGTAATCCCACCCGAGGTCATCGTACTGGTACACCTGCTTCAGGTTCTTCAGGGGTTCGGCGGTGAAGACGGTATTCTCCAGTTTTCCGATGACAGGGTCATAGTAGGAGATGTAGAAGTACCCATTCTCCCCGAAGCCTGTCCCCCAGCTGTTCTTCGCGATGAATGCACCATCGCCTTCGGGCATGGAGGGAATGGGATTGCCATCGGGGTCAGTCACCAGGGTGCCATCATAGCTCAGATAGGTGAAGAATTTATCCTTGCTGAAGGTATCATTCCAGCCAACGAGGGTGACGGCATGGGTAGCATAATACCCGGCTTCGGCATAGTAGGCTGCATAGGTGGCATTGAACGCTCCCTCGTCCATGTACATCGCGGAGTACACGCCTCCATAATTCATGATGGCAGCTTTGAGATTGTTATTGTCCGTAGAATCCCACCGCGGGGGGATGATGAACATCTCCTGGGCATGTTTCCGGGTCTTTAAATCGGACGGCGAGAAGAGGGCGTCGATGACATAGGGATCAGCCCTCTCGTTGACCGGTCCGTCCCACCGTGCGAGGTAGGCCATGGCCCACCTGTCGCTCCCGGCATCGCACTTGCCCAGGTCATACCCGTGGGTATTCAGCATGTTGTTCTCGGAGAAGTCCCAGGTCTCCCCAGGGAGCAGGGTCGATTCCAGGGACCCATAGGTCGCAAACGCCCAGCAGGCCCCGCATAAACCCTGGTCACGCACCCCGGTTACCTTACCCACAGTCCGCAGGTCAAACACGGGGGGATAACCAGAAGTCTGGGTATCCATGGTCGCGAGATCCGTTCCGCGGCTCTCGGCTTCTGCGTCAACGGCAGCCCATGCAACCTTCCTGCCCTTCAGGTGGGAGAGGTTGACGGGAGGGGGAGTATAACCCAGGGCATACCCTCCCTTGGCTGCATGTGCCCTCCCCAGTCTCATGCGGTCAAAGTACTGGGAGAAGGCCGGATCAAGTGGTGCAAGGCGGATATCCCCCTGCGAACCGGTCTGCAGGATCGTGGTATCCTGTGCGGGAGTGGTCACTGGCGTGACCTCTGTCACGGTCGGTTCGACGGTCGTACTTACTGTAACTTCCGGAGTGGTTGTTGGATCCGGCGTCACCTCAATAACCGTCGGTTCGACAGTCGCACTTACGGTAACTTCCGGTGTGGTTGTAGGTTCCGGCGTAACCTCCGTCACGGTCGGTTCAACGGTCGCACTCACGGTAGCTTCCGGTGTGGTTGCAGGTTCCGTCGTAACCTCCGTCACGGTCGGTTCGACGGTCGCACTCACGGTAACTTCCGGTGTGGCAGTAGGTTCCGGCGTGGTGGTGGTGTTCACCACCTGGTCGGCGGTCTCATTCCCCGTGCCGTCCGCTGTGGCAATGGTCGCCTGCACCAGGCATACGATGAGGAGAAGACCGATGATGAGAGAGATTCCCCTTCTTCGGTACATGTGCACATTCCCGTGGCAGCCCTCACCATCATGGCACGCACAAACAGGGTGAACCCCCAGGTGAGGAGAGTGCCAGTAGGATTAAATCACCTTAACCAGATATAAAGTTAACTCTTTATAAAGTTGAGGCGATTCGTGGGGACGGAGTAAATACGAGTAATTTGACTAATTGGAGGAAATTCCAAAAAGTATATCATTTATATTTACAGGAGGTCCTGCTATGTACCCGGAAAAGGTGATAGGAGCCTTCTCCGCTTGTCCTTTTTCATTCCTTCGGGGGGGATGGATCTCCTCGTCAGGTCACCTTCCACCGGTGCTGGTAGCCCCGGCGCTCTAGGGGCGCGTTGTTCGCGAGGGCACCTTGCTATCGGAACACACTACCTAGGACTAAGGTATTCAGCCCCATCAACCGGATGCCGCGCGCCACGTTTGGTGAAGATAAACTCCCTCGTCATCTTCCCCAGAGAAATCGAATTCGAGGGCTTGCTGTCGGTTGAATCATTTTATATCGATAGATGATCAAAATGTTGAATTCTCCGCTATTCGACAATTGATGACAGTAATTTATGAGTTCCGGATAGCAGGTGGTATAAAATCAGGAATTTTTATTATATCTTTCAAAAATGCTTTCATCGTTCAGCCTTGAGATCTCTTCGCTCTCATCGAGCCCTTTCAGCTGTTTCCTTATCACCTTCACGGTATCGATTCCTTCGAAATCAACAGCCTTTCCGGCGTAGCGGATCTTGCCGCTCAGGGTTAGCGCGACTTTGTCTCCAACAGCAATATTCTCAAGCTTATCCTTCCTGAAGACGAACCCGATGATATTCTGGATTCTCTTTGATTTTATGGTCCTTTCGACCGGAGCCCCTCCGCACCGTACCGTACTGATATTGATATCATGAACGCTGTATCCCCTGGGGAGTGTAACGAATGCCACAAAAATGCCCCGGCTGGCAAGGTTCAGATTCTTTGGGAAGATCCTCAGGGTTGCGGGGACTGGCTTGACGGTGACCTTGAGATCGCTCCTGCCCGAGCCCCCATCATCATCAGTAACATTCAGCGTGACGTTGTAGCTACCTTTCTGGGTGAAAATATGGCTCCTGTTCGCGAATCCGTACGCAAGTGGGGGGCTGTTCAGCTCAGTGACCGTTCCCGTTTCGGTGGTAGAATCCCCGAAGTCCCATATCGCCGTATGGGTATCCGGATACCCTGCATCGGTGAAGGAGCCGTTGAACCGGGTGACATTTCCGGCTCTCACTTCCTGAGGCGGACCTGCATTGACCACCGGTGCAACATTTTTCACAATCACCGGGGACGTTGCGGTGCTCGTGAGGGTTCCGTCGCTCACCTCAAGGATCACGTCGCCCTGGTAGTCATCCGGCCACAGATGGCTTGCGGATGATTCCGGTGACCATTCAGTATCCCACGTTCCATCATTGGTGAAGTCCCAGCGGTACTGGAGGGCAGCGCCTTCGGGATCGGAAGAATCCGAAGCATCGAAGGTTACCAGAGATCCCTCGTTCGCTTCATAAGGACCACCGGCCACGGCAACGGGGGACTTATTTTCCTCCTCAACGGGAATGATCGATACAATGCCATTGGTCCTCGTCACTTCGGGAACGCTCGGGAAGTAGACCGTGCCGAAGTTGATGATCTCGGTCCCCGGCAGGGCATCGCTCTTCACGTTGACGCTGAACTCGGCGATGCCTCCTTCCTTGGATCCTACCTCCCCGACGAGCCATGTGATGGTCCGGGTCGCGGGATCGTAATGACCTGCGGGGGCGATCTGTGCACCGGTCTTCACATCCATGACCGGCCCGATCTCCAGGGTGGAGGCATCGAGATCTACCTCCAGTTGATCGGTGAAGTAGACCCCATAGGCGATGCCCTCGCCCTCGTTCTCGTATTCGATTTTGTAGGTCAGCTTCTGGCCGGGCTGGACGTTGCCCTCGGGGCCGGATTTGCGGTTGGGATCGCGGGCTTGAAGAAGTGAAGTATTCAACCTATCTGTCGCCTTTTTTAACATGATATCTTCTTTTATAAAATCGGGAGGTCCACTAGGAGGACATTCGTAAGGCGCACAATTTCCAGTGCAGAAATAACACACGCATTTAAAATTATTACAGTCATCTCGGATATTTTCCATTACTTCTTGAATTATTATTCCAACTACCGCATCTATATCGTACCCATCCTCATTAATTCCCCCTGGAATTTGAACGGATATGGACTTTAATAAGATTTCGCGGGGGGGAAGGGTTCCTACCATTGTGAACAAGATGAACGCATTCGAATGAGGTGGATAAAATTGGCATTCATGTGTACAATCCACAAATTGTAACCAATAAGGAAATTCAACATAAATTATAATATTTTCAGCTGTTTTTTGCCCATCATTTCTGACTTCTATTAAATAATTTACCTTTTCTCCCGGACTTGCGCTTGATGGTCCCCATATATCCAAATTTATTTGGGGGCTGGGTGGCAAACCAAGGGTTACTTTTTCTAATGTAAGTATAACCTTTCCCGGAATTATTTGATTATCAAGATTTCCGGTAACAATTGCTTTGAGAGGTTCGGTAAAAAAACCTTTAAGGTCTACCATATCTTGGCTCACCTCCCAATCGTACGTCCACCCCTCCCCCTGCCCGGCATTGGAAGTATAGGAGATGATCGAGAAACCCTCACCGTTATAGGGATTCACCTGATCCGTTACCTGGAGGTGCATCAGCACCGTGCTGATGTCCTCGGTATAATGACCATAGGTCTTCCCGTTCACGGCCGTCTCCAGAATATGGATTCCCGTCGATGGATAGGTCATGGATTCCAGGTAATTGAGTGTCCCTTCGATGTTCAGGGTAGCCGAGACTGTCTTATCCCCAAGGCGGCCCAGCCGCCAGGTTGCTATATAATGGTCGTAGATTCCGCTCCCCTCAACAGATTCTGTGAGGTAACCCTCGACGATGCCATTGGCTTCGCCCCGTGACACGGCACCTTTAAGGTATACTCTTTTCTCGGCAGGCACAAAGTATGCAACGCCGTTCACCTCTCCATGGTAGGCGCGGGTCTCAAGGGTCGATTCCCAGGTGCCCTTGAAAAATCCCTTCCCGGAAAAGGAGCCGGATGTGATCGAAACAAGGTCTACCTGAGAGAAATCAAGAGTACCAATGAGATCACCTTGAACAGCTGCCCCCGTCATACTTGCTCTTTGAGCGAGAAGGTCGGCGACGAGATCCGATTCGGTGGAAGAGACCTCGGATAACCCCCCCTCTCGGCCGATGGCAATCATTGTCGGGACAAGATTATTCCATTCCCTGGATTCATAGATCGAATCCAATCCTTGCCAGTGGTCCGTTGCCGTGAGGAGATAGTGCGTTCCCTCCGGAACATCAGGCAGAGTGGCTGATACTGTCTCAGAATATTCTGCCCCAGGTGCCAACGATCGGGCGTTCGAGACGGAGGCGAGGACACTGTCGCCGGTATCCCACACATCATCCTGAGAGAAGTAAATCGTATCCGTCCAGGTTCCCCGAGCAGCCCCTTGACCCTGATTTTTCACCGACCATATAATTTCAATCTGTTCCCGGCTTGTTGCCGTTGATGGAGCCTGGACCGAGGTAACGGAAAGATCGGGTGCAAGAATGGTAACCGGTATAACGATGGTGTTATTTTTTTCATTCACCTCGATAACGGGCGGGTATGAATATATATCGGTATATAAGATCAGAAAGTAGGCACCCTCAGAAATCTGCGGTATGATAGCTTGTATTTTCCCGGAATATGCCGAAGATGGTTCAAGGAAATGTTCAGCTGAATAACGCCCTATATCTGTATCAAAAATATCAAAAATCTCATCTTTCGAAAGGAAAAGCGAATCTTCCCACTCACCTTCAGCGATACCCTCACCTAGGTTCTGTACTGAATATGTTACTTCAAGCCGTTCTCCGGGGCCGACAACAGACGGCACATCCAAGGATGAGACAACCAAATCCGGAATTTTTACGGTTACAGGTTTCGATATTAGGTTATTCGCTTTGTTCGGTTCGAAAATGGTCCCATAAGTATCCGTTTTCAGGATCATGTAATTGAGACCCGAAGAGGCTTTCGGGACCCTCCCGACAAGTTGTAGCGAGTATTCCGAAGATGGTCCGAGTGACCGACTGCGGTAATCGGTGGCGATAATAGGATCCGTTCGATCCCATTTATCATCCTTTGAGAGAACAACGCTGTCGTACCAATACCCTTCTGCTAATCCATCTCCTAGGTTTTTCACGGTATAGCTGATTTGAAGGTTCTGGTTTGTATGCACGGATGAGGGCAATTCGTCGGAACTTATTACTAGATCCGGTGCCGTGACAGTAATTGGGATTGCTAAGACGTTGTTCTGCTCATCCGATTCGTAGATGACATCTTTATACCTTGAATCTGTCATTACCAGGAGGAGATAAGCACCCGGATCCACAGAAGGAATGGTCGCAGTCAGTTGGTCCGAATATTCCCCACCTGGCTCAACCTTCCGTTGGAGTTGTATGTCCTTAATTCCTGAATCAGAAGAGTCCCATATGTCATCCTTGGAGAGAGTTAGGGTATCATACCAGACCCCCTCTGCCAGGCCATCCCCCTGGTTCCTTACCGTGTAGGTAAACTGAACCGTTTCCTGAGTGCGGACAACCGTGGGTGCCTCAAGGCTGGTAACAATGAGGTCCGGCACGGTCACCGTAACGGGCTGTGCGAGGACATTATTTCCTTCGTCAGATTCGTAAAGATAGTTAAAAATGTCAGTGGTCATGAGCAGGTAGTATGAACCCCGGGGGACCTTCGGAAAGGGAATAATGAGTGATTCCGTGTATTCCGAACCTGCAGGAATGGTCCGCTGCAGGTCACGGTGGCTGAGAAGTTGATCGGATGGATCGCGTATCTCATCGGTAGACAGGTAGAGGTAATCGATTATCCGCCAGGACGCGGTTCCATCCCCCTGGTTCCTGACGGTATAGGTAACCTCAATCTGTTCCTGCGTGTGAACCGAGGGTGGGGCATTCACTGAGGTGATGGTAAGATCCGGCACGGTCACCGTGACCGCTTTCACATGGATGTTGTTCTCTTCATCCGATTCCTGGATATTGCCGTGGGCATCCGCCCTTATAAGAATGTAGTTGGAACCTGGTTGGGCATTCGGAACAGTCCCGGCCAGTATCTGTGAAATTTCTGCCCCTGCCTCAAGGGTTCGCTGAGCACAGTTATACGCCATGATGGTGTCAGTGCCATCATTCTTCTCATCCATGGAGAAATAGAGGATGTCACACCAGTTCCCCGCCGCAGGACCTTCTCCCTGGTTCCTGATGGTATAGGTCACCTCTAGCTGTCCCTGAGTATTCACAGACGCTGGAGCATCTACTGATGTAATCACAAGGTCCGGCAAAGGCTCTGATTGAGCCGCAGAAGTGCCAATCAGGAGAATACTCGATAAAAGGAGGAGAAAAATAAGAGAATAATACCTGTGTATCCTATCCATTTGCCTCCTCAATCTGACCCTTTGAGAGGGTTTTTCAGGACTATACTGAATAATATCGGTCTGTACCCACGTCGTCATCTCCGCCACCGATAGTGGCGATTACCTCTTCATTCCTATATAAGATTTATGATTTAATTCAAGGAATTTGTTTTACTTTATCCATTGCGGGGTGAAAAATTAATCTGGATGCATAAACTCGAAGATTAATGCAAATATTGAAATTCTTGAGATTTTTTCTTTCAAAACGCAATCAATCACCAGATTATCCTCCTCACCACCGGTGCTGGTAGCCCCGGCGCTCCATGGGGACACCGTTCAGAAAGGCGCCGGGCTCGCCGATCACATGCCCGATGACATGATAGGTCATCCCCTCCAGGGGAAGCCTCTCGGCGGGGATGGTGAAGAGGAGCTCGTAGTCGCCTCCCCCGTAGAGGGCGAGCTCCAGGGCCTTCTCGTACGGTATATCCTCGATAACCGGGATCATCGCTGAAGTGATCCGGTAACCGCACGGGTTCGCGAGCGTGAGATCGTGGAGCGAAAGGGCAAGGCCGTCCGAGATGTCCATCATCGATGTGGCACCGCTCCTCCCGAGGATCTGCCCTTCCGTTACCCGGGGTTCCGGCTCGAAGAGGTACTTCCTGTACTGCGTATACCCATCGATGGCTGCCTGGGCCCGCCCGAGCACACCGGTCACGCAGATGAGGTCCCCGGCCCGCGAACCTCTCCTGCGCACGAGATGTGCCGGCTCCACGACCCCGAGGCCGGTGGAGACGAGGGTGAGCTCGTCGTGGCTGTCGATATCCCCGCCGACGAGCTCGGCGTGATAGCGGTCGCAGCACGCCTTTGCCCCCTCCATGAGCGGCCGGAGGCGTTCCGCCCGGTCGAGCCCCACGGCGAGGAGGATGAACCGGGGGGCCGCCCCCATGGAGGCGATATCAGAGAGGGTGACGGCGATGGCCATCCACCCGCACTGCCAGTCGGTCATCCCCTCGAGGAAATCCGTCTTCGTGTGAAGCATATCCGTGGTGGCCACAAGGATGCTCTCCCCCAGGGGGAGGACAGCGCAGTCGTCGCGTGCCCGGTCTCCGACGAGATCTATGATGGACTCCAGAAGGTCACGGTCATCCACCCTTCCTCACCTCCTTCTCCCTCTCAGTCCTGTATTCCTTGAAGAGGTACTCCACCATCGCTTTCTTCTTCTCGGTCTTCTCCTTCTCCCGGGCCTTCTCCCACACGCTCATACCATCCTCGACGAGGTCTCGTGCCACCGACCCCACGGGCCCCCTGAGCTGGACGGTCCCCTGGGGCGCGGGAAAGACCGGGATCTCCTCTTCCCGGGAGGTGTCGAGCAGGAGGGGGTCGACCCGGGCCGGGGGGTTCACGCCGACGAGGAGCGCCCTCGCCCCGAGCCCTGCCAGGTCCTTCAGCACCGACCGGCCCCATCCATCGGATCTCGCGACATAGAGGAGATCCCCCTCCGCGATCCCTGCCTCCTGCACGAGGGCCTGGACCCCGTCCCTCGTGAGGGAGGGGAGCACCTTGAGGGGGAGACGTGACCCGTCCATCCGCACCTCCTCCACCTCCCTCTGCCGGTCCAGGCGTCTTTTGAGTGACTTTGCCTGCCGCTCTCCCTGCCGGACCCGGTGTCTCAGCTCCTGGATGATCGCGTCCCGTTTCGCGATCTCGGCGTCGCGCTTCATCCGGAGGGAGGCACGCGACCGTTCCCGTTCCAGGCGCTCGCGGGAGCGGGCAATCTCACTCTCCTTCGCCCGGACCTCCTCCTGGAGTTCCCTGACGAGGTTCCGGAGGCGTTTCACCATACCGTCCAGGACCATGACCCGTTCGTCCTGCTTCCCCACGGCCACCGGCTCCGGGGGTTCTTCCCTCAGGGGTGGGCGGGCCGGGGAGAGTTCCCCGAGGATTCTCTCAATGGACTGGCCGCGGATGATGCCTGCCCTCACCCGGTTCAGGTCAAAACCCGGCGGCACCCGCTTCAGGATGGACTGGAACTTGTTCCGGTAGGACCGGTAGGCGTCCAGTGCCGCCGAGAGGGCATCCCGCTCATGGAGGTTTGCATAGGGGATTCCGTCGGTGAGGGCCATCTTCTCCTCACCCGTCCGGTCCGCCCGGGGGGTGTACGCAACGGCAGAGAAGGCCCGCCGGATCCGCTCCACTGAAAACGGCATCTGCGAAACGTCGGAGGCCACGACCAGGGGCTTTCCCACCTGGTAGAGGGCCTCCACAACATCGGCCATGGACCGCTCCCTCCCGCTCGAGAGGTGAACCACCTTCCCGTCCAGGTCCACTGCCGCCACCGCGGTTGTGGTCCCGGGGTCGATCCCCACGATGAGGTAGCTCGCCCCCTTCCCGGCGGGCTTGAAACGGATCCGGTCGAGCTTCTGCCCGGTTATCCGCACCTGGACGTCGCCCCCGCGCCGGGAGGAGCCCGGGATATCCTCCCTTGGAGCATGGACCAGGAACTGGACCCGGGAGAGGCCGCCGAATGCCCGGGACTCCTTCTTCTCGTACCGGAGCCCTGCCTGGACGAGCCGCTCCTCTATCTCCCGGGCATGGCGGAGGACGGCACCATGGACCTTTCTCACGTACCGGTTCTGGCTCCACCCCCCCTTCCCCAGGGAGCGGTTCCTCGAGACAACCACAGAGCAGGTGTTCTCGTAGGCGACCACCTCGGCCCCGCCGCCGAGGGAAGCGATCCTCGCGGTCGCCCGCGCCTCGGCATAGGGGTCGAACCGGTTAAAGCTGATGTTGTACCGGGCCGCGACCTTCCCCAGGGTCTCGGGGCGCTCGCCCCCGGTCACCTGGACCAGGCGGGTCTTCGGCGGGAGATGTTCGAGGAACGCAAAGAGGGCGTGCTGGTCCCGGGCGATCTCCTGGAGGCTGTCGACGGCGAGGATCTCCGGCTCCTCTGCCGCGATCTCCTTCAGGAGCCGGAACTGGGTCACCTCCCCCTCTGCCACGAGCTCCCCGTCCTCCATCCGGACGAGGGCATAGACCGGGCGGCGGGAGCGCGAGCGGACCGACCCCTTCACCACGTCGATGCCAAAGACCTTCACCCCGTCACCTCCCCGAGGGCGCGGGAGATGGGGTACTCGATCCCGTACTTCCGGGAAAAGTAGAGGAGGATGACCCGGAGGTCCCTCTCCAGGATCTCCCCCGCGTTCTGGTGATCTCTCTCCATCCACTGGGGCCAGTCGATGAGGAAGCACCGCTCCCCGTCGACCATAACATTGAACTCCGAGAGATCGGCGTGGATTACCCCGACCCGGTACGCCTCCCTGACCTGGAGGAGGATAGAATCGAGCATGGCCCCGGGGTCTTCAAGGGTGCAGCGGAAGAGGTTTACGCCGGGGATGAGGGACATCACCACGACGTGCCTGTTCCGATCAACCGGAAGAGGGACCGAGACCCTCGGGTGGAGCTTTGTGAGGGCCAGGAACTCCCGCTCGGCCGAGAACGCCGAGGCAAAGAGCCAGGGGACATGCCCCTCCTCGGGCATGTACCCCCGCTTCACCCGTGCGGACTGGAACGACCGCTGGCCGACGCGGTGGAACTTGAGGACAAGTCGCCCGAGGCCGAGCCCCTCATAGACGATAGACTCCTTCCCCTCGCCGATGAAGGGGCCGAGGGCATTGACGGTGCCCCTCCCTGAGAGGGCGTGAAGGGCGAGGGCATCGAAACCGGTGAAGACCAGGGAGTAGCCCTCGTAGGGGACCTTCTCGTACTTCGCCATGCCGGACTGCAGGAGCCTGGTGAGGCGGAAGGAGACCTCCTTCTCCCCCTTCCCCGTGGCCTTTGCGAGCACGTCCAGGGGGACCCACTGGTACCGCTTCATGAGCCGCTCAAGGGTATGGAGGACCAGGAGATCGTTCTCCTGGAGGTTTCGCACCGCCTCGGCCGAGATGGGCATGGCGCTCTACACACTTTATGTGGGGTGATGATAAAAGTCTGATCAGGGTGCCCCGATTGAGGTGCGACCGCTGCGGCCGGGATGCCATCGTCTTCCAGCGCTACTCGGGGCTTCATCTCTGCGGGGATCACCTCCAGAGGGACCTTGTCGCCCGGGCAAAGCGGACCATACGGGCCCGCGGGTGGATCCGGACCGGTGACCGGATAGCGGTGGCGCTCTCCGGCGGCAGGAGCAGCGGGGCCCTGCTCCACTTCCTCTCGGCCCACTTCGGGAACCGGCCTGACCTCTCCCTCGTTGCGATCACCGTTGACGAGGGCACTGGATCCGGAAGGGATATGAACCGGATCGCGAGGCTTGCAGAGGGGATGGGTATCGAATGGGCAGGCACCTCCCTCGCCGAAGAGTTCGGGAGCACCCTGGACGGAATCCCGGCAGCCGGAGACGGGAACCCCGCCTGCCTCTGCTGCGGGGTGCTCCGTGGCTGTGCCCTGATCTCCCTTGCAGGGCGGATGGGGGCCACGAGGCTCGCCCTGGGCACGCACCTCGATGACGAAGCCCGGGCCGTGTTCCTCTCTGTCCTGCGGGGTGAGGCAGTCAGCCTCATACGCCCCCCCCGGCTGGGGGATGGCAGGATCTCCCTTGTCAGGCCTTTCCTCAGGATCCCCGGGCAGGAGGTGGCCCTCTATGCCCGGCTGAACACCCCTGGCTGCGATCCGGACCCGGGCCCGCGTGCCCCCGACCCGCTGGAGAACGAGGCAGGACGTATCCTGGATGAATACACGAACCGGCACCCCGGAGCCATGTTCTCACTCGTGAACCTGGGTGAAGCCCTCTCGGAGGGGAGCGTGCCCGAATCCGGGGAACCGCGACCCTGCACCATATGCCGGGAACAGTTCGCCACCTCCTGCCCTGCACGGCAGGTTCTGGACCGGGTGAAGGGCCATGGGTGAACCCCAGCTCTCCTGGAGGTTCCTCGTCGGGTCGAAGCGGCGGGGGATCCTCTCCCTCATCGGCATCTTCGTGCTTGCCATCGTCCTCTTCACCGCGGCCTTCCATACCCTCTTCCCCATTCTCGAGGGAAGGGAGATCTCCTGGCTCCAGGCCCTCCTCTTCATCCTCGAGACCATCACCACCGTCGGTTTCGGCGATCTCCTCCCCTTCAAGAGCGATTACACCATCCTCTTCACCGTCATCCTGATCCTCGCAGGGGTCTTCATGATCTTCATGTTCATCCCCGTCCTCCTCGAGCCGGTTCTCACCCGCATCATCAACAGGCCGCCCCCCACGGGAACCTCACGGGAGATGAGAGGGCATGTTGTCATCGCGGGCTACGGCAACCTTGCCCGGGCGCTCATCGAGAGCCTCATCATCTCGGACCTGGGGATCGTGATCGTGGAGCCGGACGAGGCGGTGGCACGGGAGGCCTTCTCCCGGTACCGGTCACGGGTCTCGGTGATCTGGGGGGATTACATGTCCCGCCGTACCTGGGAACACGCCTCGGTGGGGCATGCCCATTCCGTCGTTGTCTGCGAGGACGAGAGGACCGCGGCAGAGATCATCCTGGGTATCCGGGACCAGACGAGGGGGTCCATCATCGCGGCGGTCGATGACCTCGCGTATGACCGTTACCTCCGGTATGCAGGGGCCGAGTACGTCCTCTCGCCGAAGAACTCCACGGGGAAGATCCTCGCCCGGCACGCGGCGATGCGCCCCGACGTGGACACCATCTTCGAGGCCATCAGCCTCGACCACATGAAGCTCGAGGAGGGCAGGGGCGGCGACGGGACCCTCAAGCTCGTCAAGGTGCCGGTCATGCCCGGGTGCATCGCCTTCGGGAAGAGCCTGGGGGAGCTCGCCCTCTACGAGCGCTACGGGGTGGACCTCCTCTTCCTCTGGAAGGCAGGCGAGTTCACCTCTTCGCCGAAAAAGGAGGATCTCCTGGATGCCTCCACCATGCTCTTCCTCCTGGGAAAGGCCTCGTCGGTCTCCGAGGTCCTTGACCGGGAGTTCTGCGCCCGGGAGGTGGGGGAGCCATCCTGCGTTATCACGGGATACGGGGACGTGGGCAAGGCAGCCTTCCGCGAGCTCTCGGGGGCTGGCATCCGCTGCACCGTCGTCGACAGGAAGAGCCACGGCATCCGCGAGGTGATAGGGAACGCCGAGGACGAGGCGGTCCTGAAGGCGGCCGGGGTGGAGGGGGCCCGGTTCGTGGTCGTGGCTGTCAACAACGACTGGGTGAACATCTTCACCACCCTTGTGGCGAGGAACCTCTCCCCCTCGGCAAAGATCCTGGCCCGGGCAAACGAACCCGCCTCCGTGGAGAAGCTGTATAAGGCAGGTGCGGACTACGTGGCCCTCCTTCCCACCATCGGCGGCCAGGTCATTGCGGGGATCATCCTCTCGGACATCGTACGGGTCCTCGTCGACCTCCCGAACGGGCAGAAGGTGCTCATGAAGCACCTGACCCGCCATGCCGGGATAGCCGTCCGGGAGATGGAGAGGAGAACCGGCGTTCGTATCGTGGGTATCGAGGGGCCCGGCCGGTCGGTGGTCCGGCCCGCTCCCGAAGAGCCGATAAACGAGGGGGACTCGGTCATCGCGGTGGGCGTGAACGAAGACCTGAAGAAGCTCATCCACTTCATCTGAAGCTGAACTGAACGGGAACGAGCCGGGGATCTCAGGATTCCGCCTCGTGCACCCTAGCCTGATAGATCGGTTCTCCCTATCAGGGAATCACAAGAAGAGGTCAGGGTAATCTTCAGGACGGTTCAGGAAATCGAGGCTCCCTGTGCCGATGAGGCCGTAGAGGGAGCGAAGGGGCAGGGAACCAGTGCCTTTCTGTTCAGATGCCTTCATGGTCCTGATGCCGGCTGCATCGGGATAGCATGGGTTCTTCACCAGCTTGCCCCCGGCAAGCTCGAAGTAGGCCGCACCCCGGAGCCGCTCATAGACCGAGTAATCGCTCTCGAAGAGGGTGGAGACGACATTTGCCATCGCGAGGGTTGCCTTCCCGGGGTTGATGGTGACATGCCCGTACCCGGGTGGGATGAGGACAAGGTCGCCCGGCCCGGCCTGGATGAGGCGCACCTCATCTGCGGATCTCGTCTGGAGGAGGTAGTGGGCCTCCCCCTTGAGGATCTCGTAAATCTCGGGGTAGGGCACGCCCTTCCCGTTCACCGGGTGATGGTGCCCCTTGGTCTTCACGTATTCGCCGCACAGGGTCCTGGCAGGGATGACCGTGACATCGTACCGGAGGCCCTGGTCCCGGAGCCATCGCCCGTCCTCCCGGGTCTTCGAGAGGTCACGGTACATGAAATAAAGGGGTTCACGGCACTCACAGGACGGGTCCATGAGGACTCCCCGGATCTCGTCGATGGTGCGGACCCTGGGGGGAGGGAGGGGGCCATCCCAGGAGAACATCACTTCTTCCTGCGATGGATGAGGATATAATAGAGCGCGATGATGGCGAGGGCGATGATCACGGAGAGGACGAGGGGGTTCGAGAGGGTCCCGAGGATCCCTGGTGACTGGACCACGTCCACCCGGACCTTGATGGTATCCGAGATCTGGCTGTTGTCCAGGGCGTCCCGGTACCGGATCTCGGAGTCCAGGCCATAGCTCTTCGGTGTCGCCCCGGAATCCACGGTCATCTCGTAGCGGGCGGTCCCGGTCTGGCCCGGGGCGAGGTCCCCGAGATAGGCCGTGTCGTCATTGGAGGTGAAGGGATCGACGGCCGAGATCCTGGCCTCGGCGTGATAGACAGGGGCAGAGCCGGTGTTCCTGTACACTACCTCGAGGGTCACTCTCTGCCCCGGGCTCACCCGGGGCACAGGCGAGACCACGGAGAAGTCGATCTTCCTCCCGACCGGTATACCGATGGTGACCGTATCCGAAGAGGCGCTGTCGCCCTCCGAATTGGTGTAGTCCACATGGATATCGAGGGGGTAGTTCTGGGCCTCAGCATTCGCGGAGACCGAGGCCTTGAACCGGATCTCCCTCTCTTCCCCGGGGCCGAAATCCCCGATATAGACCGATGCATCTGTCGGGATGAGGGGGCTCTGCCCGTCCCTCGCGAGCTTGGCCACGGCATTATGGGCAGAGTCGCTCCCTGCATTCTTTATGTTCACGAGGACATAGCCCTCGGTACCGACGTTCAGCAGATCGGCACGGGTCTCTGTGACCTCGAGGGTCACCCCTGGCCTGATGGTAATAGCGAGGGGGAGCGTGATGTTCTCATCGTAATACCAGTAGCGGACGGTGTCGAAGCTGACCTGGTCGGCGATGTTGAGGTACTGGTAGCTGAGCCGGAGGGGGAGGGAGTAAACCCCGCCGGTAGCGTATTTCGAGATCTTCACCGAGAAGGTGGCCGATACGCTGCTCCCGCCGAGGAGGTCCCCGACCATCTGGGGATCGGTCTTCACCGTGACAGGCGCCGTTCCGGGTGAGAGGCCGACAACGAGGAGCTTCGCGGTGTTCGGCTTGTCCTGCGCGGTGATGATGCTCGACTGGACGATGGTCACGTCGGTCACCCCGGTGTTCTGCAGCTTCACGGTGATGGCCGCATCCTGACCCGGGGTGAACTCGTTCGTGCCCGAGATGGCTGCCGAGATCTTGGGGGATCCGAAAAGTTGCTTCTCTCCGGCCATGGCCGGCGCCGCAAGGAGGGCAAGAACCACAACGAGGGGGAGGAGCGAGCGATATGCCATCAGGATCACCTTGTTGTCTTGATAATAACAACATTTATCAGGCTTCGGTATTTATACTTACGTCTATGGAGATGGGAGAGGACCTCAGGGCCGCCCTTCCGCAGATCCTGAAATCCCTTGGTTTTACCAAGTACGAGGCCCTTGTCTACGTTGCCCTCCTGGGCATGGAGGGCGCGACCGCCACCGAGATCCACGAGGCCTCCCGGGTCCCGCGCGCATCGGTCTACCCCGTCCTTGACCGGCTCGTGGAGAAGAACCTGGTGACCGTCTCCCATGCCACCCCGAAGCGTTTTTCCGCTATCCCGCCGGAGGAGGGGATAGAGAACCTCCTCTCCCGGATCCAGGAGGATGCGCTCCGTGCAAAGGAGATCCTCTCTCCAATCTACCGCAAACGGGTGATGGTGGAGAGGGGCGACCAGGAGCTCATCTGGTCCATCCACGGGGAGGAGAAGATCGCCTCGCGCCTCAGGGACCTCATCCGGGGGGCGAAGAGGAGGTTGCAGCTCTTCACCACCTGGCCCTTCCTCGAAAGGGTCCTCCTCCCCGAGCTGGGGCAGCTGTCCCCCTCCATCGAGCTGGAGGTGATCACGAGCCGCTGGGATGGACCAGTCCCTCAGGGAATGAAGGTCCATGTGAGGCCTCCCCTGATGGGGCATGCCGAGCGCCGGCCCATGGAGACGGCCGGCATCTTCATTATCGACGGCAAGAGGGCGATGGTCGTGATGGGGATCTCAGAAGAGACCCCCACGGCCCTCTTCTCCGAGTCCCCCGGGTTCCTCCGGTTCTTCTCCCAGATCTGGTCCATGAACCTTGCCTGGGCTTCCCGGGCAGACCAGTCTGGTCTCTGAGCCTGGCCTGGGATGCCGGGGGCAGACCAGTCTGGTCCGGAACCTGGCCTGGGATGCCGGGCCAGATCAGTAGTCCCTGATGGAGTCCATCTCCCCGACGTCCATGACCCCCTTGAGGGATTTTGTCTCCACCGGAATCCCCTCCTCCTTCAGGGCGGCCATGGGGTTCGTCCCCCCGACCATGGCAATGCCGAAGTACTGGGGGCTCACAGAAACCCCGAGAAGCGGGACATTGGGGGCCCCCACCTCGAGGATGCCGGTGAATCCCCTCTTCGAGAGATCGTCCAGGAGCCCGATGACCGGGGATTCGGCCTCCATATGGCACTCCCGGAGGTTCCCGAGGATGGTCCCGCTCCCCTCCTTCATGACCCTGAGAATGGAGGTGAGATCCTGGGCAACGAGGACCTCCAGGGGGTCGACCGTGGTGGACTCGAAGAGGATCATGTGGGTGAAGCGCCTGGGCATCCGGTCATCGATCTCCACGAGCCCCCCACCCACAGACCGGATAGGTACCCCCTTCTTCAGGAGGAGCCCATCAAGGGTGATGGTGCACATGGTGCATATCCCCGCATATCCCTCGGGGATGGTGAGATCTTCCAGCTGCTCACCCTCCAAAAGGATCCGGATCCGGTCGCTCACAGAGAGGCCTGCCCGGTATGCAATCCTGAAGATGGAGATGGCCGCCTCAAGGTCGCCCCGAGGTATCAGGGACAGGTTGAAGATGATCTTCCCCGTATTCTCGACCGGGTTGTAGCTCACCTCCATGGCCAGGTCCTCGATACGGTTGTTGATGAACTTGAGGGGGGATCCCCAGTCTTCCCCTTGGAGGTCGCGGTTCATTGGTTCTATCGCCACCAGTCAGGGTACAATTCCTTCGGTTCTCTGATATAGGTGTCGCCCCGGAAGAGAGACCTGGAAGCCCGAAAGCGCAAACTCCCCGTCGCCAACCCGGGACCGGGGAGAAGAAATGTTCTATAGTACCGATGCGATGTACGTGTGAATGGACAGCGAGATGAGAGATCGGGCCCGGGAGGCGGTGCGGCGCATCCTGGAAGCGGCCTCCTACGAGGTGGAGGACCTGGAGAGGCCCCTGGACCTCTCGGCCATCGGCGATGGGGAGTGCATTATCGTCCAGTGCTCGGACAACAGCGGGGAGATCGGGCAGTTCGACCGGACGAACTACCGGTGCAGGATTGAAGAGAAGGAGGTGACGAGCCGGAAGCTCCTCTTCACCCTGAACGACTCGGTGAGGACCGAGCGCTGCATCCGCTGGGGGATAGCGGAGCTCGAAGGGTTTGCCGGGAAGGCCGCGATCGCCTCCGTCCTTGGCAGGAGCCTTGCCCTTGACCTCGGCCAGGGGCTCGCGGCCTCCACCGCGCCGGCTCCCGAGGAGGCAGGCCCGGAGCTCCCCCATGTCCCGGTGAAGGTGGACGAGAAGCGTGCACGGGCTATATCGGGGGAGAGCGGTGCCGGGACCCTCCGCTTCATCCCCTACTGGCGCTACCACTACCGGAGCAGCGGCCAGAAGGGCTACGGGAACCAGGTGGTGACCTTCAACGCCGAGAAGAAGGGCGCGATCAATGCCATCAACGGGGCAGAGACCGGCGAGGAACCGGGGCAGGCCGAGGTCTCGCCGGTCCCGATCTCGGCGGTGGTGCTCCAGCCCATGGTCCAGAAGGGCGAGGCCGAAGAGAAGCTCCGCAACCGCGTCATCGAGGAACTCACCCAGAAGGTGCGGATCAGGCAGGTGAAGGGGGACACCATCTTCTACGAGGAGAGGATCTTCAAGCCCGAGAAGAAGGACATCACCATCGACCTCGAGCTCGTCCACGTGCCGGTCTGGCAGTTCAAGGGGAAGAAGTTCGTGGAGCTGAACGCGGTCACCGGCGTCGTCCTCACCGAGCCGATGGACACGGGTGCCGAGCTCCTCTAACAGCTATGATCCTCGTCATCGGTGGCGGGCCTGCCGGGCGCCTCGCGGCCATGCGCATGGCCCGGGCCGGGAGGGAGGTGACCGTCGTGGAGAAGGGGGCTCTGGGCGGCCAGTGCCTCCACCACGGGTGCATGGTCGTCTGCGCCCTCGCCGACGTGGCACGAACCATCCGGTACGCGGGGACCCTCCATGATCTCGGGGTCCTCGACCGGCCTCCCCGGGTCTCCTACCCGAAACTCATGGAGCAGATGGGAAAGATCCAGGCGACAATCACCCGCGTTCTCGACCAGGAGACAGAGGAGGCAGGGGTGGCCTGCATCTCCCGGTGCGAGGGGAGCCTAAAAGGCTCCACCCCTTTCATTGGCGGGAAACCGGTGGAGGCCGAGGCGGTCCTTGCTGCGACCGGATCCCGGCCGGTGATCCCCCGGGTCGAGGGGGTGGATCTCCCGGGCGTGGTGCATGCCCACACCCTTGTGGCCTGGAAGGAGCTCCCGGCCCGGATCGCCATCGTGGGCGGCGACGTGATGGCAGCCGAGTTCGCCCACATATTCCATGCCTTCGGCGCAGATGTTACAATCCTCGCGAGGAGCCGCTTCCTGAAGGAGATCGATGAGCGGCTCCGGAAGCAGGCACTGAGGGAGCTCGAGGGGGTCAAGATCTGCGAGAACTCCCCGCTCCTCCGGGTGGAGGGATCCGGGCGTGCCGAGGCCGCCGTGACCGGCGGGAAAGGCGGGGAGAGAGAGATCCCCGCTGATGGAGTCTTCCTTGCGACCGGGCTTGCCCCCAGCTCGGAGATGATCCACGGCCCCGAGAAAGGACCCCTGGGCGAGGTGGTGGTGGATGATCGCATGCGGACGAGCATCCCGGGGGTGTACGCGGCAGGGGATCTCACCGGCCCTCCCTACCTCACCCCCGTGGCCCGGATGGAGGGGCTCGTTGCGGCAGACAATATCCTCGGCCGGGAGAGGAGGATGGACTACCGGTGCATCCCCCGGTCCCTCACCCTGATGAACGAGTTCGCCTGGTGCTCCCTGGAGGAAGGGCCTTCGGCGGGAGTGGGATCCCCCTCGCCAGCCGGGCCGTTCTCCTTCTGGGCAGTACCTCAGGGAAACACCGGGTACTCGGGCATCCGCGCCGACCCGGAGGATGGGAGGATCCTCTCCGCCACCCTCGCTGCCCCCGGGGCGTCCATCGTCGCCTCGTACCTCGCCTTCCTCATCCGCACGGGGTGCACGGTGCAGGACTTCGACGATTTCATCGAGGTCCACCCCACCACCGACGGCGCCTTCACCCTGATCCGCTACCTCGAGGAGTGGATGAGGAACCGCAAGAAGTAGAGAGAGAAGAAGGAAGCGTTTTCTCTCGCCGGTTCGGTTCGGCGCCGCACCTCCCTGCGACCCGGGAGGGGCCGAACATACCCCCAACCTATAGTGCCATATATATCCGGGAACGAAATGAGCTGGAGGAGAGAGAGAAAGAATGGGTGGATCCATCTTCCGGGCCATGGTCGCCCTCATCATCCTCTGCACCCCTGTCATCCTTGCAGCGGCTGCAGATGCCGAAGCCTCCGACGTGACCGTCACCGGTATCCGGATCAGCCCGGCGGTACTCATGAGAGGGGATACTGCGACAGTCACCCTATCGGTCGAGAACCGGGGGAGCACGAGCGTTGCCGTGCGGCGTGCATTTCTCCTGGGGGAACCGAACCTGATCCGGACCCTGAACGATCCCTACGGGACCGTGGGGGATATCGGGGCCGGCAACTCACGGGACTTCTCCTTCCTCATCAGGGCAGATGGCCCGGACGGCACCTACTACCCGAAATTCTTCCTCGATTTCCGGGATGAGGGGAGCCTCTCCATCCCGTTCCCGGTGGTCGTGAAGTCCACCGAGCTCGCGGTCTCGGTGCTCGACCGACCGGATCGTTTCTCCCGGGAGAGGAAGGATACCGTGACCATCCTCATCGGGAACCCGCGCGCGAGCGAGGTGAACGGGGTGAACCTTGTCATGGAGGGGGAGGGCCTGGACATCACCCCCGCGAGCTACTTCATCGGGACCCTGAAGGCCGATGCCTCTGCCACGGTCTCCTTCAACATCACCCCGCACCAGGCAGGGAATCTCACCACGACTGTCTCCTACCAGAACGGCGTGAACCTCCACACGAAGGAGATCACCACCCCTATCACCCTGAACGATGACCTGAAACGTGCCTCTCTCGTCGCGAGCAACCTGGTCCTCACGCCGGATGGCAGTACCTACCACCTGACCGGGGATGTCTCGAACGCAGGCCTCGAGGTCGCGAATGCCGTGACGGTGACAGCCGGGGGAGGGGCGGTGCCGGTCGACCCGTTCCGCTCCTATGTGGTCGGGTCCCTCAATCCCGATGACTTCGCCTCCTTCGAGGTCTCCTTCCAGGCCAGGAACGCGAGTTCGGTCCTCCTCCTCCTCCAGTTCAAGGACAGGGACGGGCGTATCTTCTCCGAGAGCACCGAGGTCTCTCTCACACCGGCCTCCACACAGGCGCAGGGCACACCCTCGTTCCCTTCAGGACCGATCCTTCTCGTTGCCCTTGCCATTGTCGTGGCCGGGATCATCATCTACTCCTGGAAGAAGAGACGGTGACGGGCTCCTGTCTGGCGCGGGATTACCTGAAATAACCTGAATTGAGCATCCTTTCGGTGATCCCGGCCCCCAGGGTGGGCCGGATGTCCTGGAGCCAGAGGAAAAAGCCGAGCATCTTCCTGGACCGGTTGCTCTCGAACTTGAACTGCCCCGGCCTGACCCGGATCATCTTCATGTAATGGTTCCTGTCCCTGGGTTTCATGTAGATGATCGGTTCCGCCTCGGGGAGGTTCACCGTGAGGATGATCTTCGCAAAATGGTTCCGGATCTCCTGGGGGGTGATGGGCCTCCCTTTGACGGTGAGCCGGACCGAGTTCGAGTAGAGGTTGACCGCACCCGGTTCAAGGGCCCCCAGCAGGATCTTCTTCACGATGACGGTCGCGGGGTCCCGGGGATCCCCGCCACGGTACAGGGAGCCATTGGCGAGGGCCGAGAAGACCCTGCTCCGCTGGAGTTCATGCATCCTCCGGTAGTCGAAGGAGCCTGCCAGGGGGAGGTCCGGGGCCTCGATGAGCTTGGGATTCCGGACAGTCCGCGGCGGGACCCCCCTTATCACCTCCTCGGGCCTGACGAGGGCCTTGATCGCCTCGCAGGTGGCGGTGGAGAGATAGAGGTTCGAGGGATCCTCCAGGATCCGGCCCACCGCCGAGATCCGGGAGATGTCTACCGAGGAGATCAGGAGGGAGGGGACCACCTGCTGCCCGAAGAGGTGGCCCATGAGCCTCTTTTTGTACAGGAACTCCTTCTCGAGCTCCTTCATGGCTGCCGGGGAGGTGACGATCTCGCCAAAGGCGATGGAGTTCCCCTCCCCCACGAGGAGCAGGTCGAGCTCGGCCAGGTCCTGTCCGTTCCCCCGCACCTTGATATCCCCTGACCGGGAGTAGAAGAGGCCGTTCTGGCCGAGCTGCGCCTGCAGCCTCCGGTACCGTGCATCCGGACCCTTGGACACGACGCGGGTGATCCGGTCGGATGCAAGGGCGCAGCGGAGGATCGTCTCGTAGATGATCGCCTCGTACCACTTCCCCTCCGCGGTCTTCATGGTCCCCGGGTCTGGCGAGAAGAGGTTCTTTCTCTGGGGACCGGAGAGGTGCCTTGTAGCGGCAAGGATGGTGGCCCGGTCGGGCGGGAACAGTGCGAAGTTCCGGACCAGCCAGTCGTTCATCGGGAACGCGCCGGCTCTTCGCACCCCGGGCGCGGGCTGGCCGGGGCCGGGCCTGCCCCGCCCCCTCCTCCGCCGCCTGCCCCTCCCGGGCGCCCCGGGAGCCGGGCCCCTCTCAGCGCCGCCCTGTACCGGGCCGGGAGAGGCTGCTGCCCGGGCATGGTGTCCAGGGTGGATCTTCCCCTCCGGAGATCCTCGAGGTTCGACCCTATGCACTATAGAATCTCTTCCCGAGAAGCATCATAATGGTTTACCCCCGGCCGCATGGGGTACGGCCCGGGCGGGAGCGGGAACGGTTCATCTGGCCCCTTTCGGATCCGGAATGAGACCTCTGCCTGATTCCGGCGGGAGGAAGATCTTCCAGAAACATTGTAATAGATACATGACCCACTTTTCTACCGATGGAGAGATCTGAATACTTCTCCATTCTCGCGGGGGAGATGGGGGTCATCTTCAGGATCCTCGGCATCGTGACGTGCTTACCCCTGGTCATCATCCCCCTCTCCAGCGAGTGGCGGATGCTCCTCCCCATGGCGAGCGTCCCCGTCGCTTTCACCCTCCTCGGGAGGGCCCTCGCCCTGAGGCATCCGCCCCAGGGCGAAGCCCGCCTCTCCATCGTCCTTGGTGCCGTGGCCATCGTCTGGTTCAGCTGCGCGGCGATCGGGGCCCTGCCCTTCACCCTGGGGACCGGTATGCACTACATCGACAGCCTCTTCGAGGCGATGTCCGGCTGGACCTGCACCGGGCTCACCCTCATCCCCGTGCCGGAGACGATGCCCGCAACGATCCTCTTCTGGCGGTCCTTCATGCAGTGGCTGGGCGGGATCGGCATGGTTGTCTTCACCATCTCGGTCCTCGCCCGGTCGAGCCTCACGAATGCACGGTGCGTGCGCAGCGGGGGCGAGGGCGGCCCCTTCATCCCGAGCCTCATCTCCACGGGGAGGGAGATGTGGCAGATCTACGTTGTCCTCACCCTCGGGGCCCTCCTCCTCATCCTCCTTGCCGGGGTCCCCCTCTGGGACGCGATGAACCTCGCCATGAGCGCCATCTCGACGGGAGGGTTCACCACCCATGCCGCGGGGATCGCGTTCTACCAGAACCCCCTCCTCGAGTTCGCCCTCGTTCCCGTGATGCTCGCGGGATCTCTCCCCTTCATGATCTACTACCTCCTGTACACCCGAAAGCGCTGGACCCTCTTCCAGGACAACCAGGCCCGGCTCATCGCGGGGCTCGTCGCCCTCGGGACCGTTTCCATCATTATCGATCTCACCTACCTCACAGGCGAAGATCCCCTCACGGCATTCAGGCACGCCCTCTTCATGTCCGTCTCGGCCATCACGACCACCGGCTTCCAGAACGTCTCCCTCCAGCTCTGGGCATCGGTCTCGGTGATCCTCCTCATCATGCTCATGGCCATCGGCGGCGCCTCGGGTTCCGCGAGCGGCGGGATCAAGGCCTACCGGGTGCTCCTCGGGTACCATGGCCTCATCTGGTGGTTAAAAAGGATCTTCGTCTCCCCGAAGATCATCGTGCCCTTCGAGTACCAGGGGCAGGTCATCGCGAACCCGGTCGCAGAGAACGAGGTGAGGAACAACATGCTCGTCATCATGCTCTACTTCCTCGCCGTCTCGATCGCAACGGTGGTCACCCTCCACTTCTCGACCATCTTCTTTGAGTCGACGGCCGTCATCTTCGAGCTGGTCTCGGCGATGTCGAACGTCGGGATCACCACGGGGTTCGTCTCGCCCGAGATGCCCTACGTTGCCAAATGGGTCTTTCTCCTGGTCATGTGGATCGGGCGCCTGGAGATCGTGCCGGTCCTCGTCGTGATCCTGGAGCTCGCCAACCGCTCCGTCGGGGACGATACTGCCCAGATCTCCGAGATCCCGTCGAAGGCGGGCGAAGTGCAGACCGCCCCGACCGCAGCCGGCCCTTCGGTCCCCGCCGAAGAGACCTGGAAGACGGAGATCCTCGCAGGAACCGACATCCGGCCCGCGGTCTTCGGGGCCGTCTTCAGGACCGCTATCGAGATCTCCCGGGAGGGGCGGGAGGGGAAGCCGATCGGGACCGCGTTTATTGTCGGCGACTCCCCGGAGGTCCTCGCCAGTTCCAAGCAGCTCATCCTCAACCCCTTCGAGGGGCACGACCCTGCAAAACGGCTCATTACCGACCCCGCCAATGTCGAGAACGTGAAGGAGTTCGCCCTCCTCGACGGTGTCTTCATCGTGAGCGGGGCAGGGGTGATCGAGGCGGCGGGGAGGTACCTCACCATCGACACCTCCACGGTCCGGATCCCCATGGGCCTCGGCACCCGGCACGGCTCGGTGGCGGGGATCACCCGGGCGACGAGCTCGGTCGGGGTCGTGGTCTCCCAGAGCGGAGGCAGGATCTCCGTCTTCCGCCGTGGGGAGATGGTGAAGCAGTTCAATACCCTCCAGCAATCTCGATGAGAAGAGCCGGTCGCTCGCTTTTTTTCCGGTGACGAAGCCCCTATATAGCATCACGGGGAATGGATCTATCCACAAAATGCCGGGAAAGATCGTCGTAAGGGGTGCGCGGGAGCACAACCTGCAGAACATCACCGTGGAGATCCCCAGGGACCGGTTCAATGTCCTGACCGGTCTCTCGGGCTCGGGGAAGTCCACCCTCGCCTTTGACACCATCTTCGCCGAGGGGCAGCGGCGCTACGTCGAGTCCCTCTCCTCCTATGCCCGGCAGTTCCTCGGGCTCATGTCCAAGCCGGACGTTGAGTCCATCGAGGGGCTCTCCCCCGCCATCTCCATCGAGCAGAAGTCGACATCCAAGAACCCCCGCTCCACCGTCGGGACGACGACAGAGATCTACGACTACCTGCGCCTCCTCTTCGCCCGGATCGGGGTCCCCTTCTGCCCTGACCACGGGATCCGGATCGAGGCCCAGTCGCCCGACAGGATTGCGGACCGGATCGCCGAGGAACACCCGGGCACGGTGACGATCCTCTCCCCCGTTGTCCGGCAGAAGAAGGGGACCTACCAGGCGCTCATCAAGGAACTCCACAGGGAGGGGTTCACCCGGGTGCGGGTGAACGGGGAGATCCACCGCACCGACGAGGAGATCTCCCTGGAACGGTACAGGAAGCAGGAGATCGAGATCGTCATTGACCGGCTCTCCACCGATGACAGGTCCCGGCTCGCCGAGGCCTGCGAGAATGCGCTCAGGTGCTCGGAGGAGGGGCTCGTCATGGTCCTCGATGAGCAGGGGAAGACCCAGCTCTACTCCTCCCTCATGGCCTGCCCGGTCTGCGGGATCGGTTTCGAGGAGCTCCAGCCCCGGATGTTCTCCTTCAACAGCCCGTTTGGGGCCTGCGAGGGGTGCAACGGCCTGGGGATCAAGATGGAGTTCGACCCCGACCTGATTATCCCCGACCGGGAGAAGTCCATCGCCGAGGGTGCGGTCGCCCTGTACCGCAACTTCCTCGACGGGTACCGCGCCCAGTACCTCGGTGCCATCGCCCGGCACTTCGGGTTCTCGGTCCTCACCCCGATCAAGGACCTCACCACGGAGCAGTACAATGCCCTCATGTTCGGCTCCCCCGAGCGGGTCCGGTTCTCCCTGTCGATGAAGAACGGGGACGCCCAGTGGTCCCACGTCGGGGAATGGGAGGGGCTCCTCCCCCAGGCAGAGCGGCTCTACAAGCAGACCCAGTCCGAGTACCGGAGGCACGAGCTGGAGAAGTTCATGCAGGTCTCCCTCTGCCCGGTCTGCGATGGCAGGAGGCTCAAGAAGAAGGTCCTTGCCGTGAAGATCGCGGGGAAGTCCATCGTCGATGTCACCAATCTTCCTATCAGCGGCTGTCTCGCGTTCTTCAAAGATCTCCCCCTCACGGCGAAGGAGGTGGAGATCGCCCGCCAGATCTTAAAGGAGATCAACGACCGGCTCAGGTTCCTGGAGCGGGTTGGCCTGGGATATCTCACCCTCTCCCGGGCAGCCGGGTCCCTCTCGGGCGGCGAGGCCCAGCGGATCCGGCTCGCCACCCAGATCGGCTCCAACCTGACCGGCGTCCTCTATGTCCTCGACGAGCCCTCCATCGGCCTCCACCAGCGGGACAACCGTCGTCTCATCGACACCCTGAAGGCCCTCCGGGACCTGGGGAACACCCTCATCGTCGTGGAGCACGACGAGGAAACCATCAGGTCCGCCGACCATGTCGTGGACATGGGGCCCGGGGCAGGGATCCACGGGGGAGCGGTCGTCGCGGAGGGGACCCCCGACGAGATCGAGGGAAACCCGGCCTCCCTCACCGGCTTATACCTCGCCGGCAAGATGATGATCGAAGTACCTTCGAAGCGGCGGAGGTCGAAACGCTTCATCACCCTCACGGGGTGCCGGGAGAACAACTTAAAGAACATCGACGTGAAGATACCCGTCGGGGTCTTCACCGTTGTTACGGGTGTCTCGGGATCAGGGAAGTCCACCCTCATTTACGAGATACTGTATCGTGCGATGCAGCGGGCGCTCCACCATTCCCGGGTCCAGGTGGGCTCCTACGACTCGATCCAGTTCGGGGACGAGATCGACAAGGTCATCGTCATCGACCAGTCACCCATCGGCAGGACCCCCCGTTCCAACCCTGCCACCTACACCAAAGTCTTTGACGATATCCGGAAGATCTTTGCCGAGACGAAGGAGGCGAAGGTGCGGGGGTACAACCCCGGGCGGTTCTCCTTCAACCTCCGGGGCGGCCGGTGCGAGGCCTGCCAGGGCGATGGGCTCATCAGGATCGAGATGAACTTCCTCCCGGACGTGTATATCGAGTGCGAGGAGTGCAAGGGGACCCGCTACAACCGCGAGACCCTGGAGGTGAAGTACCGAATGAAGTCCATCGCCGACGTGCTCGCCATGTCGGTGGAAGAGGCGATGGCCCTCTTCGACAAGATCCCGTCGATCAAGGCAAAGCTCGAGACCCTCTCCCGCGTGGGGCTGGACTACGTGAAGCTCGGGCAGTCCTCCACCACGCTTTCGGGCGGCGAGGCCCAGCGGATCAAGCTCACCCGCGAGCTTGCGAAAAGGGCCACGGGGAAGACCCTCTACCTCCTGGACGAGCCGACGACCGGGCTCCACTTCCATGACACAAAGAAGCTCATCCAGGTACTCGACGACCTGGTGAGCCGGGGGAACAGCGTCGTGGTCATCGAGCACAACCTGGACATCGTCAAATCCGCGGACCACATCATCGACCTCGGCCCGGAAGGGGGCGACCTGGGCGGGGAGGTCGTTGCCACCGGTACCCCCGAGGAGGTGAGCCGGGTTGCGGCGAGCTACACCGGCCAGTTCCTCGGCCGGATCCTGAACGGCCATGGATGATGTCGGCCAGGTCCCCTCGTCCCCTGGCTCCTATCTCTTCAGGGACCGTCACGGGACCATCCTCTACATCGGCAAGGCAAAGGACCTGAAGAAGAGGGTCTCCTCCTACTTCCAGAAGAGCTCCCCTGACCCCCGGATCCGGGCAATGGTGGAGCGGATCGAGTCCGTGGACTTCATGGTCACCGACAACGAGGTCGAGGCCCTGGTCCTCGAGAGCAACCTCATCAAGCGCCACCAGCCGAGGTATAACATCGACCTCCGGGACGCGAAGACCTATGCCTACATCATGCTCACGAAGGAGCCGTTCCCCAGGATCATGATGGCGAGGCGGCCCTCTGGGGAGGGGTCATTCTTCGGCCCCTTTGTGTCGGCCCGGGAACGGGACCACATCCTCAGTGCCGTGAAGAGGGCGTTCGGCCTCCGCACCTGCCGCCGGCTCCCGAAGAGGGCCTGTCTCAGGCACCACATGGGCTCCTGCTCGGCCCCCTGCATCGGTGGGATCACACCAGAGGACTATGCCCTCCGGGTGAAGCGTGTGGAGGCAATCCTCAAGGGCCAGTCCACGGACCTGATCCGCGACCTCAAGGCCGAGATGGCCGGGAGGGCAAAGGACCAGGACTTCGAGCATGCCATGGCGCTTCGGGACCAGATCGAGGCGGTGGAGCACCTTGCCACCCGGCAGAAGGTGGAGCGCCGTCGTGACCATGACGAGGATATCATCAACTACCTGGAGACGGAGGAGAAGGTGTACCTCATGCTCTTCTCGGTGGAGCGGGGGACCCTTGCCGAGAAGGAGGAGTTCATCTTCGATGCCTCGCCCGAGTTCCTCGAAGAGTTCCTGGTGCAGTACTACTCCGACAATGCACCCCCCAAGGAGCTGATCCTCCCGAACGGGGTCTCCCTCCCGGTCATCGACTTCCTCACCCTCCAGCGGGGGAACCGGGTGCAGGTCACTGTCCCTGTCAGGGGGGAGAAGCGGCAGCTCCTTGACCTCGTCAGGAAGAACCTGGAGCAGACCTTCTTCGGCGAGAAGCTCCGGCTCGAGGCCCTCGGGGAGGCCCTCCACCTCCCTGCTCCTCCTTCGGCGATCGAGTGCTTCGATATCTCCCACCTCTCCGGCACCTCCACCGTCGGCTCCATGGTCCGGTTCGTGGACGGCCGGCCCGAGAAGAAGGGATACCGGAGGTTCAGGATCCGGACCGTTGGCGGGGTTGACGATACTGCTGCCATCTCCGAAGTAGTCCGCCGCCGGTATAGCCGGCTCGTGCGCGAGGGCTCCCCCCTGCCCGACCTCGTGATCATCGACGGCGGGAAGGGGCAGCTCTCCGCTGCGAAGGCCGCCCTCTCGGAGGTGAAGGTGAATATTCCCCTGATCTCGATCGCAAAGAAGGAGGAGGAGGTCTACGCTCCGGGGTTCTCCTTCCCATTACCCCTCGATAAGAAGAGTCCTGCGTCCCTCCTCATCCGGGAGATCCGGGACGAGGCCCACCGGTTCGCGGTCGCCTACCACCGGCTGCTCAGGAGAAAAAAGGTGGTCTCCTGAAACCGGGATTGCTTATCCCTTCTTCAGGGGGAATCCCGTCGTGTTCCCTTCCATGACCCGGGAGGACGGGTCACCCCTTCCCTTCGTAGGGCCGATCCTTCATCGCCCTCCATACGCTCCTGTCCTTCACCCGGGACCTCCACCAGAGGAGGTTCCCGATGGGCAGGAACATCCAGACCGGGACCATGGGTCTGGCCGCGAGGGACCGTGCCTCCCCGGGGATGGGTTTTCCCTCCGAGAGGGCGGCTGCAGCCAGGTCAAGGGATCTCCGGGCGTTCTTCGCCATGAACCCCGCCTTCCCGAGGGGCCTGCCGTCGACGGCCGCCTGGCCCGACGCGTACGCGAGCCCGCCGGCCCAGGCGAACCCCGCCTCGGCGGCGAACTGCCGGTAGATGGCAATGGCCGTGGCACTCTGGGACGGTTCCGGAAAGCCGCTGTTCACGAGGGCAACGAGCGGCTGCTCCTTTCGGGGTTTCTCCGCCTTCCTCCTCTCGGAGAGGTACTCCATCGCCGCGATGAGCGGAGCGGGAATGCTATCGATGTAGAGAGGAGCGGCACATATCACGAGATCCGCGGCATCCACCTCTGCAGCGAGCCTCTGCAACCCGTCGGGGGATCTCACGAGCGGCTGGACATGGAGATCCTTACCCCGGAACCCCTGTTTCTCCAGCCGGCCAACCAGGTACGACCCGAGGGAGGCCGAGGTGCTCTTCGGTCCCCGGGGGCTCCCGTTCAGGAGGAGGACCGTCTTTTCTCTCATGGCCCGACCCCCGCCTTCACGAGGAGCGACCGTACTTCTTTCTTCATTCCCCCGGCATCCATGTTCCCCGTTATCACCCCGAATGTCCGGTCGGGGGCGCCAAAGTTCCCGGCGTTCCGGCCGACCAGGGTCCGGAAGATCTGCTCGGCCGCGGGATCCGGCCGGGGGAGCACCCCGAGGGCCATGATCCGCGGCTGGTTGTCATACCGCTGGATATGCCTCACCTCGCCCCCGAACTTCCGGAAGAACGGGAGCATGACCGGGAGGGTCCGATCGAGGGCTTTCTTCAGGGCCGATGAATAGCCCCCGAAGGTGACCGGGGTCAGGAAGACCGCCAGGTCGCTTGCGATGAACTGTTTTACGACGGCAGTCCCCGCATCGTCGGTAACACAGATCCCTGGCGTGTGCGTCCAGCACTTGAAACACCCGAGGCACGGGGCGATCTCCATGTCGCGAAGCGTGAGGGAACTGACCTCCCACCCCTTTCCCCTGAGTTCCTGCTCGATGAGCTCGCGGGCCTGCGTGCTGGCCGCATCACCGGCACGGGACCCGTCGAGCAATAACGCCTTCATGAGATCATCTCCTCCACCTTCTGCAGATATGGGTGCCTCAGCTGACGTCCTATATGAAGATTTTCGAGGAGTGCGCAGCAAACACCACCCCCCCTTGCCTGTCCTTATCCGGAACCTCCGGGACGAGGCCCACCGGTTCGCGGTGTCGTACCACCGTCTGCTCAGGAGGAAAAAGGTGGTTGTGGGCGAGGATTGAGGGGAAAACGGCTTGCGATAACGCAGGGATTGAGGGACCCGGGTTCAGGACGGGGGGCTTCACGCCATTTCGTCGAGGATGCGGTCCACCGCTTCGCGCAACGGCGGGATATCCCGTTCGACCACGGCCCAGATCTCCTTTGCATCGATGGCGAAGTAGTGGTGCACCAGGATGTTGCGCAGCCCGATGATCTTCCCCGACGGTAGGGCGGGATACCGCTCCCGTGTCACCGGTGAGATCCCATTCGCAGCCTCGCCAATCATCTGGAGATGGTGGATCACCCAGACCTGGACCAGCTCATCGCTGAAGAACAGATCTTTCCCGCGACCGGTGTACTTTTCGATCTTTTCCAGTGCTTCACTGATATCGGTGAGGCGTGACCGGTCATCCCTCACAGGGGAACCGCCTCCTGCAAGATCCGGCTCCTGATCCGGGCCCTGAGCAGGCCGGGGGTCGCGACATCCACCCGGCGGCCCAGCAGGCGCTCAAGGTCATAGGAGAGGCCCCCGAGGTCGAAGAGCGTCCTTCCCGGTTCGAGGTCCACGAGAAGGTCGATGTCGCTCGCCTCACCGGCGTCATGCCGTGCGACCGAGCCGAATACGCGGATATTGGAGGCGCCATACCGCCGGCAGATCTCCCGTATCCCGTCCTTATTCCGTGCAAGAAGGCTGTCGAGATCCATAGCAGGGCGGATGTCTCCAGAGAAGAATAATTCCCCGGAATTGATGAGGATTGTGATCAGGTGGCCATCCTGTTCCTGATGGATGCCCCCATCAGGACATGGCCTGGTCGTGAGAATGATCCGTTTCCCTGGTCCCTGCCATATCCCTTATGAGGCCGGAGCGAGAGTAACTGAGCACCGTGTCAACCTTCTCCCTCACCGCCCCGTTCAAGCCGGCGGGCGACCAGCCCCGGGCCATCGCGGACCTCGTGGAGGGCTTCGGATGCGGGGAACACCACCAGACCCTCCTCGGGGTGACGGGGTCGGGGAAGACCTACACCATGGCGAACGTGATCGAGGCAATCGGGAAGCCCACGCTCGTCGTCGCCCACAACAAGACCCTCGCCGCCCAGCTCTACAACGAGTTCCGGGAGTTCTTCCCGGAGAACCATGTGGAGTACTTCGTCTCGTACTATGACTACTACCAGCCCGAGTCCTACATCCCCGAGAAGGACCAGTACATCGAGAAGGACGCCCAGATCAACCCCAAGATCGAGCAGCACCGGATGGCCACTACCGCGTCGCTCATGAGCCGGGAGGACGTCATTGTCGTGGCCTCGGTCTCCTGCATCTACGGCCTCGGGAACCCCGCGAACTACCGGGACCTGGGCTTCGAGCTCAAGGTCCATGCCCGGTTCCCCCGGAGGGAGATCCTCCAGCGGCTCGTGGAGATCCAGTTCGAGCGGAACGACCTCGACCTCGGGCCGGGGAAGTTCCGGGTGAAGGGGGATGTCATCGACCTGGTCCCGGCCTACTCCGACCGGATCATCCGGGTCGAGCTCTGGGGGGACGAGATCGAGCGGATCCGGGAGATGGAGCCCCACTCGGGGCAGGTGACCGACGAGTTCCCGTACTTCCACGTGTACCCGGCCCGGCACTTCGTCATCCCCGACGATGCTCGGAAGCGGGCCATCGAGACGATCAAGGAGGAGCTGGACGAGTGGCTCCCGAACCTCGGGCCCCTGGAGGCGTACCGGCTGAAGACCCGGACCCTCTTCGACCTGGACATGATCGAGGAGACCGGCTACTGCAAGGGGATCGAGAACTACTCCCGGCACTTCGACTTCCGGGCACCGGGGCAGAAGCCCTACTGCCTCCTCGACTACTTCCCGCAGGACTTCCTCCTCTTCATCGACGAGAGCCACCAGTCCATCCCCCAGCTCCACGGGATGTACAAGGGCGACCGCTCCCGGAAGAAGGCCCTCGTGGACTACGGCTTCCGGCTCCCCTCGGCCTACGACAACCGCCCCCTCCGGTTCCAGGAGTTCGAGGGCTACATGAGGAACGTGGTCTTCGTCTCGGCGACCCCGGGCCCCTACGAGGCCACCCGGTCGGCGAGGGTCGCGGAGCAGATCGTCCGCCCCACCGGCCTCCTCGAACCGGTGGTCACCACCCGGCCCATCGACGGCCAGACCACGGACGTCATCCGGGAGTGCGAGAAGACCATCGCCCGGGGCGACCGCTGCCTGGTCATGACCCTCACGAAGCGCCTCGCCGAGGAGCTCGCCGACTACCTCTCCGAGCGGGGGATCAGGAGCCGGTACCTCCACTCGGAGATCGAGACCATCGAGCGGACCGAGATCATCCGGCAGCTCCGGCTCGGGAAGTTCGACGTCCTCGTGGGGATCAACCTCCTCCGGGAGGGCCTGGACATCCCCGAGGTGGGGTTCATCGGCATCCTGGACGCCGACAAGGAGGGGTTCCTCCGGGACGAGCGCTCCCTCATCCAGATCATCGGCCGGGCCGCCCGGAACATCAACGCCCACGTCATCCTCTACGCCGATGTCGTGACGGGCTCCATCGACAGGGCCGTGAAGGAGGTCAACCGCCGCCGGAACCTCCAGGTGGAATACAACGAGAGGAACGGCATCATCCCCCGCACCATCGTGAAGCCTGTCCGGGCGATGGAGGTTGAGATCACCGACGTGAAGCATGTGCCGAAGACGGAGATACCTAATTTGATTATTGAACTTGAGGCGAAGATGCAGGCGGCGGCGGAAGCCTTAGATTTTGAACGGGCGATCATGTTGCGGGATACGATACGGGGACTGGAGAAGAGGGCGGGGAAGGTGTAGGGTGAGAAATTGATCGGAAGGATGCCAATTATTGTTCCTTTTTAACGGAGATAGTATTATTGTTTTATAAATTATGTATAGAATATTAAATGGATGATTTTAATGAAAACCCGTTTGACGAGCTCCCAGAAGCATTAGTTGAGGAAATGCTCGGTGAATGTAGCGGTTTAAGCGAGAAGATTTTCCAATCGTTTCAAAAATTAAATCAAAATAGGAAAGAGATACGAGCCAAATTAATCCAATGGAATTATTTAGGGAGAGATATTGATTATATCTCGACCTATAATTTTCCTACAACATGCGGAGTTGATGGATCTTACAGTATTGAGAGAATGCTATCAACAGATATGGTTGCGATAGCTGCTGTAGCCGTCGAAGGTTTAATCCCACCGAATGAAAAACGTTTCTGGCCAAAACCACGACATTTTTCAAAAATAATTAATACAGCGCATAATGATGCAACAACTGTGGTTGCTAGAGCGATAATGATGTGCATGGAACTAGAATTAGCTTCAAAAGCACCTCACGACGTTGTTTTTCTTGATAATTCATTAACAACACCACTTATTTATTTCAATCAAGCTTTTAACCGAATTAGTGAAGCTCCCAAAGAACTATCGGATATTTTACGAGAAAAAATTCTCATGGGTCTATCGAGTTATCTTGATGTAATAGAGGCGAAAAGAACCGATAAAATATATTCTGGAGTCCCGAAATATACAACAAAAAACGAAATTACTGAAAAATTAAAAATTCCAGAATATGAAGATCGTGGTCTACTCTCGTTTATTTTAGAGGCAAAAGAATTAATTGTTCCTATTCAGATGAAAAAGCCTCAATCCGCTTGGCATATCGATAAACCACCATCAGGGACAAAAGAAATTATCCAAAAAATTATTTCTGCTCTGGAAAAATTGTACGTCGTTTATTATCGGCCATATCCTTATTTTCCTGCATTAAGATTAGAAATCTCACAATCAATCGCAGGTAATAATCAACGATTAGCAATTTTATTTGAAGCGATAAATCAACAATGCGGCGCTCCAGGGATTATGGAACCTTATCCACTTTATCTTGCTGACCGTATGGTAAAACATCTTGGGACGGCTTTACCTGCAATTAGAAAAACAACAACTCAAGAGATGGTTGAAAATTGGTCAGGAGAGTTAGGGGATATATATTTAGCCATGCATGGATATCGCACAGAAATTGGATACTGATGGTGAAATAATGACCGAAAAGAAAGGTGTTCAACAGGCATTTGCTTTATCGGAAAAAATCGGAGTTATTGGTTCGCCCTCCTCCACAGGTGGCTTAACCATCGATGTTTTAGGTACGGCCGTCGAAAAAAGGTTAGTAGGACATTTGAGTGTTTTTCAATTTAAACAAGACCAGTTGGATCATTATGCATTGGGACAAATCACAGAAATTACAATGCAAAATCCTTGGACTCAAGATCCCACAATGAGAGGAATAATACGAAGGCGTGAGCGTGTCGATCCCGTTACGGAAAAGCAAGATATTCACACAGCAAATATGATCATTAGTTCAGTATTTTCTCACGACGAAGATATTGGACCAAGTATTCTAGGATCCGTACCCCCAACTGGCACTTCGGTTCGCTTGCTTAATGAAGATATGATGAACGCTCTTTTAGGAAGTTATGAACAAGAATTATTCTATCTAGGGACTACTTATGGGACAAAAATTAAAATGCCCATGTGGTTAAAACATTTCGGAAAAGATGAATCTGGAATTGGTGAGGCATATCATATTGGCGTTTTTGGAAAAACTGGTTCTGGAAAATCAGTATTAGCCACTATGATGGCAATCGGATATGCAAAACATAAAAAAATGTCGATTTTTATTATGGATCCTCAAGGTCAATTCTCTAATGAATTCGCTAAACCTGAAATTAAAGATACTATTCAACGATTATCAGGAAAAAAAGTCCAAATAATAAATTTATTTAGTTTAGTATTAACGGGAGATAGTACTTTTAAAAGAATCTTAGTATATTCTGGATTTTTAAAACGATTCTGCAATATCAAATTTTTACAAAATCAAGAACAAGCTGCAATTCAAATTGAAAATGTATTGAAAGGAAAAATACGAGGACAGCAGCAAGTAACATCACCTGTAGTTTCATATAAACCATGGCACTATCATAAACGAGTGGCCTTTGATCAAGTTTGGAATATTTTAGCCACAAACGATTCTGTGCAAAGAGCAATTTATACAACAGCAGATGTTCGCCAAGGAATGGTGAATGCCATTCAAAATGCAGATATTAATGAGGCTTACAGTGAGTGGCAAAAAATAATGAATCTTTTTTCTTATGATAACAAAACCAAAGGAGAGAAAATTAAAGATGTAATTAAAAAAATCATCAAAACCCCGGAAAACGTCGGAGATATTCTCATTATTGATTTATCCGAAACTAATGTTCCTGACAATATTTTTTGGACCGATGAAATAAAAAACATCGTTGTTGAAGTCTTTCTTTCTGAATTGATCGAGCAAGCTGAAGAAGTCTATAGGAGTGGCAATTTATTGAATACGCTTGTTGTTTTAGATGAAGCTCATCGACTTGCACCAAAAGAGAAAACTGAGGATGAATCCTTAGAACAAATTAAAGATACCCTCATTGATGCTATAAGAACGACGAGAAAATATGGTCTAGGTTGGATGTTTATTAGTCAGACTTTATCCAGTCTTGATAAGGAAATAATCAATCAAATCAGAATTTTCGTATTTGGCTTCGGATTGGCCTGGGGCATCGAATTACAATCTCTTAGGGAAATCATTGGCGGAAATAAAGAAGCAATACGGTTATATCAAATGTTTAGGGATCCTCAAAGTAGCCTTGGCGAAAGAGAATATTCCTTCATGACTGTCGGACCGATTTCTCCATTGTCTTTTTCAGGAACTCCTTTATTTTTTACTACGCTAAAGTACCCCAATGAATTCTTAAAATTAAATTTCGGTTAAGACTATGGAAATAAATGAATTTGAATTAAAAGAGGAAATTTTAAAAGCATTAGAGGAACAGGGGTTTAAAGTCAATCCTCATCTGAGACCTCCCGAGCAAAAGAAAGAAATTTTTAAGAATTTACAAAAACAATCGCGCCAAGAGCAGATTACAATTCATAGAAAATTCCTATTAGAAAATTTTGAATTGGCGAAATCTTATTGTAACAATGGAAAGGATATCAAACCTCGTGAGATATTTCTCGAATTAAGAGAGATAAAACCAGATTCATTGGAAGATAAGTTGTATAAATGGTGGAATTTCATTTGGTGGAGTATTCCATACCAACGTTCTTACGGTAGATTGATGAAATTTTTCCTTTGGGATGTTCATCATGATGCTCCATTCGGTTTATTGGGTTTACAAAGTCCAATTCTCAAAATGTCAGTGAGAGACAACTATTTGGAGATTCCAAAGGATAATTTAGATATTTGGATTAATAGATCGATGCATGCACAAAGGGTGGGGGCATTGCCTCCATACAATGAATTATTAGGTGGGAAGATGGTTGCTCTCGCCTTAACTTCAAATGAAGTACGGGAATCCTATAAAAGAAAATATCAGAATTCAATAACTTTATTAAAAAACCGAAAATTAGACCCAAATTTACTTTTTATCACTACGACAAGTGCGTTTGGAAAAAGCAGCTTGTATGATCGATTGAGTATTAATGGCGAAAAGGTCGCAATTCCAATAGGATTCACAAAGGGATCTGGAACATTTCATATTCCTGAGCCAATTTACCTCAAAGTATTACGATACTTAGAAAATCAAGGAATTACTATTGAACGTGGTTTTGGCCACGGACCATCCAAAAAATTAAAATTATTAAATTTCGGATTTAAGCGTTTGAAATTACCTAAATTTGAATATCATAACATTCAAAGGGAGTTTTATCTTTTCCCTCTTGTGAGAAATTTGAAAGATGTTATTAAGCAAAATCAAAAACCTAATTGGATTAATCGTCCTTTTGGCGAATTGGCAGATTTTTGGATAAAAAGATGGGGAATTCCAAGATCTATGAGAAAATCTGATTGGAAAACATTCAATAAGGATAAATTTTTTGATACTGTATTTGAAACACTCAATTCTTTAATTTAAAGAGTTATATTTATCGGATAGGTCTTTATAGAATATGTTATCAAGAAGAAACATAAATGACTCAAATAAAGATAGACGACCGGATTAAAGAATTTTTAAAAGAAGGATCTTGTATCCCTGATCCCTTACTTATAAAAGGAAAAAAATATAATAAAATCGAATATGGGGGGTCTGGTTATAAGGGAGTAATTTGGAAGTTCATTGATGAATACGGATCAAAGGTCGCTATAAAATTCGCGATATCTGAAGAATACGAATCGCGATCTTTTCTACGAGAAGGAATTCTTGCGAGTACGCTACGATTTTATCCACATTTCGCCCAGTTTATAGATGCCGAGCCAAAAAAATTACAGCTTCCTGATAAAACCGAGGCTGACTTTATTTGTTTTGTGGAAGAATGGGTTGATGGTTATACTTTAGCTGATTATCTTCAAAGAGAGAATATTACTACAAGCTTCTTATTTAGTTTCATAAAAATGATGTGCGAAGCCCTGAATATTTTAAAAAGTCAAAATCTTATTCATGATGATTTACACCCAGGCAATATTAAACTCGCCCCACCTAAAAAGGGATCATTAACTAATTGTGTTGCTGAAGTTAAAATTATAGATACAGGATCTTTAAAAAGACCTCCAACCAGAAAAGAAATTGATGACCATTTATGGTTTGTTCGTCATATTGTTGAAATTAGAAATGTAATAAATCGACGAAAATCTCTATCTTTAGCTGATAAAACGTTTATTCAAAAAATTATACCTCTTTTACAAAGAATGGTCGATGAAGACAGAACAATTGCATTAATTGATCCAGTTACTATTTTTCGTCAATTTAATTCAGTTTGGAAAGAATCAAAAATCTCGCCAGAAAATCAAGATATAAAATTACAGTATCCATTTTATCATATTTCTGCCGAGACAATTCAAAGCGATAAATTACTTGTTGATTTATTTGCTGAATCCTGTCCGTGGAAAAAAGACGTGTGTAGTCCTGATCCTGTTCTATTAACCGGTCCAAGAGGATGCGGGAAATCTACACTCTTCAGACGACTAAGCTTTAAAGGAATGCTTTATAAAGGACTCCCAGAAGTTCAGAAATCTCCGATCGCAGGATTTTATTTATCGTGTAGTACTGAATTGAGAAATCGAATAAACTGGATTAATAACGAAAATTTAGCAAAAAGATTTCGCGGTGAGATAATACATTATTTCAATTTGTTATTGATTCGTGAAGTTGTCCATACCCTGAACATAATTGCCAAATTTGAAAATCGAGACGCATTTTATGGTTTCGGAGAAATTGAAGAGACAAGATTATATGAATATCTAATCGAAAAACTCGATATTTCTGAAGAATCTTATCTCCATCTTCAAGGGGTTCCCTTTATCGAGCAAATTCTCGAAATTATCGAAATGGAATTAGAGAAATGTCACGAATCAATGATTAAAAGATTATCAGTTAGTAGAAAAACATCAAATTCATTTCTTTCTGAATTTTCAAGCTTTTTAACAGACACGATTGATTATTTCAAAAAAAGAAAAATCGTTTTCTTTATTGATGATCTCTCAACAAGACAAATTCCAAAACCAGTTCAGATTGTTTTAAACGACGTAATTTTAGCAGAAAGAGCGAAAAATCACGTTTTTAAAATAGCTTCGGATAAATATGGATGGGAAGGAATTGATTTTATTGCTGCTTTCGGCGAAAAAACCCGGGAATTTAATGAGATAGATTGTGGAAAATACTATCTTTTAGAGACAACTGATGATGAAAAGAAACAATTTACAGAAGAGCTTTTAGGTAAACGTTTACGATTAGCAAATTATCGAGGCACCCCCCAAGATCTCATTGGACATTCACGATATGATGAGGGATCTCTAGGGAAAGCTATCCGCTTTAGAGCACAGCATAAAAAACAAATTAATGATGTTTATTTTGGTTTAGACACAATTTCAAAGATGTGTGCAGGTGATATTTCATATCTTTTAAAGATATTTCATAAAATTTTTGAATTTGGAAGAGTCGAACCAACAACCCGTGAGATGGTTGCTAAGAAGATTCAGCACAAAGCGATTGATTCGGTATCAAAAGAATATTACACCCATATTAAAAGTTATCAACCATATGGAGATGAATTGCATGAAATTGTTACACATTTTGGAACATTATGTCGATTAATCCTTCATGAAGGACGTAGAATTCAACATAAAGATGAATTTATCCCTCAAGAAACAACGCGAATCGAAGTTGATGAAGACCCTAGCCATCCTTCCACTAAATTGGATAAAAAGCAAAAAGATATTTTAACGGAACTAATTAAACGAGCAATTTTTATTGAATTATCTCCTGGGCAAGCACGGCGCGGATATACTCCATCCTTAAGATTAAATTTACGACCTCTCTTATGCCCTACATTTCAGACCAGTTTTACAAAATCCGTAGCCATTAAGTGGACACCCGAAGAATTTAAGGATTTTATTAGTAACCCTGAAGAGAGATGTAATTTAGAATTTGAGAAATACAAAGAAAAGAGAAAACAGGTAAAAAGAAAAGAAATTGAGGAAGATCAAAGACCTTTAATTATTGAGGAGGAAAGATAATGCAGATCAATCAGATTCATCTGGCAGATATTATACCAAAATTACCGGACATTTTAGAAGTTTATCCAACAGATGATTTCGATAGAAATGATGATCTTTTTTTGTGTGCTTTGGGTTTCGAAGAAAGATGTTTATCAATTCCACGTATCATCGCAGAATCCAAACAATATCATTGCAAAGAAGCACTTTATTTTGAATATTCGACCAATCGAGATGATAATGAGGTAAATCGAGAGGAGCTTGAAAATTATTTACAAAAATTTTGTTCAATAAAAAGTTCAATGCCTTATCAAAGTGGGGAATTTTCTGATTTGTTTCGAAAATTAATTGCCCGAATCTCACTGGAGGGAGAACCAAAGATAACTTTTGACATTAGTTCGTGTACATCGCAATTAATAATTACAATATTAAAGATACTTTTTGAATTTGATGTTAACCTTCAAGTTGTTTATTCTGAAGCCGATATTTACCATCCAATTATTGATGAAAAAGAACACTATATTTCGCAAACAGTTGCTGAGAATATAAGTTTAACAAAAGGAGTTTCAACAATATTTATTGATCAAGAGTTTTCTGGTTGTAATATCGACGGACTTCCTGAGGCCTTAATAATATTTGCTACTTTTACTATAGAAAGAACTCTATCAATTATATCTTACGTCGATGAATCTCTTCATGATAGTCCGAAAGATCGAATTATTTGGATAATTGGAATTCCACATCTTCAGGAAAATCGTTGGAGAGTCGAATTTTTGAAAGAAATTAATAAAATATCAGATACAACTCCCTCACTTAATATCTCTACTTTTAATTATAAGGATACAATAAGCAATCTCGAAAAAGAATATCAAAAGTTAAATTATAGATATCACCTCAACATTGCTCCATTGGGTTCGAAAATGCAATCATTGGGTATTTCAATATTCAACTATTTTCACCCTGATGTAACAATTATTTTTGCTCCCCCAAAAGAATACGGATCTAAAAGATATACAGAAGGTACTAAAAATATATGGAAAATAGATTTCGGAGAAGTTAAAAATATTCGAATGTTATTGGATGAAATCGGTATGATCGAAATAGTAAACAATTCATGATATTGTTGTATATTGATTTTAAATTTTTTTTCGTTAATATTGAAACCTCGTTAGAGATAGTTTAAAGGAATTATTTTAGAAGCCGCCAACAGATAGCAGTCAAATGAAACTCCAGAAATGCTAAAAACCCTTCAAAAGGGTGTCCTCAGAAAACTTCGCCCCCTCGCTTCGCCGGTTTTTCGCCTTGTCATTGGATCAAAAAGTATGTTCGGTCCTGATCACCTCGCCGGCCTTCGTCCTGGGATCAGGTATCCGGCGTGGGCCCCGGGCGGGGGGGCCTTCGGGGCCTCGCCGGCCCGGGCCCTGGGGCGGGGTGGGGCGACGGTGGACGGGATGCGGAGGATCCGCCCCCCCGTCCTTCGTTATTTCTGAGCCCCGTCCCCGGATCAGGAGCTGTGTTCGGTCCCTGATCAGATAGCTGGCCTTCGGGATGGAATTACATATTTTTCAATTTTCTACAAATTTAAACAACCATGGCAGTGAGTAGAGTAAAGCTAAAATTAATAATGACAAAATAACTCTCCTTATCCGTTGAAAATAGTTCTTTGTTTCTATTTCCTTCTTGATAATGGATCCTGCCTCTTCACTTAGCCCTGTTTTAACTTTTGAGGTCTTCTCCAAACTTTTTATAAAATCATCAGGAATGATAATTTGCAAAACACCTCTCATTAAACTAAAAAGTAAAGAGGGAATAAATAAATAGCTTAATATGCAAAAACATATAAAAACCACGCTATTTAATTTGGTAAATTCTAAAAACGAAATAATAAAGAGATAGACACCAGCAAATACAAAAATTCCAATACCAACAATAAAAACAAGAACAATATCACTTACTTCATATGAATATGCTCGGCCTAAACCATGGAGATATCTTATCCATCTACCAAATAATGGCCATTCACCCATAGATCTCTCAAAATAATATGCATAAGACACAGAAAATACTATTAATGCCATATTGGCACCTATTTCTTGTAAATTCATATTATTTTCACCCTTCTATGTAATATTTTTAGATATAGTTTTAAAATATCTTTCCCGACATGATCGAAGCCATGTTTACTATTTGCAATATCCAATCTCGCTCTTTTAGAAATTATTTCCCTTTTGTTTTTATCTTCAAGTAATATTTTTAGAGCATTAGATAAATCACCTATATTATTAGGCTCAACTAAAATACCGTTCCACCCATTCTTGATTAACTCTTCATATCCAGGATTTCTACTCGCGACTATGGGTTTCTCCATAGCCATGGCCTCTAATGCAATTTTTCCTAAACCCTCCGGAAGTAAAGATGGAGCAACTATAATATCAGATGCTGCAAGTAGATCCGGGATGGTCTCTCTAGGTAAATTCCAAAACATCGTATTATTCGTCATTTGAAGCTTTTTACAAATATATTTTGCTTGATTTTCAAATGTACCATTGCCACATAGATTTAAAACACAATCAAAATCAGGAATAATTTTTGATACTGCCTGAATTAGAATTTTTATACCTTTTTCCTTTTCAATTGCCCCGATATAGGTAATTATAGATTTATTATTAAATCCAAATTTCTTTTTGCATTCAATAACATCATATTTTAAGGGATTAAAAATTTTTAAATCAACACCTGTTGAAATGATTTTTATTTTATTATTGGGAATACCTATCCTCATGGCAGATTTTTTTACATTGGCACTTATGGCAATAAAAAAATCAATATCATCTAATATCTCTGTAAAATATTCTGAAAGATCAGGATTTACAATAAAATGCAATGATATCACTATCGGAATATGGAGAATGTTTTTTATAAAATGATAAATATCCTTATCTAAATTCATCAAATGAGAATGGACTAAGTCGAAATGTTCCTTTTCATGATAATTTTGCATTTCTTTTATTAATTTGGCTTTATTTTTATCTATTTGAATATATCTTTTTGGTTCAATAATATAAGGATATTTGCCAAAACTAAATATAAAATCAGCAATACCCTGTTCATTCAAATAATTCGATATGTCAACAGAATGAATGGCGCATCCACTTATAGTACGTAGATCAGTAAGACGACATATTCTATAATCACTAACTCTTCGAAAATTGGAGTTATTTCTCATCTTTTTTATTTTTACCTTTTAATCCTCATAAAATAAACTCACGTTTTACGACCGGCATTTTATGAATTGTATCCACCTAAATCTCCAGATTCCTTCAGGGGTTCCCCGTCATCAGGTCTTTCTCGGGTGACCTCGCTAGGTTTTCGCCCCGTCCCAAGATCGCAAACTATGTTCGGTCCTGATCACCCAGCCGGCCTTCGGCCTGGGGTCAGGTATCCGGCGTGGGCACCGGGGCGGGGGCGGGGGCCTTCGGGGCCTCGCCGGCTCAGGCCCTAGGGCGGGGTAGGGTGGGGGGTAGGAAGTGACATCGCAGAGTAATAAAGGCTAAAGCTTCGGGGTTAACCTTTAAAAAATATTTTTGATAAAAATATTGCTAAAATAATCACATTGCACGACGACTGGTTTTTTTACAATCGGGACATGTAATTACCATTTTGGTTTTGCATATAGGGCATGGTCGCCTTCGTGCTCTTTCACCTAACATTAAAAATTCAGCACGATCAGAATATACATAGCCATGCTCGCATTCTGGATAGGTGCAAGGTATCTTCTTCGTTCCATGACATGTGTCGCAAACTTTCGGAGACATACAACCTCGATGCTAACAAAGTTTATTATTTTGATCATACAATAAATCCTTTTGTATAGGTGATAAAAGTGCAATGGAGTCCGTGGACCAAAATCGCGATAAAAAAGGGGTACTTTAGTGAACGTCTACCGGAATTTGATGGTCCGGCGATTTACCAGTTAGGTATCGGGAGTCCCCAAGGAGGGACGGTAACTATAAAATATCTAGGTAAAGCAGACAATTTGAGAAAAAGAATTACTCAATATGCGGGAGCGAGCTCGCATCTCGGTGATGTAATAGATCCGAATCTAAGGAGAGGAAAAGCTCTTTATTACCGTTATTATCGAGTTAATGCTCCGGAAAAATTGCTTTCCCTCGAAAAAACTCATCTCCGAGCACGTAAATACGACTGGAACATACAAAATAATGTTGATGACTAGTTCTCTGCCTTGGTCCGGGATCACAAATTATGTTCGGTCCCTGATCACCCGACCGGCCTTCGGAATGGGATCAGGTATCAGGCGTGGGCCCTCGGCGGGGGCCTTCGGGGCCTTCGCCGGCCCAGGCCCTGGGGGGCGGGGTGGGGACGGTGGAGTCGGATGATCCGCCCCCTCCTTCATTATTAGTTCTTTGCCCCGGTTCGGGATCACAAGCTATGTTCGGTCCAGATCACTTAGCCGGCCTTCGGCCTGGGATCAGATATCCGGCGTGGGCGCTGGCGTGGCGGGGGCCTTCGGGGCATCGCCGGCCCAGGCCCCGGAGGTGGGGTGGCAGCCTCTGGACCCTTCCCGGAAACCCTCCCCGCCTCAGTGCCCGTGCCCGCTTCCCCCGATAATCCCTGCGTAGAGGTGGTGGGCATGGACCACGAAGCCGATGAAGGCCTGCACGTACGCCCGTCCTGCGGCAACGTCGTTCGCGTCGTAGCGCTTCGTCTCCATGACCCGGTGGAACCGGTGTTTCAGGTCATCCTCCACGGCATGGCGGATGAAGCGGATGGTCTCCCCCGCATCGCCTGTCTCGATGGCCTTCTCTGCCAGGGGAACCACCGGACCTTCGTCAAGGCCGGCGGGCTTAAGCCCGGTGAAGGCTTCTCCCTCCCCTGCCCGGTGGAGGCGCACAACGGTCTCGAAGAACCATTCATCGGCGACCTCCCAGGCCGCTTGACCGCCCTTCCTCGCCTGTATCACCCGGTCGAAGGCCCTCCTCACCTCGCTCTCCGCCTCCTCGGGCACCCAGATGAGGATGAGGTTCACGTTTCCCGATCCGAGGGCCTTCTTCGCCGCGGCGACGACCGGCCCGTCCCTGGTATCGCAATGGGGTGGCATTCCATTTCACGTCCGACAATTTTCAGATAGACGCACTGTGGGCAACCTGGTATGTTAAGAATATCGTCATCGGCCGGCCCCAGAAGGAGTTCATCGGGTTGGTAAAGAGAGCGAGATCCCCCCGGCTCCGTCCTGAGTACATCCGCTTCGGCCGCATGCCCCCTTCTCCGCAGGACGAGGGGCATGGGTGGGGGATTGACTCCCCCTCCCATGATATCGTGTTCGGTCCTGCTCCGCTATCCGCCCTTCGGCCTTGGATCAGGTATCCAGCGTGGGCCTCCGCGGAGGGGGCCTTCGCGGCCTTCGCCTGCCCAGGCCCTGGGGAGGTCTGATAAGCAGAATGGCATCACAATCCATGCTTTTTACGGAGTGAATAGTAGAAGGGTGGGTTAGAGGGGAGGATCACGTCCGTCTTCCCATGCAGTTCAAGCCTTTTGCGGCATCTCGCGATTGCCTCCGCCTTCAGTTGTTCGATCCTAAACAGGTTCATACGTCCCGGGGCATCCCTGGTATGAATCGCCCAATCTCATCCTCGTACCTTGCGGACAAATAGTTGGTGATCATCAGGCCGGCCTTCGGCCTGGGATCAGGTATCCGGCGTGGGCCCCGGCGGGGCGGGGGCCTTCGGGGCATCGCCGGCCCTGGGCCTGATGCGGGGGTGCGACGGAGCGGGATGCAGCCCCCAGCATCTGCCTTCGGCCCCCGGGCCACCTTATGCTCGTGGAATAATTTATAAAAAACCAAACATCAATTCGTATTCAAGATGACAATAATTGATCTGTTTTCTATTCTGTGGCTGTTCGTTTGGATGATGATAGAAATTGCAATACGTTTTTTTCCGTATGATCTACTATCATTTATTGGGTGTCTAATTCTTGGCTATTTGATAAATCGCTACAGATCAAAGAGGGTTAGGCGTTAATTTCTCTCAAGTGAAATCAGGGAGATCTCCTAGCCCCCGACCTGTCCCCATTCGCTGCCTCGGCATGCCCCCTTCATCGCCGGCTCGGGCATGGTGTGCAGGGGGGGCGGCAGCGACACCCCCCCTTTAACACCAAGAAAACAACCCATTGATGAACTTCACTTATTAATAATTTCACATTGCATGGATATCTTTAAAATAAGAGGAGATTATGGTTAGAATGAGGAAAGAGGAACTTCTATGACAGATCTAATGGCTAAGACAAAAAAGATGTTTGATGAGGTTAACAAACCAACAAAAGGGGGTGAAAAGGAATATCTTCTGATTTCTGATTTTGGGGATTCAAGTGTCGCGACCGACCCGGGTTCAATTTATCCATTTTTCCGAATATTCAAACCTGTAAAGCCTGAGAAACATCGGAAGTTATCAAAAAAATATGATTCATCTTTCAAGTATACTGAAGATTCGATTCTGGACTATCCAACAATTATCCAGTACAAATTAGAAGGGACCAATAACGATGAATGGATGAAATATAATCGATTAATTTCCGTCCACGTCGCTAGATGCCAATTAAGCTGTTGGCATTGTTACGATGAAGAATGTATTCGGAGTACATGTATCGATTGCAACTTAGGTAATATTTGTGACAAGAAATATCGAGGTGAGAAAAAGATTAAGGAAGGGTATTTTTCTGCTAAATTTATCCTCGAAAAATTTATTGAGCAAAGAGAACATGATTTAAAAAATGGAATACAAACAAATGTTTTGAGGATCACCGGCGGAGAGCCTTTTTTAGCACCCGATTTTATTTTGGAAATATTGACACTCATTAGATCTAAAGGTTTGGACAAACAGATTTTTATTTGGACCGAAACTAATCTTCTACCGTTTATTAAGAATTCTGATAATCCCATAATATCCGAGGATTATCTAAAAAAATTATCAGAATTTCAAAATTTTTGTATACATCCATGTTTTCACGGACTCAATGAAGATGAATTTATGGATATTACCGGTAATTATATTGAAGATTTCACATATCTTCTAAATGCCTTCAAAAGGCTCATAGATAATAATTTAGATATTTACCCAACATTTGGGTCTAATATTAGCTCATTAGATGAGGTAGAGAAATTTTATTTGAAAATTTCGAAAATTGGTAAATTTCTACCCTTAAGATTCTGTTTGGTTGAATATAATCGTGAATATGAGCCAATAGCAAGGCGGGAACGACTAAATATAACTTATAGAGATAAAAAATCGCAAGATACAAAAATAAATCTGAATAAATGGAATAATCTGCTCACTGCTAATTTAAACTATGAATATGGGTATGAACCGAGACATTTGGTACCAATTAAAGTCACAATCTCTCCATCTACCGGAAAGACTTCGCATCTATTTCATTGGCCTTCCAGTCTGGATTATCAGCAGTCATTATTGCAGGCCATAGCTCTTCCGATAGGAGCAAGAGGAAAACTTAAATTTGGTAGACAATATTTAAATCATTCATTTTTTGAGGCCTATCGCACAACAAATGAACGATCCGAATTAAACGGCGTTTTATGGGCCATAAGTTGCAACCCGGCTAATGTTGAATTTGAATATGCAGTTCCGATACGACGATTGACCGACTTATATGTTGAAAAATACGCCGAATATTTCTATATTCATTTTACAGCAGGCAATTTTTTCTCTACATTTAGCAAGATTGATCTCAAAGGGGTTCAAAATCAAATAAAGCGAGAATTTGTGGGCTATCTAAACCCGGAACCAGGTAAAGAAAGGAGCTTTGCATATTTGGCAGGTGATATCGATGTGGAAACAATATCAGACATGAGCGATTTCCGAATTGAAGATTTATATAAAAATTTACAGGATATAAAAAACCGGTTAGGATTTGAAGGAAAAACCAGAATCAAAGACTTCCCCATTATCTCGATTCAAAACATGGATGGATTAAAGAATAAAAAACGATTCTTTGTTCGAAGTTTTCAAAAACCTCCTCTTTATTTATATCGAATGAAAATTGGGGAGGACTATAATATTCCGATTAATTATTGCCAGCTTCTGAACGAAACCAGAATTTTCACGATTAATGGCATCTCTATGACAGGGAAAACAAATATCGCACCTATTCCATTGATTAAGGAGAAACCAGGTCGGACCGATATTGACATCAAAGTTGAAGAAAACAATTCTTTGTTTTATCAAATCAGATTACCTGCTACTGTCAAAATACCCAAATTCATTTCAATTGTATTAATTCTAATATCGATAGTTACCCCATTCATTCTATATTTTGGCAAATTCATCTCTGATGCCAATACGATGTGGACGGTTGTTATTTCGTTTTTTGTGTTAGGAATTGAGAGGTTATGGGATTTATTCAATAAGTGAATAACTCTCGCAGACCCATTTTTTAGCCACAATTCTCATATTTCTTGACCTTTTTAATTAGGCCTTGAACAATAACACAATTCTTGCACACTTTTGAACCACACTGAATCAGTCTTCAGTCCCCACCCTAGCCTCAGCCTCCGCATGCCCCCTTCTTCACCGGCGATGGGCATGGGTGGGGGATCGGCTCCACCCCCCCCTTCGCCATGGTGTTGCGTTCGGCCCCTGATCCGGTAACCGGGCCATGGCGATTATCTCAAATGATACTTTGATTCTCTTCACTCACTTTTCTTCTACAGTCACTAAGGGTATATTCCCGTTATTACACAACTTAGTAAAAGGAGTGTGTGCATTGGACATCTCACGTATCTTCAACATTACCGAAAGTGCTCACCGCATCCATAATCCGTTCACACCAGAAAAGCTCGCCACTCTCGGCGCAGCGTTGCGCCTGGAATCGG
>CAZKEV010000009.1:0-55952 GCA_964551875.1 uncultured Methanomicrobiales archaeon | reverse complement strand
CCGCAGTTCGGTTTTCCTGCAAGTGCCAGCGTGATCATACCTTCTCCTCAGCATACGTGGCGGCCTTGAAGAACCTGAACTTGCCGCAGTTCGGCTTTCCTGCAAGTGCCAGCGTGATCATAGCTATCCCTTTTAATTGCGCAGCCAAGCGTACTAGATACCATGAGTTATACGAGAAGGGATATTTATTATTTTGATCGGCCCGGCGAGGAGAACACCCGGGACGCGGCCCGCATGGCCGTGGAGAGGGCGAGGTCCCAGGGAATCCGGAGGATCCTCGTCGCAAGCACGGGCGGGTCCACGGCCCTCGCTTTCCTTGAGGCGGTGAAGGGAACCGGGATCGACCTCGTCGTGGTGACCCATGTGGTGGGCTTCTCGAAGCCCGGGGTCTGGGAGTTCAGACCGGAGGCTGCAGAAGCTCTCCGGGCCGCGGGAGCGCGGATCGTGACCGGCACCCATGCCCTCTCCGGCCTTGAGCGTGCCCTCTCCCGGTCCCAGAGGGTGGGCGGGGGTTCCCGGACCGAGGCTATCGCCGAGGCACTCAGGCGCACCGTCGCGGTGGGCCTCAAGGTGGCCGTGGAATGCGCGCTGATCGCCGCAGACCAGGGTGCCATCCCCATCGACGAGGAGATCGTTGCAGCTGGCGGGACCATGAGCGGGGCCGACACCGTCTGTGTCATCCGCCCTGCCCACACCGCGTCCTTCTTCGACCTCCAGGTCCGCGAGATCGTGGCCATGCCCAGGAACAGGTAGACCATGGTTCTCGATGCACTGAAGGAGGCATTAGCCCGGATGGTGGATACCCCGGTGCTCTGGATCACCGGCCTCTTCGTGGCCTCGCTCTTCGCCCTCGTGCTCCTCCTCGAGGTCGTGGGAAGCCCGGTCCTCGGAGCCCGGGTGGGTTTCCTGGGACTCTGCGCCCTCCCCTTCTTCCTCGGGGGATCCTATGGGACGATCCGGGAGAAGGAGCAGGGTATCCACGGCTATCTCCGCGCCGGGGCCAGGTACTACTTCAGGATCCTTCTTGCAGGCGCAGTCATCCTGAGCGTTGCCTTCCTGACCGCTTTCCTGGTCATGATCCCCCTCACTTTCGTCGGGGAACCCCTCGAGGCCGCGACCTCCCTCGCCCTTCTGGGGGTCGGCATCCCCTTCGCCTTCTTCACCTTCTTCTTCGATACCGCAGTCGTCTTCGAGGACCGGAAGGTCCTTGATTCTATCAGGAGGTCGGTGGAGTTCGTCCTCGGGAACCCGGGCAGGGCCGTGGCCTTCTACCCGGTGAACCTGGCCATCGGCTTTCTCATCCTCTTTGTCTCTGTGGTCATCTGGTCGTTCACCATCGCCGACCGTCTCCAGCCTTTCATGGATGTGAACCAGACGGCGTTTACGAACATAACCTCGGAACAGATGATGAACCTCATCGGGGTTCCCGGGCTCCGGTCCGGGGCGATCATCGGCTTCTTCGCGATATGGATCGGGGGAACCCTCCTCCTCTCCTTCAAGGCCTGTTTCTTCCGCCGGACGGCACCCTCCTCCGCTGCTCCCGTAAAGCAGGGGGAATTCGACGAGAAGGGGAGATGGTACCGCTACTAGGGAGGAGGCACTGAACCTCCCCTCTTCACGGGAAGAAGAGGAGGAGGGCAAGGGCAACGAGCCCTCCCCCCAGGGTGGCGATGAGGTTCGTCCCCGCGTTCCCGATGAATCCCCTGTTCTCGAAGAGGGCGCCCACCAAGCTGTCCACGTTGGAACCTGCAAAACCGGCCAGGGTCACGAAGAGAAGCATCCGCATGGTCCCGATGCCGAGGAGAAATGCCGAGAGGGCGATCGTTCCCGATGCGCAGAGGGAGGCCGCCTCACCGAGGGGGGTGATCCCGCCGTTCGTCCCCTTCGGGACCGGTTCGAAGGTGGTGATGAGCACGGGGTCATGGGAGGTCATCCCGATCTCCCCCCCCAGGGTATCGGCTGCCGCGGTGGCCACACTCCCCAGGAAGAGGGCAAGGGGGAGGGGGCTTCCGCCCGAGAGGCCGTAGAGGACCGCGGCTGCAACCCCGACGAGACCATTGGCAAAGACGTTTACATACCCCCGCACCCCTCCATGGGATTCCGCTAACCCTGCAGCCGCCTTTGCATCGTACCGGTACCGGGTGGCCGCCGAACCGATGACGAGGAAGACGAGCATGACGAGGAACCAGCGCACGTCGGCAAAGACGATAAGGATGATCCCGACCAGGGACCCCGAGAAGAGGCCGCTCACGTCTGCAACCCTGAACCGGTAGGCGAAATACCCGAAGGAGAACGCGACGATGATCGCGGTGAGGAGGATCTGGGCCGGGACCTGGTAATTCAGGTCCTCGAAGAGAAACATGGTCATGGCAACCCCCAGGCCTTCCACCATGAGCACGTCGTTCCTGTCTTTCAGGGCTGACTTGAGGAGGACCGCGACCACCACACCGAGGAGGAGCAGGAGGGGGTCGCGGTGACCCAGGTAGAGCATCGCAAGGGCCCCTCCCGCTGAGGAGGCGGCAAGGTAGGTGAGATACCGGTGGTGCCCGCCCCGGCTTGCCCGGTAGGCTGTCTCTCCGGCCACGACGATGCCGAGTGTGGTGATGAAGATCAGGAGGGGGAACCAGGCGAGGCCGTAAAGGATTGCGAGGATGATGATGGAGATGGAGATGGCGCGGGTTCCCCGGATGAGGTACAGGATTCCCGAGCAGAGAATGACCAGGATGGAGAGGAGGAACGGGGGCTGGAGGAAGGGGGAGGCGAGGATACACCCTGCTGTAAGGATAAGGGCGACCAGGATCGCGGCATACCTCGCGATCCACTCGCGGAACCTGATCCTCCCGGGTACATCGCCCTGCCCTGGGTCCGGGTCCTCCGCGGGCTTCATCATTCTCTCACATCTGACCGCATGAGAATAATCCTTTTTGGTATCGGTTCCGCTCCTGATACCCACCCGTGAAGGGAGGGATTTCCATGATCTCCTGCAATTTCTGGTATCCGTGGTCCGGTCCAGAATGAAAGGTATTTTTTCTTGGAGATCAAAAATGAGAAGATACAACGGGAACGGACGGCAGAATTTGCCCCCTCTCAGAGAGATCCCCAAGCACTACGACTTCACCGAGGTGGAAGAGCGGTGGCAGCGGACCTGGCGGGACGAGGATAACTACTTCGACCGCACGTCTTCCCGCCCCCGGTACATCATAGACACCCCGCCGCCGTACCCGACAGGGAACTTCCATATCGGGAACGCCCTCAACTGGTGCTACATCGACTTCATCGCCCGCTACCGGCGGATGCAGGGCTTCAATGTCATGTTCCCCCAGGGCTGGGACTGCCACGGGCTCCCCACCGAGGTGAAGGTGGAGGAGGAGCACGGCATCACGAAGAACGATGTCTCCCGCGAGGAGTTCCGGAGGATGTGCCGGGAGCTCACCGCCCGGAACATCGAGCTCATGAGGCGGACCATGCGCCGCCTCGGCTTCTCCACCGACTGGTCCAACGAGTACATCACGATGCTCCCGGAATACTTCGGCAAGACCCAGCGCTCGTTCCTCAAGATGTTTCACGCGGGGTACATCTACCAGGCCGAGCACCCGGTGAATTTCTGCATCCGGTGCGAGACCGCCATCGCCTTTGCCGAGGTGACCTACCAGGAGCGGGAGACAACCCTCACGACCTTCGACCTCGACGGTGTTGAGATCGCCACCACGAGGCCCGAGCTCCTAGCTGCTTGCGTCGCGGTCGCGATCCATCCCGATGATGAGCGCTTCACCCGGCTCCACGGGAAGGAGCTCACTGTCCCCTTCTTCGGCCAGCGGGTCCCTGTCCTCCAGGACGGGGCGGTCGACCCGACATTCGGCACCGGGGTGGTCATGATCTGCACCTTCGGCGACAAGCAGGATGTCCACTGGTGGAAGGAGTACAACCTCCCCCTGAGGAAGGCGATCGACCGGAAGGGAACGATGACCGGGATCGCCGGGAAGTACGCGGGGATGCGGGTCGAGGATGCTAGGAAGGTCATTGTCGGGGACATGAAGGAGGCGAACCTCCTCAGGGGCGAGAGGAGGATCACCCAGAGGGTAGGGACCTGCTGGAGGTGCAAGACCCCCATCGAGATCCTCTCCGAGCGCCAGTGGTTCATCAGGGTGAAGCATGACGAGATCCTCAGGGCGGCCCGCGAGGTGACCTGGATACCGGAGCACATGCGCACCCGGCTCGAGAACTGGGTGGCCCAGATGGAGTGGGACTGGTGCATCTCCCGGCAGCGGATCTTCGCGACCCCGATCCCCGTCTGGTTCTGCGACGCCTGCGGCGAGATGATCCTCCCGTCCGAGGATGACCTCCCCGTCGACCCGACCACCGTCCAGCCGAAGGTCCCCTGCCCGAAGTGCGGCGGGAAGAAGTTCACCCCCGAAGAGGATGTCCTCGACACCTGGATGGACTCCTCCATCTCCGTCCTCCATGTCACCGGATGGGACGGGAGCGGAACGCCGCCCCTCTTCCCTGCCCAGCTCCGGCCCCAGGGGCATGACATCATCCGCACCTGGGCCTGCTACACCATCCTCCGGTCCGTCGCCCTCACTGGGCAGAAACCCTGGGACGGGATCCTGGTGAACGGCATGGTCCTCGGCGAGGACGGCTTCAAGATGTCGAAGAGCCGGGGGAACATCATCCAGCCCGAGGAGATCGTCGGGAAGTACGGGGCCGACTCCCTCAGGCAGTGGTCCGCTTCGGGCGCTGCGACGGGCTCGGACATCATGTTCAACTGGAACGATGTCGTCGCCGCTTCGCGGCTCCAGACCAAGCTCTGGAACATCGTCCGCTTCATCCTCCCCAAGATCGGCAACAGGGCTGGCGGGACGGTGGAGGTCACGGCTCTCGCCGATCGCTGGCTCCTGGACCGCCTCTCCGGGACCGTGGCCGAGGTCACGTCCGCCATGGAGGCCTATGCCTTTGACCAGGCGTTAAAGGCCATACGGGAGTTCGCCTGGAACATCCTGGCCGACGAGTATATCGAGCTCGTGAAAGGAAGGCTCTACTCAGAGGAGCCGGAGCGGGAGAGTGCCATCGCAGCCCTCGCCATTACCCTGGACGCCCTCATCAGGATGCTCGCCCCTTTCGTCCCTCACTTTGCCGAGGAGTGTTATCAACACCTGAAGGGGAGATCCGTTCACCGGGAGCCGTGGGTCGAGTTCGAGTTCCGTGACAGTGCTGCGCGGGAGACGGGAGATCTCCTTGCGAGGATCGTCTCCGAGCTCCGGACCTACAAGCATGACCAGGGGATGGCCCTGAACGCCCCCTTCGGGCGCCTGACCCTCTACACGAAGAGCCCTGTGGATGATTCAGGGGATGCGGCCCGTGCGCTCAACGCCGAGGTCCAATGGAGGGTGGAGGAACCCGTGCTGGAGAAGCGGGTCGAGGACGTAAAGTTCAACATGGGCATCGTGGGCCCCGCCTTCAAGGGAAGGGCCCGGGAGTTCATGGATGCTGTGCGCACACTTCCCCCCGAATCACTCGAGAACCCGCCCGGAACCATCGTCCTCAAGGGGGGAGAGGTACCTGTCCCGGCCGGCTCCTTCACCCCGAACTTCTCCTATGCCCTCGGGGGGAAGGACGTGGATGTCGTCACCGTCGGCGACGTGATCGTGGCAGTCGAGCGAGCTTCCTGATCTCCGTCTCCACGAACCGGTGGATCTCTCCGGCGGGGAGGAGGGCATCCATGAGGACGAAGCGGGCGGGCTCGGCCTCTGCAAGGGACAGGTAGTTCCCCTGGACCTTCTCAAGGAAGGGGCCGTCCTCGAAGTGCTCCCGCCGTTTGTCCCCTGGCAGGCGTTTCATGGCCTCATCCACGGGGATGATGAGAAGGAAGGTCCGGTCCGGGACGACGGTCCACCCGTTGTGGAGAGACCGGAGCCATGCCATGGGATCCGGTATCTTCCCTTCCAGCAACACGCCCTGGTAGGCATAGCGGCTGTCGGTGTACCGGTCCGAGATGACCATCCTCTCCCCGTCAAGAGCGGGGCGGACAACCGCCTCCAGGTGCGCCGCATGGTCTGCAACGAAGAGGAGGGCCTCGGTCACGGGATCCACCCGCTCTGCAATGGCCCTCCTCACCGCGTCGCCTACCCAGGTTGAGCCCGGTTCCCTCGTGAAGACGGGATCCAGGTCCTTCAGGGATTCCTGGAGCGCCACGACAAGGGTGCTCTTCCCGCTCCCGTCGATACCCTCTATCGTGATCAGCAGAGGGATCCCCTCCTCACCCATTCGAGAGGGATGATACCGCGGTGCACACCTGTAGCAACGATGGCCCCGTCAAAGCCCGCATCAAGGAGCCGTTCCAGGTCTTCCACCGACCCCACCCCTCCCCCGTAGAAGAGGCGCTTTCCGCAGGCGGCCCGGAGGTCCTCCAGATCGGGAGGAAGGCCGTCGCCGGTCCCCACCTTGCCGAGGTTGAGGTGGATGCAGCCCTCGAAGGCCCATTCCCCTGCCCGCGAGAGGATCTCCACGGGGTTCTCCCCCCGCGGGATGACCTTCCCGTCCCGGACATCAACCGACAGGAATCCTCCCGGGTAGCGTGCAAGGTCCAAACCTCCCGTCTCGGTCCCCACGACGTTTACCAGGTTCTCCTCTTCAAGAAAGTCTGCAGGGGACCTGATGCCTCGGTCCACGTAGGATCGCTCAACCAGGCGGGAGCATGCCCGGATGGATTCGTCATGTTCACCGGACCCCATGATCCGGTCCAGGTCTGCAATGTAGATATACCTCGGGGAGAGGGCCGAGATCAGCTCTCTGGGCTCTGAGGAGGGGATTCCCGGCAGGAGAAGTGGCCGGTAGGTCGCCCGTTCCCCCCTGGCCCCATGGACTACCCTCCCTCCCATGAGGTCCAGGGCCAGGATGAGGTCCATGGGAAGGGGTGAATCCTGAAAGGATATGAAGCGATGGGTCTCCTGCCGATCCAGGCAGTTTCGCCCCCTCACCTGCGGGGGAACGGCGGCCCCAGGGAGAGAATGGCAGGAACCATGGGAGAAACGATATATGAGAGGAAGTTGATATCCGGAGGTTAGACCATGCCTGCCCTGACGAGAACCGGATCGCTCTTTATTGCCATCGAACTCCTCTGCGGGGTCACCATCGGGTCCATCCTCGCATCCACCCTCATCACCGTGTTCGATCCCCTCATCATCTTCGTCATCATCCTTGCAACGATCGTAGCAATCCTCGACTTCGCGGACTTCATGCCGGCCTTCTCCCTCGCTTACTTCGCAGGCTATATCGGTGAATTCCTTTATCCCATCTCCAGGATCTTCGGGGCCCAGAAGATCCCCTTCCTCATCCTTGCCCTCGTCGGGATGGGTGTGGTTGTGGCGTTGAAGGCTAGGCGCAGGAAGGAAAGCCCCTCCCTCTGAGATCCCGATCTTGAGGGGCGGGACCCCCGCCTGCCAGGAAGGGACTCATCTCCTTCGTTGAACCTGATTCACAGGGAGATTTCCTGATCGAGCAACAGGAACCACTATTAACAACGACGTACCACCATCTTCCATGTTCTTGCTCGTCAGCCCGTGCAGTATCGAGGAGGCTTCCCGATCGCTTGCCGCTGACATCATCGATGTGAAGAGGCCGCAAGAGGGGTCCCTGGGCGCGAACTTCCCCTGGGTGATCCGGGCCGTGAAGACCATGACCGAGAAGCCGGTCAGCGCCGCCATCGGTGACTTTGATTACAAACCCGGGAGTGCCGCTCTCTCTGCCTACGGCGCTGCCTGCGCCGGGGCCGACTACATCAAGGTCGGTCTCATGTTCAACGGGAGGGAGCGGGCCCGCGAGGTCATCGATGCGGTGGTGAGGGCCGTGAAGGAGGAGTTCCCCGAAAGATCCGTGGTCATCGCCGCCTATGCCGACTCTGCGAGGCTCGGGACCATTCCCCCCTTCGAGGCCGCGCTCCTTGCAGCCGAGTGCGGCGCCGACGTGGCGATGATCGATACCGGCCTGAAAGACGGGAGGAGCACCTTCGAGTTCATGGACGAAGGCACCCTCATCGACTTCACCGATGCGAACAGGGACTCCGGGCTCCTCACGGCCCTTGCCGGCTCCCTCAGGTTCGAGGACATTGCGACCCTGAAGAGGATCAACCCCGATATCATCGGGGTCCGGGGGATGGTCTGCGGCGGGGACCGTTCGGCCACCATAGAGCCCGCCCTCGTGGAGAAGGCCCTCAAGATGATCGGGTGATACCATGTTCCTGGAGAAACTCAGCATGCCCCTTGCCATCACCTTCGACGATGTGCTCCTCGAGCCTGCAGCATCCTCGACCGAGCCCGACCAGGCGGATGTCCGCTCCCGGTTCTCGCGGTCCATCCCCTTAAACATCCCCCTCGTCTCGGCGGCGATGGATACGGTGACCGAGTCGTCGGTCGCCATCGCCCTTGCCCGTGAGGGCGGGATCGGGGTGCTCCACCGCAACATGACCGCCGAGCACGAGGTTGAGGAGGTACGGGCGGTCAAGCATGCCGAGGACCTCATCCAGAGGGACGTCATAACGGTCGGGACCGATGCAACTGTCGCCGATGTCGAGCGCCTCATGAACGAGCACCAGATCAGCGGGATCCCCGTTATGAAGGGGAAGCGGATCATCGGGATCGTGAGTCGCCGGGATATCCGCGGGATCGCGAAGAAGCGGGGCGGGGAGAACATCCAGCAGTTCATGACAAAGAAGCCTATCACCGCAAAGGAGAGCATCACGATGGAGGCGGCCCTGGGGATCATGTACGACCGGAAGGTGGAGAGGCTCCCGGTCGTGGGAAAGAACGGCACTCTCTTCGGGATCATCACCATGCAGGACATCCTCCACAAGCACCAGTACCCCCGGGCAAACCGGGACCGGCACGGGAACCTGATGGTCGCCGCTGCAGTCGGTCCTTTCGACTTCAGGCGGGCAGGGATGCTTGCCGATGCGGGAGCCGATGCCATCGTCGTTGACTGCGCCCATGGCCACAACCTGAATGTGGTCCAGGCCGTGAAGGAGATCAAGGGGAGCCTCGAGCTGGACGTGGTGGCAGGGAACATCGCGACTGAGCAGGCGGCCAGGGATCTCGTGGAGCACGTGGACGGCCTGAAGGTAGGGATCGGACCCGGCTCCATCTGCACGACCCGGATCGTAGCAGGGGTCGGGGTCCCCCAGGTCACCGCGGTTGCCGAGGTGGCCGAGGTGGCGCGGGACCACGGCGTCCCTGTCATCGCCGACGGGGGCATCCGCTACTCGGGTGATATCGCAAAGGCCATGGCCGCAGGCGCCGACAGTGTCATGATCGGCTCACTCTTCGCGGGAACCGATGAATCCCCGGGGAGGATCATCGTGATGAAGGGCCGGCGCTACAAGCAGTACCGGGGCATGGGATCCCTCGGGGTGATGAGCAGCGGGGAATCGAGCGACCGCTACTTCCAGAAAAGGGCACGGGAGTTCGGGAAGACAAAGTTCGTCCCTGAAGGGGTGGAGGGGATCACGCCCTATGCCGGTCCCATCGAGGAGGTGGTCTACCTCCTCATCGGCGGCCTGAAGGCAGCCATGGGATACGTGGGCGCTGCAACCGTCGCCGAGATCCACGAGAAGGCCCGCTTCCGGCGCATCACCCAGGCGGGGCATACCGAGAGCCACCCGCACAACATCCTCATCACCGACGAGGCCCCCAACTACCGGATCTTCGAGTGACCGGGGATCACCCTTTTTTATAGAGAAGGCACTAACATTTAGTTAGGATGCTCGAGAGTGACGAGTACTCCCGGATCCTCGATATCCTGGGGAACCGGAACCGGAGGCGCATCATCAGCCTCCTGCGGCAGAAGCCCTGCTTCGTCACCGAGCTCTCGGAGCGGCTCCCCCTCTCCCCCAAGGCCCTCATCGAGCACCTTGCCCTCATGGAGCAGATGGAGATCCTGGGCAGTTACCTGGATGACCGGCGGAGGAAGTACTATTACCTGACCCGGGACATCTCGGTCAGGGTGAGTTTCGAGCGGCAGGAGAATGGAGGGAGACCCGCAGAAAGGGAGATACCCGCATGGCAGAGCACCCTCTCCATGCTCCGGCGGATGATGAGGGCGAGGGAGGAGCTCATCACCAACCTCGAGCGCCTGGACCAGGACATCCAGCAGAAGATCGGCGACCTGGCCCGGCAGGGGAGAGATCTCATCTCGACCGATGAGGAGATGGATATCATCCTCGCCCTCTCCCATTACGACCTCACCATCGGGGAGATCCACGAGTTCATGGATATGGGAAGCGAGGTCGTGGAGATACTCCTCGAAGGGCTCATGGACAAGGGGATCGTGGAGAAGAAGGGGACCCAGTACAGGCTCCGGGGTATCGATGTCGCCGAATAACCGCGATGACCTCCTCAGGACCATAACACGGCTCATGGACGACCTGATCAGGGAGATGGGGGCATCAGATGATAACAGGATCATCAGCTATACCATTCTCGCGACCGTAGCTGGTGACAAACCGGCCGGGATCCGGTTTTTTCCTGATGATCACCCTGCCACCCCGTTCGAGGTGGTGGAGGGGGAGGAAGTTCTCTATATTACCGCCCTGCTTCCGCCTGGCAGCATCACAGAACCCTCGGTAACCCTCCAGCCCCTCCTCGTGGAGATCTCGCTCGGTGGTGAGACGAGCGTCGTGGACCTTCCCTGCCGGATCGATGTGCGGAGCTGCTCATTCCAGGTGAAGAACCGGGTACTGGATATCACCTGCGAGAAGGAGTGAATCTACTCCTCCTTCGCTTTCGCCGCCTGAATGAACTGGTAACCGCAGTACCAGAGGATGGGGACCCCCACGGGGACGGAGTAGCCTGAGGGACCCGAGAAGAGGGGGCCGTACTGGACCATGCCCCAGATGAGGAAGAGAACCCCCGTGATGATGATGAGGGGTCCCGGGAACCTTGCATGGTCATAGTTGTCGAGGAAATGCCAGGATATGATCAGGGCTGCTGCAGCGAAAAGCACCGCCAGACCGGCCAGCCAGAGGTAGGTGGCAATTGCAGTCTTACTCCCGAGTCCGCCGACGGTACCCCTGAAGACGTACTGGAGTTCCTGAATAACCGAGATGATGCTCGGTCCAAAGCTCGAATCCTGGTAGCGAAAAAGCGGGAAACGGATCCCCACAGCCAGGTAATCACCGATGACATAGAGGCTCTGGGGCAGGATGAACAGGAGAACCATGATGGCATAGGATATACGGGGCCGTTCGAACATAGGCACAGGAAACTGGGGAGCGCTCCCTCTTCATGGTATCTTTATTTCCCCCTGTATCGATGCGTTGCTATATGCCGGCGTACCCGTCCTACCTTGCCCTGGCCGGAACCGGCGAACTCGAAGACCGAATTGCCAGGGCCTGCGAACTCCTCTCATCCTGCACCGTCTGTCCCAGGCACTGCGGCGTGGACAGGACACAGGGGGAGCCCGGGTATTGCAGGGGAGGGTTTCTCCCGAAGGTCTCGAGCTCCGGTCCCCATTTCGGAGAGGAGCCGCCCCTCGTCGGCAGGCACGGGTCAGGGACCATCTTCTTCGCAGGGTGCAACATGCGGTGCGCATTCTGCCAGAACTACGGGATCAGCCAGTGCTACCACGGCGAGGAGTTCTCCTGCGACCACCTGGCCCGCCGGATGCTCGCCCTCCAGGGGATGGGCTGCCATAACATCAACCTCGTCTCCCCCAGCCACTTCGTCCCCCAGATCCTCGCAGCCGTTGGGATTGCGGCATCCAGGGGACTCTCCATCCCTCTCGTGTATAACAGCGGCGGGTACGACCTCCCCGAAACCATCCGGCTCCTGGACGGGGTCTTTGACATCTACATGCCCGACGCCAAATACGGGAACGATGAGATTGCCCTTGCCCTTTCCGGTGCTCCGGAGTACACCCGGTTCATGCAGGATTCCCTTCGGGAGATGCACCGGCAGGTAGGAGACCTCGTCACCGAGGGTGGGATCGCGAGGAGAGGGCTCATCATCAGGCACCTCGTGCTCCCGGAGAACCTCGCCGGGACAGAGACGGTGATGGAGTTCATCGCAAACGAGATCTCACCGGATTCCTACGTGAATATCATGGACCAGTACCGGCCAGCGTGGAAGGTACTGGAGGACGGGAATCCCCTTTTCCCCAGGCTTCGGCGTGGGATCACTGCGGAGGAATACCGGCAGGCGGTGGAGTGGGCGAAGGAGAAAGGATTGCACCGGGGGATACCGCTCGGTTCTTCGTAAAGAAAAGGCCGATAAAATCCCTCCCGTGTTGGGAGCGGCCAGGTCAATTTCTCCCTGCATCCTCGCCGGAGATCCTTCGTCCTGTACAAAATCAAAAGGTTAAAGCGCGCTCGTGCCAAGGTGCGTGAAAACCGGACGAGCAGAGGTTGAACGGATGCCTTCCACCGCATGGTTCAGGGAGGTGAGGCGCAATGCCGCTCCTTGAGACGGTTGTCTACCTCATCAGTGCGGTGCTCCTCTTCCCGGCCTTTGGCGGGGGCGTCTGGCTCATCGAATCGGCCATCCGAGAGAAGACACGCCTCGGGCAATCGATCCGGGGCGGGACGGCGGCCAAAGCGATCGCCGGCGCCGCATGGCTCGGATGGTTTTTTTTCATAATCGGTTTCGCCTCCTCCATGGACTCCTTCATCGTCTTCACGCTCGGGATCTTCCTCTGGGAGGGCATCGGACTGTACGGGGCGTACCAGTGGATTCAGCTGCAGGAGATCCTGACCATCTCGGATTTGCATGTACGATAACGGAAGGTAAGGATCTCCTGACCTCCCAGGGAGAGGTGGTCACTTTCACCCCATCCTGGCTCCCACTTGATATCCCTATCCCTGCCTTTCTCATCATGGCAAGGGACCCCTTCTTCCGGTGCCCGGGATGCGGGTCACTCCTGACCGTCAGGGCGGCTCTCCCCGGCCTCTGGGAATGCCATTACTGCTTCTGCCTGTTGCCCGTGGAGCTGGAGGAGAAGGTGATGGATATCATCGCGTCCTGGTAATACAGGTAGAGATGAGAGATACCGAGCCTCGCTGCAGCCTCTCTTGTCGACAGCACAGTTTCGGGCATGCAGGGAGGATACACCCCGGACCACTGAATGGATCCTGTCAGCAGGCAGACCCGGCAGGTTCATATATTCCCTGCAATGAAAGAGTTGTTCCGGAGACGTCTGGAATGGCAACCGATCCGGTCTGTTATGCCGAGGTGGATGAAGAGAGTGCGACCCAGAAGACATCGTACAAGGGGCAGACCTACTATTTCTGCACCGCGAGCTGCAGGAAGAAGTTCGAAGAGAATCCCGGGAAGTACACGAAACTCGGCCCGGCCTTCAAGTTCGATCCCGGGATGACCTGCTGAAGGGGCACGGCCATTCTTTTTTTTTGAATCCTGTCACCTGGTCAGCGCATCAGTCCGGGAAATTCACGGGAAGAGCTCCCTCAGGGAGAACCTGTAAGGTCCGAGCTTTCCCTCAAAATTGGACGCCCCGATGAAGAGGATCTTCCCCGTTCCGGTCGCTGCCTCGATCCCCTTCTTCATCGCACGCTTCACTGACTCTTCATTCACGCCGTTGATGACGATCTCGTAGATGGATCCTACCCCGTCAGGCACGAGGGAATCTCTGATCCTCCCTTTGAGGGCCGGGCAGAGGGGGTGATTGGTGCTGGCAGGCATCGGGAACCGGTAGCTTCTGCACCCCACCTTCGAACCGCTCGCGACAATACCACCGGGAAAGCTGGTGATGACACCCCTCAGCCCCGCGATGGCATCCGCCGCCGCCTCTGCACCCGAGAGAGCTGACCGCTGGTCCCGCCCCATGACCAGAAAGTTGCCCCCTGCGATCCCTGCAATGGCCCCGAACCTCTCTTCTCCCACGTATTCCCCTTCCATGGTTGGAATCTTCCAGCAGCTCCTGCCCCTAACGAGGCATCGCTCTTCATACGAATCCCCGAAGTAGTGCATCCTGATGTGGAACCGGGAGCTGGCCTCGGGAAATCCGTCAAAGGCCGAGGCTGTGGGAGCAGGAAGGATGCACTGGCCGACCCGCGACGCTACATTCGATTTCAGGTTTTTCTTCTCTGAGCAGACGAGGATGGAGACCCCGGCCCTCCCGTCCGGAGTCTCAACTGGATCCAGGTACCCCTCTATCCCGGCTTCACAGGGGCACCCGATCCTGGATGTCGCAAACCCTGTCGCTTCGACAGCTGCCCGGTATGCCCATTCCCCGCTTACCGCGGTGATGATGATCCTCGATATCCAGACAGGGAAGGCTTCTGCATACGTATCCAGGATCGTTGCACCGTTGATCTCCATAACTAGCGCATCCCGTCAGAGTAGACCATCCCTTCCTCGGTGATGATCACGTTCATATGGATATCGTTCTCATCGCACGGGATCTTCTCTGCCTCCTGGCATGAGAACGCTATCCCTATCCTCCGTATCCGGGGGTTCCGGGCGAGGAACCGGTCATAGTATCCGGCACCATACCCGAGCCTGCCCCCCGTCCTGTCGTACCCGAGCATCGGGAGGATGATGGTATCGACATCCCCGGCCCCGGCCGGGATCTCGCTCCCTATGGGTTCAGGGACCCCGAAGGTGCTCGGCACGAGGACCGAGGGGTCTTTCAGGTAAGAGAGCCTGAGGCTCACGTCCTCCTTCACGATGATCGGGACGATGACCGGGTTTTCGGATGCAAGAAGATCTCCGATGAGGGGCCTTGTATTTACCTCGAGATCCTTTGATGAGTAGACCATCACGATCTCGCCATCCCGTATCAGATCGCGGACGCACCCGCATATCCTACGGCTCTTGTCGAGCCTCTCGCCGGTGGTCATCGCCTCCCGCCTCTCGCGCATGACCTGGCGGACCCGGTTCTTCTGATCCCTCATTGGCAAAGGGTGGATCATGAGGGTATTTATGGTTTGATATAGGGGGATGAGGGACCCGCAGCCTGATCCCCTCCTGCATGGATCCAAACAAGGTATTTAATCGTTGGTGGGTAACCATCCAGATAGGGGGATCAGGCCTCCCCGGGTGGTTCTTCTGCCGGATTCCAGCTTCTTCGCGATCTCAGAGAAGGGGGGGCGTGAGGTGAATGAGGACTCGATCCTTGCCCGATCCGTCGGAGACTGCCTCATCTTCGGTATCGCGGACGGCCTTGGCGGGCATGCCCGGGGGGAGGTGGCAAGCCGGATGGCCATCGCTGAGCTGGAGCGGATCGATGCTCTCGCCCTCTCCTCCTCTGATCCCGAATTCCTCCTCTTGCAGGTCTTTGCGGAGGCGAACATGCAGATAGTCCTGTATAACAGGGAGCAGGGTGTCAACTCCGGGACGACCCTCACCGCATGCATCGCCTCCCGGGATGGGCGGTGCACCATAGGGAACCTCGGCGACAGCAGGGCCTACGTCATCGACGAAAAAACCTGCTGGCACACGAAAGACCACAGCTACCTCCAGCAGCTCATCGATTCGGGGAACCTCAGGGAACGCGAGGCGATCCGCCACCCCCAGTCAAATATCATCACAAGGGCTCTCGGGCTGGAGAGGGGATGTGTACCGGACCTTTCTGACATGAATGTGGACGGGAAGGTGCTTGTCCTTACATCAGACGGCATACATGACTTCATTGAGCCAGACCGGTTCAGGGAGCTGGCGATGCTTTCGGGGAACCGTGAGGCCGCCCTTGCCCTCATAGACGCAGCCGTTTTCGGGGGGAGCACCGATAACCTGTCTGTTATCATCTGCCGTATATAGGGGAATATCCTGCTTCTTATCGATTCCATGATTCTCCTCATAAACCGGTCTGAAGGGATCCCGGCCTGCCGTGCTGCTACCCGAGTGATGCGAGAGCTCCTCTCGCTGCACGGCGGACGAATTCATTCTCGTCTGCAAGCGCTGCCCCGAGAGGTCCGATGGCGCGCCTCTCCCCCAGCTTCCCGAGGCCCTTGGCTGCCATGAACCGGACATGGTCCCGCCTGTCCTCCAGAGCATGGATAAGGGCAGTGACAGAACGCTCATCCCTGATGGATCCCAGGGCTTCGGCAGCACGGTACCGCACCACCCAGTTCCCATCCGCAAGGGCTTCGGTGAGGGCACCGATAGCCGGTGAGCCGATCGAAGCAAGCCCTGCCGCTGCAGCAGCACGCACATCCTTGTTGGGATCACGGAGGGCCTGTGCGAGGGCTGCGATAGCAGATTGGTCGCGGGTCTCACCGAGGGCGATGGCAGCACCCCTCCTCGATGAGGGATCCGGATGGGTGAGAAGGGTCTCTCTGGCGGATTGGACCTTCGTCGCCGGTGTTTCCTGATCCCCCTTCCTGTCCCGGTGCACGGATTACCCCCTCTTATTTCGTGAGACCGGCCCAGATGAGGAAGAGTCCGAAGCCCGCAAAGATCGCCCTTGCGGGGAAGGGAGGAACCGGGATGCCTGGGACCACGAGACCGATGAAACCGGAGAGGATGATGAGGATGCCAAGACCGATGATGGGTAAGCCGGACCGGATGGCATACACACCTGTTATGGGGCACCCGTCAGAGTCGTTCATGCATAGACACCGCCACCTATCGAAAACGGCCCCCATGGGCCCCCGTGCTCCACGGGGTGCCTCCCTCCCCCGTTACCCGCCGACCTCGAACCCGTCGAGAACACCCCAGAAGAACTCGGCCCTGTGCCTCTTTAACCATTCATAGGTGTTCATGAACTTCGCATCCTTCTTCTTCTCGAACTCGAACTTGCAGTGGGTGAGGGCGATTAAGAACCCCTTCTCCTTCTCCTTCTTCGCAATATCGAGGAAGCCCCCGGTTCGCAGGGTCTCAAGCACGTCGAAGACATCCCGGGGAACCTTGATTTTTGCATTCATAGGGGGGTCGGTCGGTCCTGAGCTAGCAGTACTTCGGGATAGGTATATATTAGAATTGTTTCTTCTCTCACGGGCTGGGGGGCTTACCGCCCGTCCTCGAACCCGTAGGAGACACCGAAGAAGAACTCCTGCTTGTGCTTCTTCAGCCATTCCAGGAGGTCCTGGTATCGCCTGTCACCCGTCCGGTCGGACTCGTGGAGGAGGTGGCTCTGGAGCATCACGAACCCCCGTTCATGGTTTTCCCGCGTCATCTCCATGAACTCGGTGAGCCGGGCGTCCCCGAGGAGCTCATAGACCCGGTGGGGCACCCTGATCTTCGGACTCTGTTCCCCGTGAACCATAGGAGATACTCGGTGAGGCAAGGTATAAAAGAATGATGCTTTCGGGGAGAGGCCCCTCCCCTATCCGGGCCGCCTTACCGGGCTCTCCCGGATCCACCCGAGATCGCTCCGGTAGAGCTGCCTCAGGTCCTTGAGGCCGAGGGTGAGCATGGCGACCCTCGAGACCCCGAGCCCCCAGGCAAGGACGGGGTGCTCTATCCCCCAGGGCCGGGTGACCTCCTCGCGGAAGATCCCGGCCCCGCCGAGCTCGACCCACCCGAGCCCCTCGACGAAGACCTCGGGTTCGACGGAGGGCTCGGTGTACGGGAAGTACCCGGGCCGGAACCGGACGCCCGAGAAGCCCATGCGGTGATAGAACTCCTCCAGGTACCCGAGGAGGTGGGTGAAGTTCACCCCCTCGTCCATGACGATTCCCTCAAGCTGCTCGAACTCGGGGAGGTGGGTGGGATCGATCGCCTCGCGCCGGTACACCCTCCCGATGCAGAAGGCCTTCACCGGCGGCTCCCGGTGGGCTGCGAGGTGCTGGATGGAGAGGAGGGTGGTATGGGTCCTGAGTACACACTGCTCTGCCTTGGCCTCGGACCAGGAACCACCCCAGCCTGTCGAGCCCGTCCCGCCCCCGTTCTCGTGGACGGCTTTCACCCGCCCGTACTGGGGCGGGAGGCCTTCACACTCGTCGAGGTAGAAGGTGTCCTGCATCTCCCGGGCAGGATGGTCCTGGGGCTGGAAGAGGGCGTCGAAGTTCCAGAATGCCGACTGGACAATGCCCCCGTAGAGTTCTGTGAATCCCATTGAGAGGAGGATCTCCCGCATCTCGCCCATGAGGCGCTGGTATGGGTGGAGCTTCCCTGGGATCACCGGTCTGGGGTGGGTCTCCAGGCTGTATCTCCGGAGTTTGAGGGTCTTCCAGCTCCCTGACAGGATCTGCTCCCTTGTGAGGGTTCCCACTTCCTCGCCGGATTCGAGACCGGCCGCAAGAGCTTCCTCGCCGGCCGCAGTGAGGGAGACCTCGAAGGTCACTTCCTCATGCTCGGTGAGGAGTCCTCGATCGATCAGAATCGGGGCCCCCTCGTCCCCTCCAGCGGGCGATCTAAGGGCGAGCTCATCAGGGCCGGGGGGCGCATCAGCTGCCTTCGTCACGATCCCGTCCCGTATGGTGACCCAGCCCTTCTTCCTCATCCACCCGATGCCAAGCTTCGCATGGGGATGTTTCTGCAGCTCCTTTACCGGAATGCTCCCTGTGAAGCTCTCCAGGAGCTGTCGCTCGGGGAGTCCCTTTGCCTGGTATCCCTTCCCCTCCTCCGTGAGGGTGTAGCTCTTCTGAACATCCCTCCGGATCCCGGCGAGGTCCCGCTCGCTCAGTAACCTGGCGTACTGGAGCACTGCCTCCTCCGATGTTCCCAGGTCCTTTGCAAGGCCAGGGAGGCTTGATCGCCTCCTCTTCCCGAGGGCCAGGAGAAGCCTCCTCTCGTTCGCAGTCAGGTCCATCTTTTACCCACCTCCGGTTTGAGCTGCATCCATCCTCTCCCGGAAATCCCTGAGGAAAGACCATACCCTCTCAAGGGTCGCCTTCTTGCACGGCCCGCAGAGAAGACATCCCCCCTGGCAGGCCTTCCGGATCTCCTCGAGCTCCTGATCGTCCTCCACCAGGTGGAAGAGGTTGAGGAGGAAGACCGAGCACCGGTCGGGCTCCCCGCCGAGACGCTTCTGCTCCTCCACGGTCATCCTCCCGCCGGTAAGGGCGTTCTTCACCTTCTTTGCGATGCTCTCGTCCGGTTCCCCGAAGGAGAAGAGGCTCTCGGGGACCGAGGAGGACATCTTCCCGCCCTGGAGCCCGGGCATGAAGATGTGGTAGGTCGAGGAGGGAGTGAAGAACCCGTAGCCCCCGTGCTCACGCTCGATCTCCCTTACCCGTTCCTTCACGTCTGGAAGGGAACAGCCGCGGATATCCACATGACCCTCGAACTTCTTTGAGCCGGGGAATGCCGCGTGGACGGCTGAGACCGCCTCCTGCGGGGCGTTCTTGGACCTGACCGAGACATACCCCTCCCGTTCCTCGACGGTGAACATCCGGAGCTTGTGGGCGATTCCCCGGGTGAGGCGGAGATGGGGGTCCTGGTCGATGCCGACGGGTACCACGGTGGGAGCTGGGCCCTTGTCAACCTGGGGGTAGAGGATGTCCGCCACCTGGGTGATGACGCTCTCGGCATGGGAGAGGGATGTATCGGGGCCGAAGCCGTAGATCGCGGAGAGCTCCGAGAAGTTCACCTTGGTGGAGGCCTCGAAGGCAAGGCCGTGGAGGGCATGGTTCTCGCTCTGGTAGTAGGTGGTCCCCTCGTAGCCGAGAGCGTACAGGCACCTGAGGTACTCCTCGCCGAATACCCTGCACTGCTCCCAGGAGATGCCCCTGACCGCATGGGCCTCGCGGTCTGCGATGGCGATGTAGCCCGTTCCACCGTGACAGACGTGCCAGACGACCTCCTTCATCACCATGAGGTGCCCGAGGTGGGGGTGGCCCGACGGCATAAAGCCGGTCATCACGTAGTAGGGGGTGCGATCCCGAATCGCCCTGGCAACCGCCTGGTAATCGCGGTGGCCGACCACGATCCCCCGCCTGATGAAAGGGGGGATTTCGGAAAGGTCCGGGAGCGCCGTGGAGATGGGGTCGATACCGAACTCCGAGAAGATGGACTGGTAATCCTGGGCCTGGTTGTTCCCCCAGGGGTTGACCGCTCCCCGGGACTCCTCGCCTCTCACAGTTTCATCCTCCCGAACTCGATGTAACGGATGCCTGAGGGATGTACGCAGGCAAACAACATCTTCTTTTTCACAGAATGGGCGAGCCGGACGGAGCGGGAGATGACAGAGACGGAGAGTGTCTGGCCCGGGGGGACAGCGTGGACGAGGAGATCGGAGTGGGTCTTGTCTCTCGCATACACCCTGAAGTGGTGGCCGAACTTGTAGCCGGTTCGCGGGATGTAGCCGTGGTCCCTCAGGTCCGCATAGACGCGAGCCTTCTCAGCAAGCTCGGGGTCCGACGGGAGGGCGCTCTCAAGAAACTTCGCCGGAGACAGGGACACCTCACCGGAGAGGGAGAGGCACCCCCCATGCATCAGGTAGAGGGTCTCAACGGGCGAGAGGATGAGCCTCTTTTCATCAAGGGGAGTTCCGAACCATGATTCGCGGATCTCTGCCGGGATTGCACCCTTGAGGACGACATTGCTCCCGAAGAGATGTCCCTCAAGGGAGGGGCAGGCCGGAGGGGCCGAGATCGTTGCCAGATCGGTCATCTTCACCCCGTAGTAGGTGAGCTCCCCCTCATCATCCACGACGGCGAGCACATGCTCCTTGCGCATATGATCCGATGTCTCAACCTCGGTCCGGATCACCTCGAAGTCCACGAGATCCCGTTCCGAGAGGACCCTGACGAGGAGCCGGGAGCGGCCGGTGCCTGGCCGTTCACCTCTCCGGAAGAGCCGGTAGTGCCCGAGGCCCGGTTGCACCGCGTAACCCCGCTCCCGGATATCCCGGTACACAAGGTAGCTCCTGAAGAGGCCCGGCCGGTCCGCAAACGCCGAGAGGAGGCGATCGAAGGGATGGCCCTCCACCTCCAGCTTCTGCCTGTAGACGAGGTACAGGGCCTCCTCGGGCGAGAGCCGGAGGCCCCCCCTCTCCATCCTGCCGAAGCCGCCCTGCTCATGGAGCGCCACCCCATCGGGCCCCAGGATGACCGATGATCCCTCAAGCCTCCCCTTCACGGGAGATTATTGGAGGCGGACTCTCTTTATACCAGTGGATCTGATCGGATCTCTCTCCCGAATCCGGGGCCGGTTGCGACTGCGAGGAGCGAGATCCAGGCACTCACCAAGATGATCTCATGCCGGCTCTCGGGGCTCGTCACTCAGGTCCTGCCAGTTCCCTGACTGTCCTTATGTTCCCTACGTCATCCCTCCGCTCGTCTACCGGCGTTTCGCAGATGAGGGGGAGCCGGGAGAAGGCCGGGTTGTGGAGGATATGCCTGAACCCCTCCTCGCCGATCTTCCCCATCCCAATGTGCTCGTGCCGGTCCAGGTGGCTCCCGAACTCCCCTTTTGCATCGTTCAGATGGATCACCTTCATGCGGGAGAGCCCGATGACCTCGTCGAAATGGTCCAGGGTCTCCCCGAGGCCTTCCGGTGTTCGGAGCTCGTATCCCGCGACAAAGGTATGGCAAGTATCGAAGCAGACCCCGACCCGCTCCGACTGGCCGATCCCGTCCAGGATGTGCCGGATATCCTCGAAGGTCCCACCTACGCTGTTCTTCTCATTCGCGGTGGTCTCCAGGAGGAGCATCACGTCGTTCTTCATTGTGGAGAACGCGTCGTTGATCGCCCCGGTCACCCCCGCATAACCGGCCTCCTTCCCTGCCCCTTTGTGGTGCCCGAGATGGGTAACAAGATACGGGATCCCGAGCTGGCCGGACCGGGCAAGCTCGGCCTTCAGGGTGGCAACCGACTGGGCATAGTTGTCGCCTTCCGGCGAGGCCAGGTTCGGGAGGTACGGCATGTGGTCAACGGGGGTGGCGATGCCGCTCTCCTTCATCTTCTTCCTGAACGCCTTCACCTTCTCCTCGGTCAGGTCCTTGAACTTCCATCCCCGGGGGTTCCTCGAGAAGATCTGGAAGGTGTCGCACCCGATCTTTTTCGCCCGGTCCACCGCGAGGTCGATGGAGCCTGCGATGGAGACATGCACGCCGACGGAGACCATGGGTGTTTCTCTCCTGCTGTCACGGATACTCGATCCGTCCTGTAACCCCTCTCTGGATGATGCTCATGATTCCGCGCCTGGCTCCCTTCCTGGGCCTCGGTGAGAAGGGATCCATCTCCATCATCGGGGACTCGAACATCTCCCTGTTGAGCCGGTCAGTGATCTCGTCAAATATCCTCTTATAGGCCTTGCAGTGGGGGTCAACGCCCCTGATCTCACCTCCCGTCGGTGCGATGGCGTTATAGGGACAGCCACCCCGGCAATACCTGATGTGTGCACATTCTCCGCAGGATTTGTCCACGTACTCCCTGAACCGCTCCATCAGTTGCCCGGCAGGTGACCGTTTCAGATCCTCCATGCTGGGATGGTCGTACACGCTCCCCATGACCCACTCCGGCATCCCGACGAACCGGTAGCAGGGGTAGATGCTCCCGTCGGGCCCCACGGCGAAGGTATTGCCCATGCAGTCCACGAAGGTGCAGACGCTCCCCCGGCGGGTGAAGACACACCGGACAAGGTCGTTGATGTTCATGACCTCGATCTCGTCCAGGTGCTCGAGGTACTTATCCAGGAGGTACACGAGCAGTTCCCCGTACTCATCGGGGTCCAGTGCCCATTTTTTGGGATCCTCTGAGCGGAGCGAAGGCAGGGCAGGATGTAATTTGAGGGTCAGGCCATTCTCCAGGAAGAAATTGAAGATCTCCTCCCTGAATTTGACCGAGTGGGAGGTGAAGGTGCAGATGAACCTCACATGGAGACCATGGGCCTTTGCGATCTCGTAGCCCTGCATCGTCCTCTCGAAGTAGCCTTCCGATCTCTGGAAGTCGTTCAGTTCCTTCGGCCCGTCGATACTGGAACCTATCGGGACATGGTACTTCGCGAGGATATCAGCGAGCTCCGGCGTAAGCCTCCAGAGGTTGGTCTGGAGGGCAAACTCCGGATTCAGGTGGCTCAGGCCCTCGGCAAGGAGAGGGAGGGCCTGCCGATAAAAATCAGCGCCCGCGAGGAGCGGTTCCCCGCCGTGAAAGGTGAAGGTGACCCGGTCGGTGCGGAAATCCTTCAGCCATGCAACGATCTCCCTCACCGTATCGATGGTCATAACGGGGGAGCCCTCCTCCGAGCTCCAGCAGTAGCTGCACCGGGACGGACAGCCCAGCGTTGGGATGATCATCACATGAAAGGCGTTCTTCATTGCACACCTTTGTAACCCTTTTTCGAGTATTATAGTTTCTCCGGCCGCTCCTGTCGGGCCGCGTCCGGCGATGGACAAGGGAGAACCGGCCCGGGTACCCATACCCTTAATTCGATGCAAACCCCCCTTTCTTTATCAGGTGCTCCATGGAATTTGAGAAGCTCTTCAATGACTCGATTGAATACACACGGGAAACATTCGTCGGGCACTGGGTACGGTGGCTGATCTTCATCCTCCTCTCCCTGCCCCTCGCCCTGGTGAGGTTCGTCTTCGATCCCCAGAAGATCATGACCGGCACAAAGATCCACTGGGAACTGGTACCCTGGGGGTATCTTGCAGTTCTCGTCCTTGGAGGGATCCTAGCTTCGTTCTTTCTATCAGGATACATGGTGAGGATTTATCACGGGGTGAAACCTGCTCCTGACTTCGCCGGGTGGACATCCCTCTTCATTGACGGGATCAAGCTAAACATCGTGATGCTGGTCTGGTTCCTGCCGGCGATCATCCTGATGCTCCTGTTACTCCTCATCGCCTTTGGAGGGGTGATCTGGCCCGGGCTCTTTGCGAACTTCAGGAGTACTATCCTCATCATCCTCGCCGGTCTTGTCCTCCTTATCGTCGCACTGGCCCTTCTCATCATCGCAGCCTTTTATGTGACTATGGGTGCCATCAGGTTCGCCCGGACCGGGAGCATGGTCGAGGGTTGGAGATATTCTGCCATCTCCGCGATCATCCGGAGGATCGGGTGGGGGACTTACTTCATCGCGCTCGTCCTCTTCTTCTTCGCATCATTATTCTTCAACCTCGTCATCTCGATTCCGGCCATCATCCCGTACGTCGGCTGGATCGTACCTGTCTGCCTGGGGCCCCTCCTCACCGTTTTTTCCGCCCGGTACTTTACCCTCATCTATGAGACCGGTGAGGCCCAGCCGCCTGCACCACCAGTTCCATAAAGAAAATCCTTATTTCCTTGCACATTTTTCTCTCATCCGCCCGTTCTTGGCAGCGGGGTGCGTGATACTGGTGTGGAAAGAACTCGTACGGCGCATGCGGAGGAGATTGTCAGGAGATGCCGTCAGCCCGGGTTCCTCAATGGCAGGTGCCCGTCCTGTCAGGTTCGCGAGGCGGGATCTTCCCTACCGCCAGATCACGGACATCGATGAGTACCGGTTCGATGATATCCGGTCGAAGGATATCGTCTTAGATATCGGGGCAAACGTGGGAGCATTCTGCATCCGTGCAGCACGGTATTCGGACCATGTCACAGCTGTCGAACCTGTGTCCTCGGATATTTTGCGTGAGAATATCCGGTTGAACAAAGTCCGGGTGAAGGTCATCGAGGGAGCGCTTGGGGATGGAAGTCCCTCGGAGATCTCCTGGGATGAGGCCAGGGTAACTGTGCCCACCTTTGCCCTGCGCCAGATCATCGGGATGTCTGGCGGCTGCGACTTCCTGAAATGCGACTGCGAGGGGGGCGAATGGCTGATCAGGCCGGAGGATCTGGCCGGCATCCGGAGGATCGAGATGGAACTCCACATTCCCCCCATCGGCGGGCCGCCCAGCCAGGCGCTCCTCGAGTACCTCAGCCGGCACTATGATTTCGAGATCGAGCGCATGCCAGGCCATGATGTGATGGGGGTCATGGGGATCCTGCATGCAACCCGCCGTGATGGGTAACCCGAATTGCTTCACCTTTCCATTTTTTCTCCTGCGTGACCGTCCCTCGTCACCATCATCCGCTCCAGCGTCCTCGCGCACATGAAGCAGAACCCGGGCCCTTTCCGGTCCGTATCCCCGATCCAGTTGGAGAAGTACATCACGCAGCCCGGGTATTCGCAATGGGGGAGGCCCAGGGCATGCCCCAGCTCGTGAACTGCCTCAGTGAGAATCCGTCTTCTGAAGATCTTTGGATTCGGTCCCTGCCCGAAGAACTCCGGCCGGAGCCGGAAGGTGGAGATCAGGGCTCTCCCCCTGTTCGCGATACCGAAGACAAAGTTCATTCCTGGCGAGAAGAGGTCCGTCTCCGTGATGCCCAGCAGCAGGGTTCCGGCCATGGGAACAACTCGGGAGAACGCATCGAGAAGGCCGTCTGCAAGGTACTGCCCGCGGTCCTTCGCAAAATGATCCGGGCCGAGCGGGAGGGCCGGGTACACTTCGATGTCTGCAGAGAAGATCCCCGGGAGATCCTCCTTCAGCCAGGATAGGAGGGTCTGATTCACCTCTCCGACCGGAACCAGGGCAATCTGCAGTCCGAGATTCACGTTTCCATCTCTTTGAACCAGCCGGATTCACTGTTCCAGAGCGGCAAGAACGGCCTTCCCCATTTCCCTTGTCCCCGCCTTGCCTCCCAGGTCACGGGTCTTCACCCCTGATTCCAGCGTCCGTTCGACTGCCCTCTCTATCCGCACCGCATTCTCCCTGTCCCCAAGGTGCTCGAGGAGCATGGCGCTGCTCCGGATCGCAGCGATGGGGTTTGCGGTATCCTTCCCCGCATGCTTCGGAGCGCTCCCGTGGACCGGTTCGAAGAGGGCGTAGCGATCACCGATGTTCCCCGAGGGGAGCATGCCAAGCCCCCCGACAAGGTACGCGGCGACGTCGGAGAGGATATCACCGAACATGTTCTCGGTCACGATGACATCGTAATCGCGGGGATGCTGGAGGACATCGAGACAGAGGGCGTCGATGAACTTCTCCCGGAAGGGGACACCCGCCTCCGCCGCAACACTGATGCAGACATCCCGGAAGAGGGTATCGGCCTTGATGACATTGGCCTTGTGGCCGATGGTCAGGTGCCTCCGCGCCTTCGCGAGGTTGCTCGCAAAGCGGGCGATCCGTTCGCTCCCTTTCCGGGTGACGATGCGGAGTGTTGTGGCACGGTCAGGCCCGACCTCCTCGACCCCGGAGTAGAGTCCTTCGGTGTTCTCGCGGACGATCACGATATCAGCGGCATTCCCCTTCACCGGTCTCACGTTGGCGTAAAGATCCAGGTCTTTCCTCATGCGCACCACAACACTCCGGTAGTTGGGATCCGGTGGGGTGGTGACGGCTCCGAAGAGGATGGCGGCAGCCCTCTTCAGGGTCCCGATATCGGCGGAGGTGATGGCTTCCCCTGTCCTCTCCCACCTCCCGTAGCCCACCTCAACAGGGAAGAACTCGAGGTCGGGGCGGACTGCCGCGAGGATCTGTTGGGCCACCGGGATCACCTCCCGGCCAATGCCGTCCCCTTCAACAACTGCGATCCTTGGCATGGCTCCTCCATCCTTCAACCACGTTCTTCACCGTATCCGCGATGGTCCCTGGAGTCGCTCCCCAGTGGACCACGCCGCCAAACCTTCCCTGGAACTCTCTGACTCCTTCCCGCTCGCTCCGGCAGCAACGGGCGATGAAAGGCTCCTCCACGACTGACTCAAGGGGGCATATCTCCTTCATAAAAACGCCCGTCCTCCCGCACTCCCTTAGGATCTGGGTGCCCGTCATGCAGCCCGCCACTGTATCGCCTTCCCCGACAGGATCCGAGTCCAGGGTCCGGGAGAAACCTGCTGCCCTGCACGGGTAGACATCCGCCCCGATCTCCCGGATATCCCTCACATGGTGGACGAAGGTCACGGATAATTCGCCGAAAAGCCCGGCCCTCTCCAGCTCGTGGATGGTGGCCGAGAGATGGGGTCTGGGGGGCGTGATATCATAGATATGGAGGGTGAGAAGGCCTGATGGATCGGGATCGCAGATGAAGGTGGTATGCTCGTCAAGCCCCCGGAAGATGGTGCATCGACACCCTGATGCCAGGGCGAGGTGAAGGAGTGCGGTCCTGTCATGGAGGTTCACCGGATCTGGATGCCTCACCACCTCATCCCCCGCCGCCAGGGTCCGCAGTGATGCAACCCTCCGCATGGGACCCCTGTCGCCAGGGTCCTGTTCCACCTCGAGTACTTCGGTCCCTTCAGGACTCTCCCGTATCAGGTACCGGGTGAGAAAATACACCCTCTCTCCGCAGGGCTTCCCGGATACTACCCCTACCTCCTTGCAATGCCCGGGGAAGATCACCGGTGGTTCCTCCAGTAGGCCACGAGCCCTCCTGCCCTCAGGATCTCGAGCATCTTCGGTGACAGGGGCCGCGCGGTGCACCGTTGCCCGTCCACTTCTGCCCACCCCTCCTCGAGGTTGAAGCGCACACGGGCACCTTCCTTGCAGGATATCGGGCACTCCACGAGAGGCAGCCCGATGTTGATGGCGTTCCTGAAGAAGATCCGGGCAAAGCTCGGCGCGATCACTCCCACCACCCCTGCGGCTTTCAGGGCGATTGCCGCCTGTTCCCGCGAGGACCCGCAGCCCATGTTCGAGCCGGCAATGACCACCGTGCCGCGCAGGCGCCCTGCGAGGGAGGGATCGAGGTCCTCGAAGACATGGGCAGCCCAGAGATTCCTGTCCTTGGTCCGGAGGTAGCGCCCGGCGATGATCCGGTCGGTGTCCATGTCCCGGCCGACGCAGACGGCCCTCCCTTCACCGTACATCTGCAGCCTCCGGAACCGTGACCTCCCCGCGAAGCGCAGAGACGCCTGCGGTGGCGACCGAGGAGAGGAGGATCTCGCCCCCGACACCCATCCGGTTCGTGAAGTTGCGGTTCGCCGTGGAGAGGCAGACCTCCCCCTCCCCGAGGACACCCAGGTGGGCGCCCAGGCACGGCCCGCAGCCGGGCACCCCGACGACACATCCGGCGGAGAGCAGGGCGTCCACCACCCCCGTCCGGGTCGCTTCCTGGAGGGTCCGCCGCGATGCCGGGACGACGATGGTCCTCACCCGGACCTCCTTTCCGCGGAGGATCCCGGCGAGGCGCTCCAGGTCTCCGATCCTCCCGTTGGTGCATGTACCGACAAAGACCTGGTCGACGGGTGTCCCTGCCAGTGCGGCCACCTCCTGGACCTTATCCACCCGGTGACCGGATGCGATGAGAGGGGGGAGTTCCGACAGGTCGATGTCCAGCACCACTACGTACGTGCAGTCCTCCCGGACCTGAGGGGCGGCTGAAAGGCCGTATTCGGCCAGGTAGCAGACCGTCTCGTTATCGGCGTAGAAGAGCCCGGCTTTCGCCCCGGCCTCCACCGCCATGTTGGAGCAGGTAAGCCTCCCCGGCATGGGGATCCCGTTCACGCCTTCGCCGACAAACTCGATGGCGCGATAGTTGGCCCCATCCATTCCAAGATCCCGGACATAGGCGAGGGCGAGATCCTTTGGCTCGGCGGCACCCCTGAGGTCACCCGTAAGCCGGATGGCAATCGTCTCCGGGACCCGGAACCATGTCCCTCCCGAGGCCCAGATGGCGGCCATATCCGTTGCCCCGACGCCGGTGGCAAAGGCCCCGAAGGCCCCGAGGGTGCAGGTATGGGAGTCAGCCCCCACCACTACCTCCCCGGGGAGCACGATCCCCTCGGCCATGAGCTGGTGGCAGATGCCCCCGCCCACGTCGGAGAAGTGGAGGCCCCTGGCCTTCGCGAAGGAACGGAGCTCTGCCTGGAGGGTGGCGGTGGTCCCGTTGTTGGCAGGCGCGATATGGTCGAAGAAGATATACGTGCCCCCGGGGTTCCTGAGATCCTGGCACCCCATCTCGCACCAGGCCTCCCGGGCAAGAACTCCCGTACCGTCGTGGGCAAAAGCTCGGTCCACACGGACGTCTACGTAGGTTCCGGCAGGGCCCCCCAGGATGCGCTCCGACAGGGTAGCCATCAGGGCGATCCCTTCTGTTCGTTCTTGACGAGCTCGAGGAGGATCTCGTCGGTGATGGTGCACTTGTGTTCGCTGTACACCTTCACCCTGTCCAGCACGTGGCAGATTTGGGCATCGGAGAGGCTGTAGCCGAGCCTCGCGACCTCGTGCTCGAGGGCATGGCGCCCCGAGTGCTTGCCCAGGATGAACTTCCGCTCCCTCCCCACGAGCTCGGGGGGGACGAACTCGTAGGTGAGGGGGTCCTCAAGGATCGCCGCGATGTGGATGCCACTCTCGTGCGCAAATGCATTCTCCCCGACGACCGCCTTGGTCTTTGCCACGGGGATCCGGGAGTAGGCCTCCACGAGCTGGGAGAGGCGCTTGATCGGGGTGAGGTCATAGCGCTCCACCCCACCCTTCAGCCTGCAGGCGACAAGGACCTCCTCCAGGGCGGCATTCCCTGCCCGCTCGCCGATACCGTTCACCGTGGTATGGAGCTGGAAGGCCCCTGCCTCGGCGGCCGTGATGGTGTTCGCCGTCGCGCACCCAAGATCATTATGGCAGTGGATGCAGAGGGGCTTCCCTGCCCATGTGACCATCTCGGATATGATGGCATGCACCTGGAGGGGGGTGAGGTAGCCGACGGTATCTGCAAATGAGAGGAGGTCTGCCCCGTGTTCTGCGCCCCCGGTAAAGACCTCCTTCAGGAAGACGGGATCGGTCCGGGATGCATCCTCTGCAGCGAACCTCACCTGGAGGCCGTGGTCATGGGCGAACTCGACCATGGAGAGGGCCCCGGCGAGGACCTGGTCCCGGGGTTTCCGGTACTTGGTACGGATGTGCAGGTCAGAGGTCGCGATGAAGATGGAGACCATGTCCACGCCACAGTCGATGGCTGCCTCGACGTCCTCCTTTCTTGCACGGGCGAGGCAGCAGATCCGGGCAGAAAGGCCGAGGTTCGAGACGGCGGTCACGCACTGCTTCTCGTAGGCCGAGGTGATCGGGAACCCCGCCTCGATGACCTCGACCCCGACCTGGTCAAGGACCTGGGCGATGTTCATCTTCTCTTCACGGGTGAAGGAGACACCCGGGGTCTGCTCGCCATCACGGAGCGTCACGTCACAGATCTCAACATGCCACGCGTTCATACGATTCCCCCTCAGGGCACATCACTTCGACCACAACCGTCTTTGGTCCTTCTCCCGGTTCGAGAATCCGGAAGAGATCCGGAGTATCAGCAGGGATGACCACGGGGTTGGCCCACGAGAGGTAGGGCACCGGATCATACCCCGACTGGCCCCCGGTCATCCCGAGCCGGCTGTTCGAGAGTACGATACAGAGGAGCGGGAGATGCTTCTCGTAGGCATCCACCAGGGCGTTTAACCCGGAGTGCAGGAGGGCATAATCCCCGCAGAGGGCTATCCCCGTCGATCTTGCCGCCACGGCCACCGACGAACCGAGGCCATAGGCTGCAACTCCCACCTGGAAAGGCGGGTTCATGGCAAGGACGGAGCAGCCCATATCGCAGACCGCCTGAAGCCTCCCTTCCTTGAGGATCGCCACAACCCGTTTGAACGGGCAGTGCGGGCAGAAGGTACGGTAATGCCCCCGGCTGGAGAACCGCTCGGGCTCCCCGGGATCAGGAGGCGGCTCGAGTGAGCGGTGCTCCCTGAGGAAAGGGCGGCCGAGCTCTGTTACTCTGGTGAGAAGACCCGGATGCACAGGGGGCGGGTAAACGGTCACCACCCGGTTCTCACTCCGACCGGCTGCGCCTCCGACGGATACTCCTGTTCCCTGGCCGATGCGGTTCAGGGGGTTCTCAAGCGACCAGAGGAAGAGCTCCCGGGTCCTCCGATCCGCCGCCATGGTCCTGCCCCGCATGGTCAGGTCAGGATCCGCAAGGGAGCCTGTAAAATTCCTGCGTTCGACCTTCCCGGGATCACATTCCTCCTCGAGAAGCGGCGGGGTGACCCGCAGGATCGCCACACGGGAGAACCGCTCCGATGCCTGGAATGCCTCCTCCACCGCTGCTGCGCATGTTGTCCTGTCCGGCTCAAGGACGGGGACCTGGGCAAGCTCCCCGTAGTAGCGCGAGTCCTGGACATTCTGGGAACCCTGCGCCTGCAGGTCATCGCCTGCCACCACCACCACACCCGCCCGGAGCCCCTGGGTGGTTGCGTTCACCAGGGGGTCAGCGCAGGCATTCAGCCCCACGTTCTTCACAACCACGGCACTCCTCCGGCCTTTCAGGGATTCCCCGAGGGCATACTCGAGCGCTACCTTCTCGTTCACCACGAGCTCCGCCGAAAGAAGCCTCGCGAGGCCGGTGACCGGGTAGCCCGGGATGGTATAGGCCCGGTCAGCCGAGTTGCGGATCGCCCCGGCAAGGACTTCCTCACCCTTCATGTATCCCTCCCCGGGACAAGGTCGCACCCTGTGCATGCGGTGCACATGGTCCGTGCCTTTCTGGTGTCGAGACCATGGCGGCGAAGTCCCCTCTCGTGTATCTCGCAGACCTTGAGCATCCGTTCTGCCGAGGGCCGGGGGACGGTTGAGAGCTCGGCAGCGGGGTTCAGGGGCCGGAGGACCGGTATGATTCCCGAATCGGTGAGATCCTCGATGCACCTCTCCAGGTTTTCGTCGCTCTCCCCGAGGCCGAAGAGGACATTGGAGTAGACCGCCCCCTCGCCGAAGATCTCCACCGACCGGTCGAGGGCAGCCCGGATGGCAGGGTAATCCAGGCCGGGACACATCCGGGCAAAGAGTGCCGGGGTCGCGGCCTCCAGGTTCCATTTCACCTCGGCAACGCCCAGGTCATGGAGCCGCTGCGGGGTCTCCGGCATCGGGTAGATCGAGACCCCCACGGGCTTCCCGAGAGGCACGAGGCGCTTCACCAGGGTACGGACCCGGCATTCCTCGGCCTCGAGGGAGTCCGATACCCCCGATGTGATGGAGATCGCATCGACCCTGTCGAGGACCCCGCGGACCCTCGCCTCGATGACTGCCGGGTCCTTGGTTCCTCCGCCAAGGAGGGGAACCGTGCAGTACCTGCAGCGGAAGATGCAACGCTCGCTCACGTTCACGTATGCCTGCCTTGGGCAGTGGAGCCCCGCAGGTTCGAGTTTTCCCTTGATCTCCAGGTCCCCGAGTCGGACGGTCACCCGGCCCTGCCCATGATGGTGGAGCCGCACCCGTCCTTCACGGGCTACCGAGAGCCGGACCCGCCGGCCGTCTTTCGAGAAGAAGACCGATCCCTCCCCTCCTGCGGTTGGGCCGGCGGTTGAGCGGGAGATGAAACCGGTGCATGGCTCACCCTCCAGCCTCACCGTGTTCGCCGCGAGGAGTTCAGCCTTCAGCCGTTTCCAGTCCATGCGAGAAGCGCCTCGTCATAATTCGTGTAGAAGGGAATGGCGGCCACGGCACCGATCTTCCCCCTCCCGTCCATCACGATCTCCACCGAGCCCTGGATCGCCTCATCGAGATCCGCGTCGGTCACCTCACCCCGCTTGACCTTCCGGCCAAAATCAAGGAGGGACGAGGGATCGAACCCCTGATAGACTGCCATGCCGGTCTTTTCCGAGAGCGTGTACTTCCTGAGGAGCCCGTGGAACCTCTCGACAAGGGGCTTTGCATCCGAGGTGGCGAACTCGCAGACCGTGGCAACGCAGTTCTTGGTTCGGTAGGGAACCGGAAAGAGCTGGACAAGGGTATGGGAGAGGTACCGGGAATGGTCGTCCTCAACCACCTTTGCGATGTTGTGGGCAAGGGTCCACGTGGCTCCCTCGTCGGGGGTATCCGTATCATCGATACCGATAAGGAGCCTCTCCCGGCGGGGGAGCCAGACCGTTGAACCCGCAACCTTGCCCCCGCCGGACGGGTCGCAGGTGCAGCGGTTCACCCCCTTTGCCGTGGACCGGCAGATGGAGGCCCCGACACCGCCGCCCCCCAGGCCGATGTAGGTGACCGCGATCTCCTTCCCATTGACACGGACTTCCGAGATGCCAGCGGCGAAGGTGGATCCTTCGAGATCCAGGGATGCCGAACCGGTCCGCAGGACATACCGGGTGGTGGCCCCTATGGTCCGGGCCGATTCGACGAGCGGGCTCTTCCGGTAATGGTGCCTCGCCCACATCGCCCCGCCGGTGCAGTCGAAGAACTCCACGACCTCGACTCGTGTGCCGGAAGGGTCCGCAACCCCGACAATCTGGGGATAGTGGATGATGTAGGGTTCGGCGATCCGCTCCATATCCGCTCTCTCTCCCTGCTTCTCCCGGATGAACGGGGGCTCCCGGGCACATGGATCCGGAGTTTGTAAACGAAATTATCGTTAACAAGATAATCGTTCATAACGATATATATGATCATCGATTTGGGATCAAAGAGAAGAGAGAAAGAGGTTCAGAAGAGGTCATGGAGCCTGAACTGGTGGGGGCCGAGCTTGCCGCCATAGTTTCCGGCACTGATTATTTTAACACCAGGAATCCTGCAGGCGGCCCGGATCCCGACTCGCATCGCTTTCTTCACGTTCTCCGCCTCAATACCATCGATAACCAGCTCGTAAATGCTTTTTATGCCCGGCGGGACTTTGGTGTCAGGTACCTTGTCCCGGATGGTCGGGCAATATTGCTCATTCGTCGAGGCCTTCATGAACTTGGGGTACTTCTTGGATCCAACTTTGGAGCCGCTCCCCACAATTCCACCGGAGAAGGAGAGTATGGCATCGCGGACCGATTCGATGGCTTCAGCAGCCGCCTCGGCCCCGGTAAGGGCAGCCATCTGGTTTTCACCCATGATAAAGAAGTTCCCTCCTGCAATTCCCTTCACAACGCCAAACTCCTCTTCGGTGATGAACTCCCCTCCCATGAGGGGGATGGCCCAGCAGGACCGGTCCCCCACCTTCACCTGGTACTCATAGCCATCTCCAAAGAAGTGGAGCTTCACGGGAAGCTTCTCTGGCGCGTCAGGAAGCCCGTTGAATACCGCGGTTGTGGGAGCTGTGAGAATACACTCACCGATCCGCTCGATGAGCTGCTCCTTCAGCTTATCCTTCTTGGGGTTGCAGATGAGGAGCGAATACCCATGCCTTTCATCGGGGGTCTCATTGGGCGGCAGGTAGTAATCGATGCCTGCCTCTGCCGAGCAACCGATGCAGGACGTTGCAAAACCCGTGGCTTCGGTGCAAGCCTTGTGAGCCCAGCTCTTGGTTGCACCGGTAACAGTAACGCGGGAAATGAAGATCGGGAACGCCTCTGCATAGGTATCATCGATTATGACGCCATTAATCTCCAAAATATCTCACTCCTTTTCACCACAAATTACCCGGGGCGAGAGAAGAATGTTTTCATTTGAGGTTCATTAACAACCTTTTCTCGTAGATTCATGAAATATTTTGGGGACGAGATACAAACGAATCTTATCGGAAAAGTGTATTTTGTTATCGTTTCTCGACTTAGTAGAGGAAACCTACCGTTTTTTCATGCGCGACGATATTCTGAACCGCGCAAAAAAACGAACACATCATGAAAAATTCCGCGATGATCTCGACATTGATCTGTTCCAAGTCTGAATCAAAAGGAAAACCCTATCGCTTCCCGGCAGGTTGGAGTGGAAAAAGTATCGTTGCATATACTTAATAAGCTCGAAAAATTAAAAATAAAATATAGATCTTCTGGGGGCCTTTGCAGGAACCTGTGCAAAATACGCTCCCTGCGAGTTTTCAGAAGATTTAATTACCGGCTTCGACCACCTGATTGGTGATCGATTTTCAAATCGATAGAGCTGGTGCGTGCAAACATGGCATTCGCAGTACACGTGAATCTGGACCGTTGTACCGGCTGTAACAACTGTGTGGTTGCATGCCCCGTGAACGCATTGGAGCTTCATACCGTGGATCCTGTCACCAAGGAGAAGATCTACAGTGTGAGGGATGGCAAGGCCATCACTCTGGACGTCAAGTCCGAGCTCTGCGCCGGATGCGGCGTTTGCGTGGAAGCATGCCCCTACGATGTTATCCGGTTGAAAGGACGCTGGGAGGCTGGATCAAAGCCTACCGTTGTGTATGTAACGGAGTGAAGTGAGAAATGACCCTGTACCCGAAGTTTTCGAAGAGGATCGAGTTCCAGAAGGATGGCAAGAAGATCATCCAGGAACAGAAGCTCCTCCAGACCACGAACAACCTGATCCTGAACGTGGATGTTTGTACTGGATGTGGCATCTGCATCGAGTCCTGCCCTGAAGAGGCGATCAAGTGGGGTCCGGTCGGTGCCGTGCGCAGGGGTGCCGTGGACTATGCAGCCCCCGTCGATATAGACGAGGTGAAGTGCTCGTACTGCGGTGTCTGCCCGGTGATGTGCCCGTTCTCGGCCCTCTCCCTCACTATCGATGGTGTCGAGCGATACACCATCATCGAGAAGGAGGGCTTCCCCCAGTACGACCAGGTCTCGAAGATCGATGACGAGAAATGCGTCAAGTGCACGCTCTGCGAGGACGTCTGCCCCAGGGACGCCATCAAGAGGGATGTCCCGCTCTACGAAGGAGCCTCCAAGGAAGGCAAGGAACGGCAGCTCGCTATCAAGTCCAAGACCGACTTCAAGGTGGATATGGAGAAGTGCACGGTCTGCGGCCTCTGTGGCTACCTCTGCCCGGCCATAACCGTGAAGAAGAAGGCCTTCACCGCGGAGACCGGAAAGGTGGAGGCCGTGAAGGATCCCAAGACCGGCCTCCCCTGGGATGAGACCAAGTGCGACGCGTGCAAGGTCTGCGTCGAGGTCTGCCCTGAGGAGTGCATCACCGTCGAGCGGACCATGGAGAGCGACAAGGTCGAGGGCAAGGTGGAGATCGACAACGACCTCTGCTGCACCTGCACCTGGTGCAGCAGGAACTGCCCGACCGAGGCCATCACCGTCGAGAAGCTCTTTGACGGCGAGATCGAGTTCTTCCCAGAGAAGTGCCCGGCCGGCTGCTCCACCTGTGTCGAGATCTGCCCCTGCAACGCCATCTACCTCCCAACCCCGCCCCCTGCAGCACAGCTCAAGGGAAAGCAGGAGGCAAAGATCGCGGTGAACAAGGATCTCTGCATGTTCTGCGGGGCCTGCGTGGCCGCATGTCCGGGCGAGGATATCATCGTGCTGCAGAGAAAGAGCATCCGGTTCAAGGGCACAGAGACCGACCTGTTCAAGAAGATCGAGGAGAAGCTCTTCACGAAGCGCACCTCCAAGGTGAAGGAGGACGTCCAGCCCGGCGAGGTGCAGGTGAAGATGCTCGGGAAGGCGTGAGGTATCACCATGGCAAAGGCAAAAGGTTACTCAGATCCGAAAATGGAGGAGAAGCTCAAGGACCGGTACTATTACCGGGAGTACAGCAACCCTGACTTCACGAAGAAGGTGCATGACCTTTCACGCACGGTCAACCACATGTGCTTCCAGTGCGGCACATGCACGGGCTCGTGCGTCTCTGCCCCGCGGTCATCCTACCGCATCCGGCTCTTCATGAGGCGACAGGTCCTGGGCCTTGACGACGAGGCGCTCACCGATCCCGACCTCTGGCTCTGCACCACGTGCTACAGCTGCACCGACCGCTGCCCGCGGGACATCGCCCCGACCGATGTCATCATGGCGATGCGCAACTTCGCGTACCAGCGGGGGATCGTCCCGGTCAACTTCTTAAAAACCGTGCAGGCCATCTACCAGTCCGGCCACGGTGTGCCGAACAACGACGTGAACCGTGCGGTACGGGTGCGCCTCGGTCTCGCCAAGGACCCGCCCACAACCCACTCCTATCCTGAGTTCCTCCCGGGCATACGCCAGATCATTGACCACTGGCATGTGAAGGAAACGGCCGACAGGATCGTTGCGGAGGCTGAGAAGCATGGCTGAGGCCAAGGGACATGACTATGCCCTCTTCCTTGGATGCATCGCCCCGAACAGGTACCCGGGTTGCGAGTCTGCAGGGATTGCGTGCAGCAAGAAACTCGGGATCAACCTCCACCCCATGAAGGGTGCAAGCTGCTGCCCTGCACCAGGCGCATTCGGCTCTATCGATCTCAATGTCTGGTACGCCATGGCGGCACGGAACGTCGTCATCGCCGAGAAGATGGGGATGGACATTGCTCTTGAGTGCAACGGGTGCTACAAGTCCATCTACGAGGTGAACGAGAAGCTGAAGCACCACGACGAGCTCAGGGACATGGTGAACGAGGTGTTAAAGACCGTTCCCGATCCTATGGACCCCACGAAGAAAGGCACGATGGAGTTCAAGGGTACAATCGATGTCTTCCATCTCATCGAGCTCTACTCTGACCCGAAGATCTGCGGCCCTGACAGGATCCGGGAGAGCGTTACCCGGCCCCTGACCGGCACCCGGATCGGTGTCCACTACGGGTGCCACCTGATGAAGCCCAAGAAGGAGCGGCACTTTGGTGACACCGAGAACCCCATGTGGATCGAGGAGCTTGTTGCAGCCCTCGGGGCCGAACCGATCCAGTACAAAAAGAAGATGCAGTGCTGCGGTGCAGGAGGAGGTGTCCGTGGCTACGATCTCGTCCATGCCATCGACATCACGAACGAGAAGCTCACGTACCTGCATGAAGCAAAGGCCGATGCGGTGACCGAGGTCTGCCCCTTCTGCCAGCTCCAGTTCGACCGCGGGCAGATCGAGATCAAGGAGAAGTTCGGGAAGATGTGGGGGCTCCCTGTCCTTCACTACAACGAACTCCTCGGCCTGGCCCAGGGGATGAGCCCCACGGACCTCGCCCTCGACATGCATGCCATCCCTGTGGACCCCTTCTTAAAGAAGATCCTGTGAGGTGCAAAGATGGCTGAGACAAAAACAAAGAATACCAAGCAGAAAGAAACACCCCAGAAGGCAAGAATCGGCGTCTTTATCTGCCACTGCGGGACCAACATCGCGGGTGTAGTCGATGTGAAGGCCCTCGTGGAGTACTCGAAGACCGTGCCGAACGTGGAGCATGCCGAGGATTACCAGTACGTCTGCTCCACACCTGGTCAGAAGAAGATCACCGATGCCATCAAGGAGAAGAACCTGACCGGAACCGTTGTTGCGGCCTGTTCTCCCCGGCTCCATGAACCGACCTTCCGCAGAGCCACCAAGGAGGGCGGGCTCAACCCCTTCAGGTTCGAGATGGCCAATATCCGGGAGCAGGGCACCTGGGTGCACATGCACGATCCCGCGGGCGCGACCGACAAGGCCAAGGACGCCATCCGGATCGCGGTGGCAAAGGCCTCGCTCCTCCAGGACCTGACTCCAAAGAGCGTGCCAGTCGAGCATGCGGCCATGGTGGTCGGTGCAGGGATAGCAGGGATGCAGGCTGCCCTCGACCTGGCAAACGCCGGGATCAAGACCTACCTTGTGGAGAAGAACCCGAGTATCGGCGGTAGGATGTCCCAGCTGGACAAGACCTTCCCGACCCTGGACTGCTCCCAGTGCATCCTCACCCCCAAGATGGTGGATGTAGGCAGGGCAGAGAATATCGAGCTCCTGACCTACCATGAGGTCGAAGCGGTCGAGGGGTACATCGGCCAGTTCGATGTGACACTCCGGAAGAAGGCCAGCGGCGTCCTTTCCATGGCCGAGGCCGAGGCAAAGGGGATCTCCGGTGGCGGGTGCAATGGCTGCGGCGACTGCGAGCCCGTCTGCCCGGTCATCAAACCGAACCCCTTCGAGATGGGGATGAAGCCCAGGAAGGCCATCTACATCTACCACCCGCAGGTGGTGCCCCTCCTCTACACCATCGACTGGGATTCATGCATCAAGTGCGGCCTCTGTGTCACCGTATGCGGCGAGAAGAAGGCCATCGACCTGGAGATGAAGGATGAACTCAGGAAAGTAAAGGTGGGCACGGTCATCCTCGCAACCGGTTATGACATGTTCCCGGTGGAGAAGAAGCGGGAGTGGGGCTACCAGCAGTTCGACAACGTGGTCAACAGCCTCGAGTTCGAGCGGCTCATCTGTGCCTCCGGTCCGACCGCAGGGCACCTCATCCGCCCGTCCGATGGCCAGACCCCGAAGAGGGTCGCCTTCGTCCTCTGCGCAGGCTCCCGGGACAACACCGGGGTCGGGAAGCCCTACTGCTCCCGGTTCTGCTGTATGTACTCCCTGAAGCATGCCCACCAGATCATCGAGAAGATCCCTGGGGTAATCCCATACATCTTTTACATGGACATCCGGTCCTTCGGGAAGATGTACGAGGAGTTCTACTACCGGATCCAGGACGAGGGGACCAAGTTCATCCGGGGCCGCGTCGCAAACATCCTCGAGGACAAGGCGACCAAGAACCTCCATGTCTATGCCGAGGACACCATGCTCAACCGTCCCATCGACCTCGAGGTCGATATGGTGGTCCTCGCGGCAGCGGTACAGCCGGCTGCGGAGACCGAGAAGGTCCGGAAGCTCTTCGGCGTCTCCTGCTCCCAGGACGGGTGGCTCCTCGAGGCCCACCCGAAGCTGAACCCGTGCGGCACCACGACGGCAGGGGTCTTCGTGGCAGGGGTCTGCCAGGGCCCGAAGGACATCCCGGACACCGTGGCCCAGGCCGAGGGCGCGGCATCGGCAGCCTCCATCCCCATCCACATCGGGAAGGTGGAGCTCGAGCCCTACTTCGCCCAGTGCATCGACGAGAAGTGTGCCGGATGCGGCATGTGCGTGAACCTCTGCCCGTACTCGGCACTCTCCCTCGTGGATAAGGAGGGCGGCGGGAAGGTAATGCAGGTGACCGAGGCCAAGTGCAAAGGCTGCGGGACCTGCGGCGGCTTCTGCCCTGGAGGCGCCATCTGGATGCAGCACTTTGCCACACCCCAGATCATTGCACAGATTGATGCATTCCTCCTGGGAGGTGCGAAGTAATGGCTGCACCGGAAGGCTGGAAACCCAAGATCCTGGGGATTGTCTGCAACTGGTGCTCCTACGCAGGGGCGGACCTCGCGGGGAGCGCCCGCACCCAGTACCCGCCCGACATCAGGCTCGTCCGCATGATGTGCTCCGGACGATTGGACCCCCTCTTCATCATGAAGGCTTTCGTGGACGGGGCTGACGGGGTGCTCGTGTCAGGCTGCCACTTCGGCGACTGCCACTACCTGGAGGGGAACTACAAGTCCGCAAAGCGGATGTTCCTCTTAAAGAGCGTCTTGAAGGACCTGGGTGTCGAGGACAAGCGCCTCCGGATGACCTTTGTCTCGGCATCCGAAGGTGCGAAGTGGGCCAAAGTTGTCGAGGACGTGGTGAAGACCATCAACGAACTCGGACCGAGCCCCATCAAAGGAATGATGAAGTGACGGAGGTGTCAGTTTGGCCAAGATCCAGCTGAACCTCATCAGCGGGCGGACCATCCAGCAGGGCGTCGCGATCGAGGGGGGCAAGGAGAAGCCCGCCTACCGCGAGGCCTGCGGAATTATCGAGCTCGATGCTGAGGACTTCAAGAAGCTCGGGATATACAGGAACACGCATGTGAAGGTGACGAGCGCCTATGGGAGCGTCATCGTAAAAGCGGTGGACGCGACCCAGGGGCCTCACCCGGGCCTCGGGTGGATCCCCATGGGCCCGTGGGCAAACTCCATAACGGACCCGAACACCTACTCAACAGGCATGCCGACCTTCAAAGGTGTGCCTGTCGAGGTCGAGCCGGCCCCGAACGAGCCGATCCTCCTCGGGATCGAACTCGTGCAGAAAGCCTGCCGTGCGGAAGGCTGACCGAGGTGATGAGAAGTGACAAAGACAGTGACTGACGTGATCTGCCCGTTCTGCGGCACCCTCTGCGATGACATCGAGGTCGTACTCTCCGACGATGGAAAGAAGATCCTGGAGGTCATGAACGCCTGTGCCATCGGGAACGAGAAGTTCCACCACTCCCAGGCGGAGGACCGGCCGAAGAGGCCCCGCATGCAGCAGCCTGACGGGAGCTACAAGGAGGTCAGCTACGACGAGGCCGTCGAGTATACGGCACAGATGTTCGCCAAGTCCAAGAAGCCCCTCATGTACGGCTGGTCCTCCACGAACTGCGAGGCCCAGTCCGTAGGGCACGAAATAGGTGAGCTCTGCGGTGCCGTGGTGGACAATACAGCAACGGTATGCCATGGCACAACCCTGATCGCGGTCCAGGACGTCGGTATCCCGAGCTGCACCCTTGGCGAGATCAAGAACCGGGCGGACCGGATCATCTACTGGGGCTGCAACCCGGCCCATGCCCACCCGAGGCACATGAGCCGGTACTCCATCTTCCCCCGCGGTTTCTTCACGGGGAAGGGACAGGCGAGCCGAAAGGTCATCGTTGTTGACCCGCGCCCCACCGACACCTCCAACATGGCGGACTACTACTACCAGGTGGAGCAGGGGAGGGACTACGAGCTCCTCCAGGCCTTCAGGACGGCGCTCCACGGGCACTGGCTCCCGGATATGGTTTCTGGCATCCCCAAGGAGAAGATTTACGAGGGCGCCGAGGTGATGAAGAGCGGGCGGTTCGGGATCCTCTTCTTCGGGATGGGGGTGACCCAGACACTCTCGAAGAACCACAACATCGACGCCGCCATCATGCTCACCAAGGACTTAAACGAGTTCACGAAATACAGCATCATGCCGATGCGGGGCCACTACAACGTGACCGGCTCGGGCGAGGTCCTGGGATGGCAGTTCGGGTTCCCGTACGCAGTCGACCTCTCGAGGGGCATCGCCCGGTACAACCCCGGCGAGACCACCTCCAACGACCTCCTCAGGAGGGGAGAGGTGGATGCGTGCTTTGTCATCGCAAGCGATCCCGGGGCGCATTTCCCCATCAGCTCGGTGAAGAAGATCGCGAAACTCCCCTCGGTTGCCGTGGACCCCCATTTCACCCCCACCACCGAGATCTGCAAGCTTCACGTACCGGTGGCCTTTGTAGGGATCGAGTGCGGGGGGAACGCCTATCGCATGGATAACGTCCCCATCGACACGAGGAAGGTCGTGGAGCCGCCAGAGGGGATGCTAACCGACGAGCAGTTCCTCGAGAAGGTCCTCCACCGGATCAGGGAGATCAAGGGGGCAGCGTAGATGGCCGAGTACCTCATCAAGAACGGGTTCGTCTTTGACCCCACCCAGAAGATCAAGGGGGATGTGGCGGACGTCGCCATCAAGGACGGGAAGATCGTAAAATCGGTGGAGAAGCCCAAGGTCATCGATGCCAAGGGCATGACGGTGATGGCGGGTGCCCTCGAGGTACATGCCCACGTAGCCGGACCCAAGGTCAACATCGGCCGCATCTTCCGGCCGGAGGACAAGCTCTTCACCTTCCGGCCCTCGGAAGGCAGGCACCGGATGGAGGGCGGGTTCTCCATCCCCACCACATTTAAGACCGGCTATGCCTATGCCCGGCTCGGGTACACCACGGTCATGGAAGCGGCGATGCCGCCGCTCTTTGCCCGGCATGTCCACGAGGAGATGCGGGACACCCCCATCATCGACGAGGGGGCGTACCCGGTCTTCGGGAACAACTGGTTCGTCCTCGAGTACATCAAGAACAAGGAGCTCGAGAACACCGCTGCCTACATCGCCTGGCTCCTCAAAGTGACCAAGGGTTTTGCGGTGAAGCTCGTGAACCCGGGCGGAACCGAGGCATGGGGCTGGGGGCTGAACTGCCTCCAGGTGAATGACCCGGTCCCCTACTTCGATGTCACCCCCGAGCAGATCATCACGGGGCTCATCGAGGCGAACGAGCACCTGGGCCTTCCCCATTCCATCCATGTCCATGGGAACAACCTGGGGAACCCGGGGAACTACACCACAACGCTCGATACCCTGAAGCTCGCGACCGGCCACAAGGCCAAGAACAAGTTCGGCCGCGAGCAGGTGATGCACCACACCCACATCCAGTTCCACTCCTATGGTGGAACCAAGTGGGCGGACTTCGAGTCCAAGGCACGGCCTGTCGCCGAGTTCGTGAACAAGCACAAGAACATCACCATGGATGTCGGCTTTGTCACCCTTGACGAGACCACAACCATGACCGCGGACGGGCCCTTCGAGCACCACCTCACCGAGCTGAACCACCTCAAGTGGGCCAACGCCGACGTGGAACTGGAGACAGCTGCAGGGGTCGTCCCCTACATCTACAGCCCGGACATCTTTGTCAGCGGGATCCAGTGGGCCGTCGGGCTCGAGATCGCCCTCCTCTGCAAGGACCCCATGCGGTGCTACATCACCACCGATCACCCGAATGCCGGGCCCTTCACGCGCTACCCGCGGATCTTCAAGTGGCTCATGTCTGCGAAAGCCCGCGAGGAGCAGATCAAGGCCTTCAAGAACAGCGACAAGGTCGTGAACGGGTCGGAGATCGCGGGGATCGACAGGGAGCTCACCCTGTACGAGATCGCCCAGATGACCCGTGCAGGCCCGGCCAAGTGTCTCGGGCTTGCCCACATGTACGGCGGGCTGAAGCCAGGCCTTGACGCCGATGTTGCCATCTACGACTTTAACCCTGACAAGGAGCACACGCCCATGGAGATCGAGGACGCCTTCTCTGAGGTGAAGTATCTCATAAAGACCGGTGTCCCCATCATCATGGACAGGAAGTTCGTCTCCGAAGGGAAGAAGAGGACCCTCTGGGTGGACGCGAAGGTGAACGAGAACCCGCAGGTAGTGCGGGACGTGAAGGAGAAGTTCCTGAAGTACTACACCGTCACCCAGAACAACTACGAGGTGGCAGGGAAGCACTTCATCCCGAACCCGTTCGCCATCGAGGTGGATGCAACCCATTAGGAGGCCGGGAACATGAACACGGTTACACTCACAATTAAGGCGAAACCTGACCTCCGCCTTGAGGTGGATAACATCACCCCCGACCGGTTCGCGGGGAAGACGAACGAAGAGATCGCTCTCCTCCATCTCTACGAGGGCAGCACCCAGCACCCCCTCGGGAAGTTCTTCGATGTCTCCGGGTCGTCGGGCCCGACCGCGGCCGAGACGAGGATCGTCATTAAGGGCGACGCGTCCCGGCTCAAGTATATCGGGATGAAGATGACTGCCGGCGAGATTCTCATCGAGGGAAACGCCGACATGTACGTCGGTGCCTGGATGCAGGGCGGGAAGATCCAGGCCAAGGGGGACGTGGACGCCTTCGCGGGTACCGGCATGAAGGGCGGGGAGATCCAGATCGACGGGAATGCCGGGAACTACCTGGGAGCCGCGTACCGCGGTGACTGGCGGGGCATGCGGGGCGGCGTCATCCGGGTGAAGGGAAATGTCGGGAGCGACATGGGCTACTTCATGAACGGCGGGACCATCATCGTTGGCGGGAACGCCGATGTCCACGTGGCGACCCATGCAGAAGGGAACGGGAAGATCATCATCAAGGGCAATGCGAAAAGCAAGGTGGGCGGCCAGATGGTCGGCGGGGAGATCTATATCTTCGGCGACCTCGAGGTCCCCATGCCTACCTTCGAGTACCGGAAGGACGTGGAGCTCGAGGTTGACGGTACCAAGGCGAAGTTCGCCCTCTTTGAGGGGGACACGGCCGAGCGCCACCCGAAGCGGAAAGGGGAGACGATCTACGGCAAGATCTATATGAAGTACTGATCCCCTCCCTTTTTTCCGGGACGCGCACCAGATTAAAAGGGATTTTTCGGTACATTTATAATAATTGTCATAATTCTTGTTACTTTTTTAAAAATTCTTCATACTGGCAAATTTCTGAACGGGGTTTATAAACTTGGTATTTGAAGCTTATTCTTTCAATATTTATTATTTTAATTCTTTTATATAAAAAACATAGGATAAAATAGCAATGCTTATATGGGGGATAAAGGATAGGATTAGCTGTCCCAAGAGGGACGTGCAGTTAGTGACCTTCACTCACCAGCAGTGATCGCGTAAAAAGCGCACACACTTCAGTTCTCGTAATGTATAGCCTACTGAAAGGTATCTACCGAAAGGTATCAATGGAGGAAATTTATGGCAAAATACAAGGAAACCTGTGACCTCTATGACGATGAGGGCAAGCTCCTGAAGAGCGGTGTAACGCTCGAGAAGGTCAGCCCGCTTGTCAACCCGGTCATCAAGAAGATGATCAACCAAACCAAGCGGACGGTTGCCATCAACATGGCAGGCATCGAGAATGGTGTGAAGACCGGAGCCTATGGCAAGGGGATCATCCTCGGCCGCTCGCTGAACCTCTCTATCACCAAGGATGTTGACGCACTCGCTGCGAAGATCAAGGAGCTCGTCCAGGTCACGGACGGGGACGACACCAAGGTCACCAAGATCGGAGGCGGAAAGCTTCTCCTCGTGGAGGCCCCCATGGCACGCATGGATGCTGCAGCTACCTATGATGCAGCCTCAACCGCTGTTGCCGCAGCAGCCACCCAGGCCATCATCGACCACTACAAGGTCGACATGTTCAACGCCGCTGTCGTGAAGTCTGCTATCTGGGGTACTTACCCGCAGACCATGGACATGGCCGGCGGCAACATCGTCACGATCCTCTCCATCCCGCAGAACAACGAAGGCCTCGGCTACGCGCTCCGTAACATCAGCGCGAACCATGTTGCGATGATGACATCCCGCAACGCCATGCAGACCTGCGCCCTCTCCTGCACCTTCGAGCAGGCCGGCGAGTTCGAGATGGGCATGGCCATCGGCGCCTTCGAGCGGGCCCAGCTGCTCTTATACGCCTTCCAGGGCCTCAACGCGAACAACATGGTCTACGACCTCGTGAAGGACAACGGCAAGAGCGGAACCATGGGCACCGTGGTCCAGTCTGTCGTCGAGCGTGCCATTGAGGACAAGGTCATCAAGGCAGGCAAGAAGGGCAAGTACTTCCAGTTCTACGACACCAAGGACGTGATGATGTGGAACGCCTATGCATCCGCCGGAACCATGGCAGCCACCATGGTGAACTGCGGTGCGGGCCGGTTTGCCCAGGCTGTCTCATCGACGCTCCTGTACTTCAACGACCTGCTCGAGCACGAGACCGGACTCCCGAGCTGCGACTACGGCCGTGTGATGGGTACCGCGGTCGGGTTCTCGTTCTTCAGCCACTCCATCTATGGTGGCGGCGGCCCCGGTGTCTTCAACGGGAACCACATCGTGACCCGGCACGCTGCCGGCGTCGCCGTGCCGTGCGTCTGCGTTGCCTGCGCCCTCGATGCAGGCACCCAGATGTTCGGGCCCGAGCAGACCTCGAAGGTCTACCAGGACACCTTCGGCACCATCGAAGAGTTCGCGAGACCCCTCCAGGCTATCGCGAAGGGAGCTTAAAGGCGTTCGTGAGCTGAATGACAGAAGCCATATTTCCTCAGATCCGGATAATGCCGGCGCGTTTCCTCTATCCCGAGACTGCCGAGAAACTCCTGAACGGGATCTGCAAGGTGGGCGTTGTGCGGCGGTTGGTTATAAACGGCCCCCGCCTCCCTCCCACCGTCCCCGAAGGCCCGGGGAGAGGGCTTCCAAATCCCCACCCGGGCCGGAAAGTCATCCATGTCGGGGGCGAGGAGTTCGAGCTCCAGGTCCAGGTAGGTTACATCATCCTTGAGCTGGAGAACACGGACGCCATCCCGGTCATCAGGCAGGTGTGCGACGAGGTCTTTACCAACTTCTCGTACACCCTGCAGGAGGGCAAGTTCATGAAGTCCCAGATGACGGTCTCGGATTATGCGAAGTACGGTGTGATCGAGGACGAGAGGATCCTCGGGATGGCCGACCCCAAGGGGAAGCAGTGCCCGATCATCCTCCAGGGGACCCAGTGACATGTCGATAGGCCGGATCACGCAGGTGGTCGACTGCAGGGAGAGCATCGGGATGGGCAAGGGCGGAGCGATCGCCCAGCGCGGAACCATCTCCGAGTGCCGCTACCCCGATGTCATCGTGGTAGCCATGTCCCCCGGCCACCGGCACGTGACAAAACCGGTCTGCGACATCACCTCTGCCCTCCGAAGGGAGGGGGCGGAGTTCTCTGTCACCACCCTGGTACTTAACTCGGGGAGCGGCGTCCCCGATGACGCGCCCTCGGTAGGAGGCGCCGTCCTCGGCGCATTCTTCACCCTGAACGAGAAGGAGATCCGCCAGATAGAACAGCACAAGGTAGCAATCCTCCACCACGGAAACGTGCGATCGCACGTCGTCCATAAGGTGAGGAAGATCCTCGAACAGTGCGATATCGCTGCGGTAGTCGTCTCCCAGGTTCCCATCGATTACGAGGACTTTGCAAAAGTCGGGGTGAAGACGGCGTACGTGATGCCACCGGCTGACCAGATCCGGACAGAGGGAACGGTCATGGCCATCGTCACCGGTGTGACGCGGGGCCAGACCCCCACGAGGACAAATATCGCTGAAGTCATTCAAGCAGTCATGAAGGTCATGAAATCAAACAACAGAATGAGGTGAGAAAAAATGGCATACAAACCCCAGTTTTGCGCGGGAGACACGAAGATCGCCGAGAACCGGCGGAACTTCATGAACCCGGCATACAAACTCCAGAAGATCCGGGACGTCTCCGACGAGGACATTGTCCTGATCATGGGACACCGCGCCCCCGGTGCCGCGTACCCGACGACCCACCCGCCCCTCTCAGAGGCCGGTGAGCCGAAGTGCCCGGTCAGGAAGCTTGTAACCCCCCTCGACGGGGCCAAGGCAGGAGACAGGGTCCGGTACATCCAGTTCACAGACTCGTACTGGTTCGCACCCATGCACCCATATCTCCGCTCCTACATGGCATCCATCCGCTACCGCGGTATCGACCCGGGTACCCTCTCGGGACGTCAGATCGTGGAGCAGCGTGAGCGCGACCTCGAGAAAACCGCAAAGGAGCTCGTATCCACCGAGTGCTTTGACCCGGCCCGCTCGGGCATCAGGGGCTGCACGGTGCACGGCCACTCGCTGCGTCTCGACGAGGACGGCATGATGTTCGACATGCTTGCCCGCCGCATCCTGGACAAGGACAAGACGGTCAAGTACGTGAAGGACCAGGTCGGGGTACCCCTCGACAAGCCCGTCAACGTTGGGAAGCCGATGGACGAGAAGTGGCTCAAGGCGCACACCACCATCTACAACTCCAACGGCGGCACCGGATTCAGGGAGGACAAGGAGGCAGTCGAGTTCATCCAGACGATCCACTCCCTGAGGACCAAGTACGGCTTCATGCCGAAGGAGTGAGGTGATACAACATGGCAAAGATCGAGAGAGCCCAGAAACTCTTCCTGAAGACCCTCAAGACCAGGTTCGCAGCCTGGGGCGAGGACGTCCAGAGCGGAAAGACGGTATACAAGCGCATCGGGCTGTCCCAGTCCCCGAGGAAGATGGAGTGGGTGAAGCAGGGCAATGCAGTCAGGCTGGCACGCGGTATCTCCGGGTATGACCCGGTCCGGTGCCACTGCGGTGGTATCCCGCTCGGCCAGAGGCAGCTCATGACCTACGAGGTCTCCGGGACCGGAGTCTTCGTCGAGGGTGATGACCTGCACTTCGTGAACAACGCCGCGATGCAGCAGATGTGGGACGACATCCGGCGGACCGTGGTCGTCGGCATGGACCTCGCCCACCAGACCCTGCAGAAGCGTCTGGGCAAGGAAGTCACCCCCGAGACCATCAACGAGTTCCTCCACGTGCTCAACCACGCCATGCCCGGGGCAGCCGTGGTCCAGGAGCACATGTGCGAGACCTCGCCGGCGCTCACCGATGACTGCTACGTCAAGGTCTATACCGGCGACGATGAGATGGCGGACTCCATCGAGCCCCAGTTCCTCATCGACATCAATAAGCAGTTCCCGGCCAAGCAGGCAGAGCAGATCAAGGGAGGCATAGGGAAGTCCCTCTGGCAGGCCATCCACATCCCGACCATCGTCGCGAGGACCTGTGATGGCGCTACCGCGAGCCGCTGGTCTGCCATGCAGCTCGGCATGTCCTACATCGGCGCGTACCACATGTGCGCCGGCGAGGCGGCCGTAGCGGACCTGGCCTTTGCGGCAAAGCACGCCGGCCTCATCGAGATGGCAAACCTGCTCCCCGCCCGGCGGGCCCGCGGCCCGAACAATCCCGGCGGCCTGAAGTTCGGCAACATGGCAGACATCATCCAGACCGACAGGAAGTACCCGAACGACCCGGCACGCTCATCGCTCGAGGTCGTCGCCGCAGGGTGCATGCTCTATGACCAGATCTGGCTCGGGTCCTATATGTCCGGCGGCGTCGGGTTCACCCAGTACGCCACCGCGGCCTACACGGACAACGTGCTCGACGACTTCACCTACTACGGCGTGGACTACCTGAAGGACAAGTACAAGGGATTCGCGAAGGCGCCCGCCAAGATGGAGGTCGTGAACGACATCGCAACCGAGGTCACGCTCTACGGCATGGAGCAGTACGAGCAGTTCCCGTCCCTCCTGGAGGACCACTTCGGCGGTTCCCAGCGTGCTACCGTCCTTGCGGCCGCTTCCGGTGTCAGCACCGCTCTCGCTACCGCGAACTCCAACGCCGGCCTCAGCGGCTGGTACCTCTCCATGCTCCTCCACAAGGAAGGCTGGAGCAGGCTCGGGTTCTACGGCTACGACCTGCAGGACCAGTGCGGTTCTGCGAACACCCTGTCCATCAGGGCCGACGAGGGCCTGGTCAACGAGCTCCGAGGCGCGAACTTCCCGAACTACGCGATGAACGTCGGGCACCAGGGCGGCTACGGCGGTATCGCCGGTGCAGCCCACTTCGCCCGGGGCGACGGCTGGTCCTTCGACCCGCGTATCAAGGTCTGCTTCGCCGACCCGTCCCTGCCCTTCGACTTCACCGAGCCGCGCCGGATGTTTGCAAAGGGCGCCATCCGCGAGTTCATGCCCGCAGGCGAGCGCTCGCTCATCATCCCGGCCCGGAAGTGAACCTAACTCAACTTTTTTTTAAAAAAAAAGATTCTTCAGCTCCCGACATCATCTTCTCTCCCGGCCTGATGGTTAACGCCAGTATTTTCTCTTCAGACGGATAGCTCATCACACCGTATCATGCCGTTTGACGTATTCGACACCCATGCCGTGGAATATGACCGGTGGTACGATGACCACAGGACCATCTACAAGCAGGAACTCCAACTTATCCGGAAATATATTGGAGGCACAGGGGTAGATCTGGAGATCGGCGTGGGGACCGGCCGGTTTGCTGCCCCGCTCGGCATCAGGCTCGGCATCGATCCCTCGCTTCCCATGCTGAGGATGGCAAGAGCGAGAGGGGTTGCAGCGATCCAGGGGGTGGCAGAGGCCCTGCCTTTCAGGGAAGCATCCATGGGATCAGTCCTCGTCATGACCTCTCTCTGCTACTTTGATGACCCCCGGCTGGCCTTCCGGGAGATCTCACGGGTTCTTGCGCCGGGCGGGAGGGTGATCATCGGGTTCCTCGGACGGGGCGGTGAGACCGCGGAACGGTACAGGAACACGAGAGATAAGGGGACATTCCTGGCCCATGCAACCTTCTATACTCCTGGTGAAGTTACCCGCATGCTGGGGGATGCCGGGTTTTCAGATATAGAGCTGGATACCTACGGCCGCGCCTTTATGAAGGGGTTTCATGTGGTGACAGCGAAGCGGCCGGAGAGGGAATCGTCAGTTCCCTGACCGGACGCGGGTATCCGCTTTCCAGGGGGAGGTATCTCCTTATGTCTCCGGAACGGCAGCCTCGTTCTTCCCGCCTGATACCTCGGGATCGCCCTGCCCCAGGACCTCTCCAGGCGTGCCGATCTTCACGATCTTCCCGCCCCTCATGAGCGCCACCCGGTCACAGATATCCTTTACAAAGGCGATGTCATGGGAGACGATGACAAAGGTCTCGCCCATCTCCTTCCGGGCGTGGAGGATCGAGTCACGGACCTCGAGCTTGGTCAGGGGATCCATGGTTCCGGTCGGCTCGTCCAGGATCACGAGGCGCGGTTCCCGGATGAGGACCTGTGCGAGGGCCACCCGGTGACGTTCCCCCTCCGAGAGCTGGCCCGGCATCCTGTGCAGGAGATCATTCATCACAGTGTCCCCGAACCCGGCCATCCTGAGGCAGAGGGCTGCCATCCGGATGCCGAGCTCCCGGGGATACTGGAGGCCGATGGCGTCGGTAAGGTTATCGAGCACTGTGTGGTGGGGATAGAGGTCGTACTCCTGGTGGAGGAACCCGATATAGGGCTTCGCCCGGCCCCGGTTCTCGATCCCGGGTTTGGTCATGTCCACCCAGTCGTCCCCGATCCGGATCAGGAGCTCGCCGGAGGTCGGTTCGATGATCCCCCCTGCGATACGGGAGAGGGTGGTCTTCCCAGCCCCGCTCTGCCCCACGAGGCCGAAGATCTCCCCCTCCCCCACGTCGAAGGTCACCTCCTGCACCGCCCGGACCATCCCCCGGTCCACCGACATGAACTTCTTGGAGACCTCGCGTGCGGTAAGGATCGTCTTCCCGCCTGCCTCCCTCACGGGCATCTCAATCTCGCCGGGCTGTATCATGAACCGGGAGATGATCTCACGTGGCTTCCCCTCGTCCACCACCCGGCCTTCAGAGAGGAGGATCGTCCGGTCCGCCAGTGATTCGATGACATTCGTAAAATGGGAGGTGACGATCATCCCCATCCCCTCCGTTCTTGCTGCCGAGAGGAGGAGATCGTGGACGAGCCCTGCCGTCTCCGGGTCGAGGGTGCCCGTCGGCTCGTCTGCAAGGAGGAGGAGGGGATCCCGGGCCAGCTGGCGGGCGAGGACCACCCGCTGCTTCTCCCCGCCCGAGAGGTCCCTCGCGATGTGCATCATTCGGTGGGAGAGGCGGACCCGGTCAACCAGATCCGCAGCCCTGCTGACGACATCATCAGCGGAGTACCCGATGTCATCCAGTGCCCGAATCACGTTCTCGATGACCCGGTCATTGCCATAAAGGCCGAAGGTCCGCTGGAACATGATGGCGGTCCGTTCCCGGAGCTTTTCCCTTCCCCCGTTGCTGGTGTCGCCCCAGAGATCGATATCGGCAGGTACCATGGCCCCGGAGCAGGAGGAACATGAGTTTCCGGCGAATGAGCGGAGATCCACCCTTCCGCAGCGGTCGCATGAAGAGACGTGGAAGAGGATCCTCCCGCTGCTGGGCGGGGGATCAATCCCCCTGATGAGGTGCATGAGCACCGTCTTTCCGGCACCGCTCCGCCCGATGATCCCAAGGACATCGCCTTCCTTCATCCGGAAGGAGATGTGATCGAGGACCCGTTTCCCGTCGAGATCGAGCGAGATATCCTCCACCGATAGGAAGGGACTCTTCACCATGACCGCCCCCCTGTCCTGCCGTGACAGGGTCGTTAATTACTCATATGCGCAGAAAGATAAAAAGATTGTTACTTGTTCCGGTGAGGGGGCCGGCCAGCACCTTCCTGACCCTATCCGCTCCGGGTTCGGGCTCTTCCGGCATCCTCCGGATCTTCCTTGGTTCGGGATCAGGGCTCTACGGCATCCTCCGGGCCTTTCCTCTCGGAGGATGCCTCATCCAAGAAACCTCTCGGGCAGGGGCCGCCGTCGCGCTTCGGGCATTCCTCACGGTTCCACCGCGGACAGTGCCCCTCCCGCCGCCGTGGACACTCCGTCATCTCGAGGATCTTTCCATGAACCAGGGCATCGGCGACCTTCCTCCGTGCAGCATGGAGATCCCGCCAGGCAGTTTTCCTCGAAACCCCAAGGTGCGCCGCCGCTTCCTCCTGTTCCAGGCCATCGAGATCGACGAGCCTGAGAATCTCCACCTCCTCCGGCTGGAGGGATATGATCTCCTGCCCCTCGGAGAGGCAGCACTGGGGGGCATAGCACCTCGGGGGGTCCCCGAGATCGATGTGCCGGCTGATGCGTGGCCGGCCCCGGCACCGGACCTGCTCATCGCCGTTCCCTGTCGGTCTCATCTTCCCCGCTTCCTCATTGAACTATAGACCCACCTCCTATGAATTGCTTCCCATGAGAGGATATCTGCACATCATTACCGGATCCAGATCTTGGAGGAATTCAATTGATTTTGGATCGAACTCAACTTTGCTTTCGTTAACGAAAGTGAGCATGCGTAAATCCCTGCAAAATGGCGGATTTTCGGGAAAAAACGCGATACACGTAACTTTTCGAAACCTTTAACTAAACTCTCACCAATCGTAGGATGAACCGCAAACGGTTTGAAATGCTCTCGTGCAGATGCACGCAGGGAGGATGCTGAATGGTTGAAAACATTGTCATTGGCATCGGACTGACAGCATTTGCCGGTGCCCTGGCAAGCGTCGCTGGCGCTGCCGAGGACGTTGAGTCCGATATCGGGTCCCAGGGGGACCCGAACTCGCAGGTCCAGCTCGCACCACAGATGGGGTACATTCACCGTATCTTCAACAAGGCTATTTCCGGTGAACCCCCGGCCTGGGGCCTGTGGGTTGCCCTCGGTGCAGGGCTTGCCGCGGCATTCCTGCAGGTGAATGTGAATCCGATACTTGCACTCGCGCTTGGTTGCGCCATTGCCACCCTGGTTCAGGGCATCTACGCGACCACGGCGTACCTGGGGAGGATGGCAAGCCTCGCCAAGTTCGGACAGCCGGTGTACGTCGACATCCTCAAGTCGATGACCACCGTAACCATGGCCCATGCCTTCATCGCCATCTTCACCTCGGTGACGATGTGCTACCTGATGAACGCTGCACTGGGCCACCCGTTCCCGCTCGCCCTCCTCGGCCTCGTCTGGGGGATTGCCCTCGGAGCCGCGGGATCTGCCACAGGGAACCCGTTCTATGGCAAGGAGCGGCAGTACCAGAACCAGAAGTTCGGCGCCGGCGTGCCGGTGGCAGCCTCGGGGAACATCGTCCGGTACGCGGAAGCCGGCGAGAGGAACTCGCTGGACAACGGCTGGTTCGCCGCCAAGCTCGGCGGCCCGGCGTCAGGGGTCTGCTTCGGCCTCATCGTCTTCCTCGAGCTCTGGAGGACAGTGCTCTTCGAGCCCTTCTGGGCCGGCTGGGGAGCGATCTTCGTTGGTCTCATCCTGATCCTCATCTTCACGTTCATTGACCGGTATGCTGAGGTCTGGGCGCGGGAGACCTTCGGACCGTATGCAAAGCCTGAGGGGGCAGCGAAATGACCGTAACACCCAAACCAACCGGTGGCGTCGGCATGAATCCTGTTGCAAACGCCCTCTCGATCGTCCTCATGATCGCGATCATCGGTGCAACCTGGATCCTCTTCGGCGGCTACACCCTGGTCTTTAAGGCACTCATCGCCGTCATTCTCGGCGGTGTGCTCGTCGGCTTCGGCGTGCACTTCGTCCCTGTCGGCGGTGCTCCCGCTGCCATGGGGCAGGCGCCGGGGATCGCGACCGGAGTCGCGATGCTCGCTGCCGGTGCAGGCCTTGCCGGTCTCTTCGGCGGAGCCTTCGCAGCCCATGCTAAACTCGGCCTCGTGACATCGGTTGTCGCGGGAGGTATCGGCGGGGCCCTCATGATGGCCATCACCTGCCTCTTTGTCACCCTCATCTACACCTACGGGATGGGGATCCCCTCGGCCTCGGGAAAGGTTAAGGTTGACCCGATCACGGGCGACACCCAGGCTGAGTACAAGTCCCAGGGGACAGAAGGGCACGGGCTCCCGTTCTCCTCCTTCGTTGGCGGCGTGATCGGAGGGTTCCTGGGAGGCCTCGGCGGGACGCTCATCTACTACGCGCTCCTGAGGGTCTACGAGGATAAGCTTCCCGCACTTCTCGGGGTCGCGGCATCGCAGGCGTCTGTTGTCGTTCCGGTCGCTGTCTCTCTCGCAGGGATCTTCGCTATCGGGATGTTCCTTGTGAACGCAGTCCTTGCCGCGTACAACATCACGGGAACTACCGAAGGGTTCCATGACCCCAAGTTCGCGAGGTTCCCGCGGGCAATATTCGCGACCCTGGCTGCTTCCGCCGTCTGCGGTATCGTGGCGATCCTGGTCGCCGCTCTGTGAGGTGGAGAGATGACTGTAAAGGTTGAAAAGATCGAAGGCGGAACCCCCCACGACACCATCATGTGGGCAGGACTCCTCGCGACCCTCGTCTGTATCTACCTGGGGGCAGGCCTGAACCTCATGTTCAATGCCTTTACCTTCTCGTTCTTCGGGGGTCTCGCGGCGGTCGCTGCCATCGTCTGGGGTTCCAACACCATCAAGACCCTCTGTTCCTATGGTATCGGGACAGGGGTTCCCTCGGTAGGGATGATCTCCCTCGGGTCCGGGGTCATCGCCATGCTCATTGCGACCAGGTTCTCCTGGTACCTCGCACCCATCGTCCTCGTGATCGTGGCCGTCATCATCGGTGCGATCATCGGGTACATGGCGAACGACGTTATCATGATGAAGATCCCGGTGATGAGGAGGTCCATGACCGAGGTGGCCGTCATCGGCGGTTTGATGCTCATGGGATTCGCCCAGATGGCGACCTCGAGCTACTCGCTCGTCCACCTGGTATCAACCCAGACGAGCCTCCTCGGGCTTCCCGTCGCGGGCTATGGCGGCTCGTTCATCGGGGCGTCCATCATCACCGTGGCATTCATCCTGGGCGCGATCGCGGTCCAGCACCCGTTCAACGCGACCCTGGGGCCGAGCTGGCAACAGGACCGCATGCTCATGCTCGCAGCCGAGTGCGGGTTCCTTTCCATAATCCCGGTCGCGTTCATGTCGATCGCGTACCTCAGCGTGCCTGCCGTCATCGTCTCGATCGTCGTCTCGGTCGCGGGCTGGTTCTACACCTACAACCAGTACCTGTGCCTCTCGAAGCGGGACGCGGCTGCATGGCTCGATGCAAAACCCATCAAGGAGCCGGAGGGACACTGATATGGGACTCATTCTCGCACTGCCCGAATACGGGCTTGTGGTCGATCCCCTCATCGGGGTCCTCTCCTCGGCCGGTGAGTCACTCCAGCCTATCATCGACAAGGTTGCTGTGATGGAGACCGTAGCCGACGACCTGGTGAACATGCTCTCAGGGGAAGGGAACTTCCTCGCATCGTTCCCGGGTAGGGAGAAGGCGCTCCTAGTTGCCGGTGGCATCAGCGCCTTCTGGTACGGACTTGCTGTCGGACTCTTCATCGCAGGGGTAGTTGCCCTGCAGTTCGTGAGGTGATGTGCGATGGCAGAGAAGAAATCTGCGGCCAGCGGATGGCCCATCACCAAGGGTGAAT
>CAZKEV010000008.1:0-59580 GCA_964551875.1 uncultured Methanomicrobiales archaeon | reverse complement strand
TCCAACCTCCAGGAGAACATCAACAAGACCCTCGCCGCCCTGGAGAAGGCCCAGGTGCGCCTCCAGAAGAGCGAGGAGAAGAACCGCGCCCTCCTCTGCGCCGTCCCGGACCAGATGTGCCAGGTGAAGAGGGAGGGGATCCACGAGGAGTTCAATGCCACCACAGCCGCGGAGCTGGGAGCCATGGCGCTCCATGAGCTCCTCGGGAACGATCTGGAGGAGATACAGGAGACCTTCGAGGTGATCCCCCAGGGGGCGAATGGCCCGGAGGGAGGGGAGAAAGAGAATTGTGAGATATCGCCTGTCTTCATCTTCGAGTACACTGTCAAGGGGAAGGGCGGGGTGCGGTACTACGAGATGCGCCTTGTCGTGAGCGGGAATGACGAGGTCCTCGCCATCGCGAGGGACATCACCGACCGGAAGCAGGCCGAGGATGAGCTGGAGCGCTACCGGGCACGGCTGGAGGAGCTCGTGGCGGCACGGACCCAGGAGCTCCAGCGGACCAACGAGCAGCTCAGGCAGGAGATCTTCCAGAGGAAGCTGATCGAGGTCCAGAAGAGGGAGGCGTACGAGCAGATCGAGAGAAACATCGAGCAGTTCGCCATCCTCGGCGACCATATCCGGAACCCCCTCGCAGTTATCGTGGGCCTCGCGGACCTCACCGAGGGGACAGCGTCGGAGAAGATCCTGGGGCAGGCGAAGATGATCGATGCGATCATCGACCAGCTGGACCGGGGCTGGATCGAGTCCGAGAAGGTTCGGGAGTTCCTTAGGAGATATTATTCCAACGATAAGGAGAGTGGGAAATAAACCAACTCTTGATGGACGCCTGTTTAAATCCTGACAGGAATCACGATCAGAGATCAGTTTTGTAACTCATTTTTCTGTTGGGCTCTTGGGGGACTACCGCCCCCGCCGCGGGCATCCCCCGCCGTGTACCGGGGACTAGTGATGGACGGTTTTCGGAGTTCCGAGGGACCATTACTCGCAATTAGGCCCTATCCCCACGCGGGGGGACGCCGCAGCGGCGGGGGCGAGCGGGAGCGAAGCCCCCAGGAGCGTCCACCGGTCTTCTTTCCTCGTAAGAATCGAGAGTGGAGACCAGTTTTATAACTCATCTTTGTATTGGGCTCTTGGGGGACTTCGCCCCCGCCGCAGGCATCCCCCGTCGTGTACTGGGACAACCGAATAGAAGGATTTCGCAGGTAACGGATCCGTGGAGTCTCGCAATAAGGTCCTATCCCCACGCGGGGGGACGCCGCAGCGGCGGGGGTGAGCGGAGCGAACCCCCAGGAGCGTCCAGATATTCTGGAAATGCTCCCCGAATCTTTTTTTTCTGTAAAAAGTGACTGGAAGAGGAACCTCTCCCTATTTCACACAATCAGCCTTCTCTTCATGAGGTTCACGGCGAGCACGAAGAGCACGGCCGCGACAATCAAGATCCACGCCAGGCTCACCAGGATCTCAGGGGTGACCTGGGAGAGGGTGATCATCCGGGTGATCCTCACTACATGGGTGAGCGGGAGGACCGCGGTTGCAAAGATCTGGAGGGGGACGGGAAGGATGGAGAGGGGGAAGAAGGTCCCCGAGAAAAGGAACATGGGGGTGACGAAGAGGAACGTCGGCAGGTTCAGGGTATCGATATTCGGGGTGAGGGCGGTGAAGCACATCCCGATGGAGGCGAAGAGGAACCCGGCGAGGAACGCAAACGGGATGATGACGAATGAGATCGGGAGGTCCACCACGCCGAAGGCGATGAGGACCGGGAGCATGATGGAGGCGTTGATGAGGCTCCTCGTTGCGCCCCAGAGGATCTCGCCCGTGATCACCTCCTCGATGGAGAGTGGGGTCGCGATGATGGCGTCGAAGGTCTTCTGGAAGTACATCCTTACATAGGAGGCGTAGGTGGTCTCGAAGAAGCCTGCATTCATGATGCTGATGGCAAGGAGCGCCGGGGCGATGAACCGGGGGTAGGAGACCCCGTTGATCTGGGTCACGAAGACCCCGAGGCCGTACCCCAGGGAGAGGAGGTAGAGGAGCGGTTCGAGGAGGGGCGGCAGGAAGTTGACCCTGAAGGTCTTGACAAAGACGTTGCGGTTCCGCTGCCAGACCTTCAGGGTTCTCCAGGTCAACCGCGGCGGGCTGAGATAACCGAACCGGCTCATTCCTTCAGCCTCCTCCCCGTGAGCTTCAGGAAGACATCCTCGAGGCCTGCCGGGCGGGCCACGACCTCGATCGGGCTGCACTCCTGGAGGAGGGCCGCGGTGACCTCCCTCGCCTGCCCGGTGAACACCTGCACCCGCTCCCCTGCCACTTCGTATCTCGCCCCCATCCTGCCAAGGCATGCGAGGACCTCCGGCTTGTTGTCGGCCTCCACGATATCGACTCCGACGTGCTTCTGTACAAGGTCCTGGGGCCGGCCAAGCTCCAGGATACTCCCCTGGTCCATGATGACAATTCTGTCGCAGAGCTGGGCTGCCTCATCCATGTAATGGGTGGTGAGGACGATGGTGTTCCCCCGGGAGCGCAGGGCCCTGAGCCGGTCCCAGATGAGGTGCCGGGCCTGGGGGTCGAGGCCGACGGTCGGCTCGTCGAGGATGAGGAGCCGGGGATTGTTGATGAGGGCGCGCGCGAGGATGAGCCTCCGCTTCATCCCCCCCGAGAGCTTCTCGATGGAGGTGTCCCGCCTCTCGGAGAGCTGGACAAAGTCGAGGAGGGACCCGATGGTCTCGAGGGCGGTCCGGGGAGGTATATCGAAGTACTGCGAGTAGACCATCAGGTTCTCGTGCACCGAGAAGTCCGGGTCCAGGTTGTTCTCCTGGGGCACCACCCCGACGAGATGCTTGATCTCGGCCTGGTGGGTGTCCACGTCCATGCCGAAGACCTCGAGCCTCCCCGAGGTCTTCGGGGAGACACACTGAATCATCCTCATGGTAGTGGTCTTCCCTGCGCCGTTCGGCCCCAGGAACCCGAAGACCTCCCCCTCCCTGACCGAGAAGGAGACCCGGTTCACCGCCACGAAGTCGCCGAACCGTTTCTCGAGCTCATCAGCAACAATGACGTCCTCCATAGCCGGCCCACCCAGTCCTGTCCAGAGTTATCGCTGTACCCTATAAACCCTCGCCGCTCTCCTGCCAGGGTGGGGCTCGTGCACCGGTCAGGAGACCCTCACCATGGCTCCGGTATTTCGCGGGGCCGAGATCCAGGCCTCCCCACCGCCGTGTTCCGCCATGAACTCTTCTGCCGCACGGAGAATTGAGGAGGCATCTGAGTCGGTGATCGCATAGACGGTGGGCCCGAAGGAGGACATCCCGGCGCACGCTGCACCGGCCCTCCTCATCTCCCCGATGAGGTGGGGGATCTCGGGCGGCTGCAGCGAGATCTCGACCCTCTTGAACCCGAGTTCCTGGATCCGGTTCACGGCGCTCCCGAAGAGGTCCAGGTCATGGTCCACGATCCCGGGGAGCATCCGCATGAGCACCTCGTGGCAGGTCTCCCGGACCTCGTCAAGGGGTACAGGGCAGGCACGACGGAAGATGTCAACCTCCCTCTCTCCGCTCGCCCCGGCAGGGAGTCTGGGGGTGGCGAGGATGATCCGCCAGCCGGGGGGGAAGTCGTGCCTGGCGATGACGGGGGCAGGTCGCACCCCGTCAGATGCCGACGAGGGCCGGAAATCGCTCTTCTCACCACCGGTCCCGAAGGCATGGCCCCCGTCGATGATGAACCCCCCGTGCTCGAAGGCAGCGGTCCCGATCCCCGATGTCCCTCCCCGGCCTGCCATGCGGGCGAGCTCCTTCACCGGGAGGCTCCGGCCGAAGATCTCGCAGATGCCCCGGGCAACGGCAAGCGCGATCTGGGACCCGCTCCCGAGCCCGACATGCGAGGGGTAGACCCGCCGGAGGGTGATCTCCACGCCGCCCTGTGCCCGGATCCCGGCAAGCACCCTGGCCGCAACCTTCTCTGCCATCTCCCGTGCCCGTTCGTCCCCCCCACGGGCAACGGTCTCCCGGGACTGGTTCACCTCAAGGAGGATCCCCGGTTCCGCGAGGGAGATCCCGATCCCCCCATCCACCCTGCCTGACCCTCCATGCATGTCGATGAGCCCCAGGTGGATCCGGGAGGGGGTATCGACGATCACCCGCCGCTCGTCCAGGAACGCGTGGTAGGGGAACTGCTCCTCGATGGAGATGAGGGGTTCTCCCTGGTGGATGATCTGGTACCGCCGGGAGAGGAGGGGCTCTTTCCTGAAGATGCCAAAGATCCGGGCAAGCTCGCTTCCAGCGGGTATGACCCTCGCGTCCAGGATCTCCCGGCGTGCCTCGATCCGGTGGCGGGCAAGGATCCTCCCGATGGGGATATCCGCCCGCATGAGATCCTCCCGAAAGCCGGCCGAGAGGCGGCCAAGAGGCGTATCAGAGACCGCATAGATGAGGGGCGAAGAGGTTCCTTCTTCCTCGATCTTCACCACCCGGTGGTTGACCGGATCTCCCTCTTTTACATGGAGGAGGCCTGCGACCTCCTTCCCGGCCCCGATCACCTCCTGGGAGAGGGTGGTGATCCTCACCTGGCCTCCGGTGATCACCTCGAGGATGCGGGTGACGGAACCGTCGGTCCCGAGGAGGATCTTCTGCACCCTCGAGAGCCTTCCCACCTCACTCTCAAGGTCCCGGATACGGGCGTGGATCTCCATCGAGCATCATCTCATAATTCCTCCTTATAAAACGAGCTGACATGGTGACCTCCCGGAAAGGGATCCATAGCATCTCATCCCGATCCTGGCGGGCCGCCACACCTTCCGGAACGGATGCCGGCGGAAAGCCTGAGGGATCCCCTTTTCAGGGTATGATCTCGCAGCCGTTGTAGCGCGGGTGGGCGAAGTCCTGCATCCTTATGACCCCTTCATCGATGAGGCCACGCACCCTCGGGAGGGCCCCGGAGAGGCCACCGTACAGGTTCTCCACGGTCCCGCAGACTATCCGCCTCATATCCCCGGGCCAGGGGCGGAGGACCTGGGCATAAAGGCACCTTCCCCCGCAGAAGGTGCGAATGGGACAGCCGGTGCAACAGGTCCCCGTGTCGGGGTCCATGGAAAGTCCGGAAGGGTCAGCATCCCTGATATGCCCGAGGTAGAAATCCCTCATCCCGACCATGCAGGGGCAGGGGCCGATAGACCCGTCGGTCATGATGGTGAGGTTGGCATGCCCTGCACCGCAGCGGAGCGGGCTCTCCCTGCCGGTGAGGAGGTCCTCCATGGGATCGATGAAGGGGTACCACCGCGGGACTACCCCGTTGGTCTCCATCCTCCCTACCCAGTCCCCGATGAGGGTGAGGATGCCGGGGTTATAGGTCCGGACGACCCAGGACGCAAAGGGCCGGCCCCCGTGATCACAGGCCAGGTCTGCATCGAGCTGCCAGTGGATGGACGGGAAGGAGAAGTCGGGGTTATCGGCGAGGAACTGCACCGCCTGCACGATCTCGGTCCCCTCGGTTACCGTCATACGGGCTATGATCTCGCCGTGGTATCTGCCGGAGACGATCTTCTTTACGTTGGTCATCACCCTGTCGTAGGTCCCCCCACCCCTGTAACCGTCGGTGGTCTCCCGGGATCCGTCGATAGAAACGAGGATGGTATCGAGGCGGTTCACCACGTCCCGGGGGATCCTGTCTAAGAGGAGGCCGTTGGTCTGGACGAGGAACCGTTTCACAGGGGCGTGCTCTACCATCTCGCAGACGAGATCGGGGCGAAGGAGGGGCTCGCCACCGTAAAAGATGAGCGAGGCATCGGGATCCTTCTCAAGGAACCGGTAGAGGTTCTCCAGATCATAGTCGAGCTCAACGGGGAGATCGCTGTCGATGTCGGCCCCCTTTTCTTCAGGTGCCGAGGAAAGGAACAGCTTCCCCCTGCAGTAGGAGCAGGAGAGGTTGCAGTGGTCGGTGAGGATGATGTGGTAGTGCAACGAGGTTCTCACGAGTATTGGACCTCCCGGAAAAAAAGGGTACCTCTGATCGCACCTCCACCCAGCACAACGGTTAAGGGAGACGGGAGAGACCCATCCACGTATGATCACCCTCTCTGAAGTCAGGCAGGCCCGGGAGCAGATTGCCCCCCATATCATCCGCACCCCGCTCGTATATTCCCCCACCTTCTCGTCGATGAGCGGGTACGAGGTCTACCTGAAGCTCGAGACGATGCAGAAGGCCGGCTCGTTCAAGGTGCGGGGTGCCATGAACCGGATCCTCTCCAGCAGGGACAAGATCGGCGGGAACGGGATCGTGGCCGCATCGGCCGGAAACCATGCCCAGGGCGTGGCCGTGGCTGCCCGTTTGGCCGGTGTACCGGCAACGGTCGTGATGCCCGTCTGGGCATCGGTATCCAAGCAGGCGGCCGCCCGCTCCTATGGCGCGGCGGTGTTCCTCTCAGGGGCGAATCTGGAGGAGAGCATCCGGCATGCACAGGATCTTGCGAAAGGCGGGATGATGTACATCCCTGCCTTCGATGATCCTGAAATCATCGCCGGACAGGGGACCGTGGGGCTCGAGATCCTGGAGGACCTCCCGGAGACCGACCTGATCCTTGTGCCCATCGGCGGAGGGGGGCTCATCGCCGGAATCACGGTTGCGGCAAAGGGGATGGACCCGAGGGTACGGGTTTGGGGAGTCCAGGCGGCCGCCTGCCCGTCGGCGGTTGAGGCGGTGAAGGCAGGGGGGCCGGTGCTCGTGGAAGCGGCGGCGACCCTCGCAGACGGGATCCGGGTACGGCAGGTCGGGGACTTCGCCTTCCCTATCATCCGTGACCTGGTGGAGGAGATCGTTCTCGTCGAGGAGGAGGAGATCGCGAGGGCTATGCTCCTCCTCCTGGAACGGAAAAGGGTGATCGCCGAAGGTGCCGGGGCAGCCCCCCTCGCTGCCCTCCTCTCGGGGAAGGTGAAGATCAGGCAGGGATCCAGGGTTGTGCTTGTCGTTAGCGGCGGAAATGTGGACACACCCCTCCTGGACCGGGTGATCCACCAGGGACTTGTCCGGAACGGGAGGGTTCTCCAGGCAGAGGTGGTCCTGGAGGATGTGCCCGGGGCTCTCGCACGCCTCCTCTCTGTGATCGCGATGACCGGCGGGAATATCCTCCATATCCACCATGTCCGGGGAGGCCGGGACCTCCCGGTCCAGGCGGTCCGCGTCGCGCTCGAGGTGGAGACGAGGGATGAAGAGCACCGGAGGGAGGTGGTAAGGGCGGTGGAAGAGACGGGGTACCCGATACAGATATGCCCATAGGAATCCGGTCATCCCACCGACGGAGACCGGCGGTGATCGGGGGTCCTATTATCACCGGGATGGGTGAGGATCCTGTGCATACAGAAACCGGGCCGGGAAAAGAATCGCATCCAGGCCCGGAAAGGCTCCTCCCATCCCCCTTACGGGGGGATTTTCTCAATTGCAGGCAAAAAACTCCGTAAAGTATTTAAACCTTCGAAACGTTATTTCAGTTATACAAACCTAAAATCACATTTGAGGAGTAAAAATGGGACAGAAAGTTGGATCTGAAAAGATTAAGCGCGAGAAAGGCTACCTGTATTACCTGGGCAAGGACGGCTACGTCTGGGCCGCCCCCATGAAGAACAACCCGGGTGGCAGGAAGAAGAAGGTCGGATCAGAGCGTGTTGCCAAGGAGATGGGGTACCTCTACTACATCGACAAGGCAGGCTTCGTGGCAAAGGCCAAGATGAAGAACGCCTGAATCTCACCATTTTTCTTCTACTTCACGGTTTTACCGGTTCTTTCGCTCACCGGAGGGTCCACCTCACCCTGAGAGCATCCCGATCCAGGATCGGGGGCTTGCGATGGGGGGGAATATCCCGGGGCGCAATGGTACCTTTCATAAGAAGATCACCGTACATGCCAAAGCGGTCCATACGATCGACCCGATACCCCCCGACCTGCTCGCGAAGGTGAAGAAGGTCATCAAGGGTGAGACCACATACCAGCCAGTTCAGATTTCAGGGAGCATGGGAATCTAGGCCATGGCGAACTGGATCGCGGTCGGGTACTTCCGGGCGATGGCGTATGCTATCGCCCGGGCGACCCAGAGCCTGCCCTTCGCGAGCCTTCTCCCCTCCCCGAGATCACCGAGAGCCTGGAGCGCCGCCACCGCGGTCTCATCAGTGAGAAAGCAGCTGTCCCGGACATCCACGTCGAAGAAGAAGATGATGGGGAGTATCAGGGTCTTTCGGATCTCTCCGGGAAGCCGATCCCCGAGGGTAGCCAGGGTCTCGCTGTTGAAGCGGTGATCCCCTCCGCCCTTCGTCCGGGCTGTCGGGTTCTCCCCGGCAAGGAGCGAGGCGAGGGTCTTTCGCCCTGCCACCACGCTGTCGTTTATCCGTGCGATCTCCATGCCCATCCAGCGGGTGAGCACGGATTCCTCGGTTATCCGCTGGCGATGGGTCATCTGCCTGCCGGCTGGAACTCCCGGAGCTTCTCGGCCATCTCCCGCAGGCGCCTGTCCACCAGGTAGTTCACCGTCCCCTCCTCAAAGGTCCCGTCCTCCCTCCTCGCGCCCGCTGCGACCCCGGTGAGGACTTCTATCCCTTCATCGATGGTCTTGACGGGGTAGATCCTGAATTTGCCATTCCTCGCAGCCTCCACCATCTCCTCCTTGAGCATCAGGTTCTGCACGTTGCTCGCCGGTATCATGGCACCCTGCTCGCCCGTCAGGCCCTTCGCCTTGCAGACCTCGAAGAACCCCTCGAGCTTCTCGTTGACGCCGCCGATCGCCTGGACCTCTCCCTTCTGGTTCACCGACCCGGTCACGGCGAGGCTCTGCCTGATGGGAAGGCCGGAGAGGGCCGAGAGGATGGCGTAGAGCTCGGTGCTCGAGGCACTGTCACCGTCGACACCCCCGTAGCTCTGCTCGAAGACGAGCCGTGCAGAGATGCTGAGGGGCTTGTCCTGCGCGAATCTGCTGGCAAGGTAGCCACCGAGGATGAGAACTCCCTTGGTATGGGTGGGCCCCCCCATGGCCGCCTCCCGCTCGATGTCAATGACCCCGTCCCGGCCAACGCTGATGCTCGCGGTGACCCGCGAGGGCCTTCCAAAGGCGAAGTCGCCGAGGCCCATGACCGAGAGGCCGTTCACCTGCCCGACCTTCGCCCCGGAGGTCTCGATGAGGAAGATATCCCTCTCGATGAACTCCTGGATCTTCTGCTGGATGAGGTTCGAGCGGTAGGTCTTCTCATCGATCGCCTTCATGATGTGCTCTGCCGTGGTATACTCTGCATTCTCCCGGGTGGCATAGAAGCTCGCCTCCCTGATGATGTCGGAGACACCCGCGAACAGGGTCGAGAGCTTCTCCTGGTCCTCTGCCAGGCGCGAGCCGTACTCGATGACCTTTGCCACTGCCGTGCCATCCAGGTGTTTTAAGTTGAACTTCCTGCACAGGGTGCAGATGAAGGCGGCATACTTCATCGAGTTCTCGTCATTCCGCTCCATGACGATATCGAAGTCTGCCCTGACCTTGAAGAGGTCCTTGAAATCGGGGTCCAGGCTGTAGAGGAGCTGGTTTATCTGGGGGGTCCCGATGAGCACCAGCTTCAGGGCAAGGGGGATCGGCTGCGGCTTGAGCCCCCGGGTGGTGATGAAGCCCATCCTCTCCCCGGGCTCCTCGATGGCGACCTCCCCTGTCTTGAGGGCGGTCTTGATGCCGTCCCAGGCGAAGGGGTTCCTCAGCAGGTCCTCGACCGGGATGACCATGTACCCCCCGTTGGCCTTGTGGACCGATCCGGGGCGGATCATGGTGAAGTCGGTGGATATGATACCGAACTGGACCTCCTTCTCCACCTTCCCGAAGAGGTTCTGGTAGGTGGGGTTCTGCTCGAAGACGACCGGGGCGCCTTCGGGCTTCGAATTATCGACGATGGTGTTCACCTGGTACTTCTTGAAGGGGAGCTCCTTGAGGAAGGGCTGGAGCTGGGGCGGGACCTGGGGCTGCTGGGGGACTCCCAGGAACTGGTCGAGGTTCTCGAGGATATCGTTCTGGACGGCGTCGATGTATTTCAGGATCTCGGGGAGGTCATGGTACTTCTCCCTGAGATCGGTGATGAGATGGCCGATGGCGAAGAGGGAGACCTCCCGGTTCAGCCTGTCCACCGCCTCGGCCCCCTTCGAGTCAAGGTCCCTGACCTGCCGGAAGGCACTCCGGAGGTCCGAGTTGAGCTTCTCCATCCTCCGCTGGATCTCTGCTTTCGTCTCTTCAGGGAGGGCGACGAACTCCTCCTCGGGGAGGGGTCTCCCGTCCACCACGGGGATGGTGAGGAGGCCGGCGGGGCTCATCTGGATGACGAAGCCCTGCTGCTGGGCACTGGCATTGATCTGGCCGAAGAGCTTCGCCTTCTCCTCATCGATGGATCTGACGGCAGCCCCTCTCCGGGTGGCATAGTCCTCGCTCTCGAAGGCCTTGGGGAGGCTCCTCTTCACCTCGGAGATGAAGTCGGCCATCTCTGCCTTGAACTCCGAGCCCTTCCCGGGAGGGAGCCGTATCGCGGTGGGCTCATACGCACTCGTGAAGCTGTTGACATAGACCCAGTCGCCGGCCTTTGGCTTGGTCCGGGCGAGCCGCTCGAGGAAGTCCATGACAGCCGTCTTCCTCCCCGTCCCAGCGATCCCCGCGACGTAGATATTGAACCCCGCCTCCCGGATCTCGAGGCCGAAGCTGAGTGCCCGGAGAGCCCTCTCCTGGCCGATGATCTCCTCGAGGGGCTGGAGGGTATCCGTTGCCGGGCATTCCAGCCTGCTGGAGTCGTACGTATTCCTGAACCTGGAAAAAGGGAGAACCTCGACCATGTCATCACCCCGCCCTTTGGGCACTAAGAATCACCGATGCCATATAATAACCCATCGGCCACCCGCAGGTCTCCCCCCCACACAAGGGGGTGTCTCGTTCCAGGGATTTGGAGCCCATGTCCGGGGCTGGGGTAATTTTATATAGAATCTCTGAGAATGTCCCTCTTGCACGGCCCCCTAGGGAGAACTCCCGGGGAGCCGGGGATGTGATCCTGGTGGCGCGCCGGTTTGATGCCTGTATAAAGTCGGGAAACCTCGGGAGGGTGCCGATAGATCCCGCAATGATTGGTGCAGAGCTGAGGGAAGCGGAGAACGACCTCGAGGTGGCCGGGAAGTCTTTCAAGGATGGCACCGACAAATGGGCGGTGAAGCAGTCACACCGTGCCCTCATGCACGTCTTCAGGGCTCTTCTGGGTATGAAGGGGTACGAGGCAAAGGGAGTCGACTGCCTGAAGTACGCGATGGATGAGCTCTACGTGAGGGAGAGGGTTTTTGCATCCTCGATCCTCGAGGGCTTCGAGTACGGGCGCGAGATCGCGAAAGGAAACGACTGCCTCTGCGTCTATGACAGGAACGATATCGAGGAACTCCTGGCCTCCACCCGGGTCCTCATCGAGAGTGCGAGGGAGATGGCGAAGAAGGCCTGACAGGCCGTTCATTCGAGGGTCGTGAGCGATCCCTGGGGCGGACAGGGGCTTCTTGGGGGAGCGGACTCCGAAGATTCGACCGCTGGAGAGAAGGATCTCCCCGTCCGCATCCCAGGTAAGGGTCACGGCGGAGAGGCCGGGCAGCCCCAGGGGCCGTACCTCCCGAGCCCCCACTCCCAGGTGTTGGTATCCCGGCAGACCGCCGGTTTCGTCGGGTGGATGGCACAGAGGTAGAGGGAGGGATCGGCCTTCACGAGGAAGGGGCAGGCTTCCAGGACGATGCCTGTAACCGGATCGGTCCAGCCAAGGGCGGGATCCATGGCTGAGAGGTCCGCTGCCGTGAGATCGGCAGCCGTCCTGACCGTCCCGTTTGGATTCCTGCCCGCTGCCACGTACTGCAGGATGTCCCGCCTCCCCTCCCGGTGCCAGCGGAGAAGGTCAGGCTCCTTTGCCCAGTGAAAGCCCCTGTACTGCCTGCAGCACCACCCGCACTGGATGCAGATCATGCCGGTCACAGATCTTCCGGGAAAAGGAAAAGCCTTCGGATCTCCCCGGGACAATTTTTTGGAGAGCAGCCCGCCGAGATGAGAACTCAGGATCTCCGCCAGGTGGAGGCGAGGGGATCGGAAACGAGTATCCAGTATGTCTCCTGATCCGGTGAGCGGCGAGATCCCTGTTCCTGCAGCAAACCGGCCCTTATCCGTCCTTTTTTATCCACCAGACCGCCGCGGTCGGCCTGACAACCGTTTCCAGGTAGGTACCGTCTGAGTTCCGGCGCAGAACCCGGGAGAAGTGCTCAAGGACAGAGGAGATGTCTTCCTGGTCGGGATTGTGCAATGCCACCCAGGTCCGGGCGGCCTCTTCGACTGAGTCGTAGCCCGTGTCCCAGATCGAAGGGAAGATCTTCACATCCGGATAGATTCCGGCGTCGTGAAGGATGTTGACGGGATAGATGTAGTCGGGATACCCCTTCTGCATGGCTGCCTCTTCCCCGAACACTGCCCGGTAGAGCGCCATCTCGTCATGGCTCCGCCACTCCCCCGCATGCCAGAAGAGGTAGACAGAACGGCGGGCTGCAGCGTCGAGCTTCTGAAGGGCGGCGGCGAGATCGTAGAACCCGAGCGAGAACGCCGCAATGACCACATCGTGGGGCTCGATATCCCGGCCAATCACGGTATCCTCCCAGCGCATCCTGACGCAGGAATAGTTCCTGCGCCCTTCCGCTGCCATGCGGTCCTCCAGGATAGAGAGCATGCCCCCCGATGGGTCGAGAGCCGTCACGCGGGTGGCGGTACGCGCAATGGGCACGGCAAGCCTCCCCGTCCCTGCGCCCACGTCGAGCACCGTGTCACCTGGCCTCAGGTCCAGGACCGCAAGTTCCTGCTCTGTCGCCCTCTTCTCGTCGCGGGTGGCACGCCCGTAGGCGGCAGCCCGTCTGTCCCAGGCGGCAGCAGGGTCGCGGTCCTTGGCAGAGCGTTCGGGTGAACCCGCGTAGATCGCCTTCCAGAGTTCGTTCCAGTCGATAATCCTGTGCATGTATCCTGCTCTCCCTTGAATGGGATAAGGGCTCGGAATCCGACAGGGGTGTGGGGGTGAAGCACTTTGGTACCCGGTCTGAAATTCTTCAGTGGTCGGTGACGAGAGCTGCCTTATCACCCTGGTTCGATAGCCCGAAGAGATACAGGGAGAAGACGGGTGTGACGGAGAAGAGGGAAGAATTATGGGCCCGCTGAGATTCGAACTCAGGATCTTCGCCGTGTGAAGGCGACGTCATAGCCGACTAGACCACGAGCCCCATGCATCGACCGGGATTCGAACCCGGGCTATTGGCTTGGAAGGCCAATATCATGCCGCTAGATCATCGATGCAGTATCCCATGAATATTCTCTCCGGGGAGATTAGCCTTTTGCTGTTCGCCGTCGGCGGAGAGGCCGGATCCGGGCGATCTCCGCAAAGTAATGGAGGAACATCCGGATCCCTCCCGAGGCCTGCCCCCAGTCGAAGTGCTCGTTCCGGGAGTGGTACCCATGGGAGGGGAGGGAGAGGCCAAGGAAGCTGATGGGGACCCCGAGGATCTTGTCCATCGCCACCACGGCACCGATGGATCCCCCCTCCCGGGTGAAGGCCGGCTCCTTCCCGAAGGCAGTCTTCATGGCCGAGCGTGCCGCCGTGGCATAAGGACCCCTGTGGTCGCCGAGATAGGGCTGGAGGGCGGGGAAGGTGGTGACCCGGACATACGGGTTCTTTCGCTTCACGAACTCCCTGAAGAGCCGGGCGATGCGGGCCGGGTCCTGGCCCGGGACAAGGCGCATGGAGACCTTTGCCTCCGCCCGGTGGGGGACGATGGCCTTTGCGCCCGGGCCGGTGTAACCACCGGTGATCCCGTGGACCTCGAAGGTGGGCATCAGGGAGAAGGCCTTCACCACGTCGAGGTCGGTGGAGAGATTCGGGCGGATCGAGGTGAGCCCCAGGTCGCGGGCGAACTCTCCGGCCGTGAAACCGGTGACCGCAAGGAACTTCTCCAGCTCACCCTTCCGGGGTTTCTTCACCCCGTCATAGAATCCCGGTATCTTCACCGTCCCGGTCGCCGGATCGCAACATCTTGTGAGGAGCTCAGATAGCTCGAGGAGAGGGTTCCGGGCAACGCCCCCTGCAACGCCGGAGTGGACGTCGGCGCGGGCCGTCTCAAGGGAGAGAGTGGCGGGCAGGAGCCCCCGGAGGCCGTAGGGGATGGAGGGTGTGGCACGGGCGACCCAGATGGTGTCAGAGACCACGACCGAGTCCGCAGGTATCTGCCCCTTCCTCTCCCTCAGGAACGACGCAAAGTGGGGGCTCCCGATCTCCTCCTCGAGCTCCCAGAGGAAGTGGTAGTTGAGCGGAATTCCGGCATCCCGTGCAAGGGTAGCAGCGGTCATCACTGCAAGGGCCGGCCCCTTGTCATCGGTGGCACCACGACCAGTGTACCGCCCGCGGTGGACGGTGAGGGTAAATGGATCAGAACTCCACTCGGCCGGATCAGCAGGCTGGACATCAAGATGATTGTAAAGAGCAACCGCTGGGTTCCCCGGATCCGTAACAAGGGAGGCGTGGACGACCGGATGACCACCGGTCGGGAGAACCTCGGCGGTCGCGCCTGCCCTGCGGAGGAGTCCGGTGGCCACATCCGCACACCGTCGGACATCCGGAGCCCGGTCCGGTTCGGAGCTCACGCTCGGCACGCTGACAAGGAGGGAGAGAGCTTCTTCGTACTGGCGCCTGAGGTCCCTGATGGTGGTATGGATCTGCCTGAACTGCGGGAGGAATTCTTTCATGGTCCTGAACCAACCGGAGGTACGCCCGGGGGGTATGATAAGCCTTGCCCGAGGCCGTTTCACCTGGGCATGACCGGACCGACCTCGGTATCGTAGCCCCGTGCAATGACCGATGCCCCAAACAGGGGGGCGAGTCCCTTGAGAGTGGTGAGCCGTATCTCGGGGAGGGGGAGGAACCGGTCGACGAAAGGGAGAAGGGAGGGGAGGATGAGATCTTCGTTCTGGAGGGCGACCGACCCGTCCAGGATGATGCGTGAGGGGTCATAGGCTACGATAACGTTTGAGACACCCCTGCCATTGATCTCCCCGAGGGCATTCATGAATCCCAGCGCAGCAGGATCTCCGTTCCTGGCTGCAGCGAAGATCCCTTCAGCCGATGAGGTATCTGTCTCGCCCTGAATCCGGTTCTCCCGATCGCACCAGCGGGCAAAGAAGCTGGGGATGAACCGCCCTGAGGCATACGCCTCCCAGTGGCCGGTCCCGCCACAGCCGCAGGGGAGGTTATAGGTGGTATCGACGTGAAAATGACCGATCTCGGCGGCATTCCCGTCCCTCCCGAGGACGAGCCTCCCGTTGCAGATGACTCCCCCGCCGATGCCGGTCGAGAGGGTGATATATACCAGGTTCTCGCAGCCAACCCCGCCCCCGTAGATCACCTCCCCGAGAACGCCCGCATGGCAATCATTGGCCAGCCGGACGGGGAGACCGAACTCCTCACCAAGGGGGCCGGCGAGAGGTATCTCCCTGAATGGGAGGTTCGGGGGCCTGACGACAGATCCCCGTCGGTGGTCGATGGGCCCGCATGCCGAGACCCCGATTGCGGCGGCGGGAACGGCCCCCCCGGAACCGGAGAGCACCCTCCGGATGAGTCCGGCCAGGTGGCGGGTGATGGTCTCCGGGGAATCGCCGGAACCCAGAGTCGGGGAGGTAACCCTTCCGAGGATCTCCCCGCCAGGGCCAAACAGAGCGACCCTTGTCGTCGTTGCCCCTATGTCAACAGCAACGACAGGCCGGTCTTCTTCGTCGACAGCGGGCATTCCTGACCCCGGGTCCGGGGAGAAGAAGAGGGTTACACCCCGGATGCCAGCTCGGCCTCTACCTGCTGGAGGGCTGCAACCCGCTTCTCCAGGGTCGGGTGGGTGGAGAAGAGCTCCATCATGCTCCGGCCCGAGAGGGCGGGGATGATGAAGAACATATTCGCCCCCTGGACGGCCTGCTTCTGCTCCGGGGGGACATAATCCATCCGCTGGCTGATCTTCCCGAGTGCCGTGATAAGGTCATGGGGCCTCCTCGTGATGAATGCACTTCCCCGGTCGGCAGCGAACTCCCGGTACCGGGAGAGGGATCGGATGAGGAGGGTGGAGACGAGCCAGACGATGATGGCGACGATCCAGGCGACGAACCAGGGGTTCCCCTCCCCGCGCCGGTTCCCCATGGAGAAGAGCCAGGCATTCTGCATGATGATGGCGGCGACCATGGCGAGGAAGGAGGCGATGGTGAGGGTAAGGACATCCCGGTTCTTCACATGGGAGAGCTCATGGGCGAGGACCGCCTCGAGCTCCCTGGGGGAGAGGAGCCGGAGGAGGGAGTCCGTCACCGCCACCACGGCATGGCGGGGGCTCCTGCCGGTGGCAAAGGCATTCGGGACCGGGGTCTGCATCAGGGCCACCCGGGGCTTCGGGATGTCTGCCTCGGCCGCAAGCCTGCTGACCATGGCATGGAGTTCGGGATACTCCTGCTCCTCCACGATGCGCGCTCTCGTGGTCCAGAGGACAAGCTTGTCAGAGAAGAAGTACTGGACAAAGGCCAGGCCACCTGCAACGAGGATGAGCCCCGCAGTAGGGACGCCAATGGCGTACAGCACCGAGATGAAGATGAGGTACACGATGAGGAGGAGGAACATCGTGAACCAGACCCGCAGGGTGAGTCCAAAGTCGCGTTGCCACTTCATAGTATTCCTATAATTGGAGAATCCTCCTCTTAATACATTCGACCCGGTGGGATTTCGGGCATGTTTCGTGGCTATAGGAGACAAATCAGGGTTTTTGGGGGATTTTCCAACCCCAACCCGGCCCCATCTGACAGGGTGGGATGGCGTGGCAGGTATGCCTTCGACGATCTGATCATCTCCGGTTGGATCCATTGGGAGGAGAGAGTGCGGGACTCGTGCCAACCCGGATACCGTGATGGATGGACGTGCTCTGTACAGTCCCTTTGTTCGGCAGGATCCGTCCCTCCAGGGACTGTCCAAGGAGGGATTCCCGGGAAGGATACCACGGCTGGAAGGGCAATCATTTTACTGACAGCGATCTGACCGGATTGTATGGGAGAGGCGGAAGAAGGGGACCTGTCTGACGTGGCCTACGGCCTCTTCGAGATCCTCCTGAACCGGGTGCTCCGGGAGCAGGGCCGCTCCCTCTTTGAACTTGTTGAGGCCGGGACCGACTTCAGGAACGATTTCGCCGCCATCTTCTCCCGTTTCGCCTCGGATTACCCGGCCCTCGCAGAGGCCCTCACGGCCCGGTTCTGGTCCACCGATGCCCTCTACCGTTTGCTCTACGAGGGTGAGGGGGTAATTCCCACGAAGACCACCCTCATGTACTGGATCGTCCAGGATGCCCCTGGTGCGGGCACCGGGGAGATGGACGATGAAATTGCCGGCAAGTGGCTCATCTTCCTCCAGGACAACCGGGTGGATGAACTCTGGCGGAAGGTCAGAAATGCGACGGCATCGGGACAGCTGGGGATCTCGGCCAAAGTCTCGACGGCAAAGCCGAACCCCGAATCCCGTGACGAACGCAAGGTGATCTATGTCTACACCCGGGACTGGGCCGACGAGGCCGACGTGATGCGGGTCCGGGAACGCCTCAGGGAGAGGGGGGTCATCGAGCGGATCGGGTACAAGAGGAACATCGAGACGTTCCGGGGCGAGTACAGCGAGAAGGGGAAGAAGGTCACCTACTACAGCGCATGACGACTCAGGATCATTGTTAATTCCCCCGGAGACACGACCCTCCGCAGTTTTCCATTGACCCCTATCTCGGAATATTAAATGAAACATTCAATCAATTCTGTCATTCGTCCTATTATAGGGCTCTTGGGGGGCTACCGCCCCCCGGCGCGGCCATCCCCCTCCGTGTGCCGGGATAGGAGATGGAAGGTTTTTCGGAGGTATGGATCCTGCGACCTCTCGTAATGGGCCTATCCTAACTGGGGGACGCCGAAGCGGCGGGGGCGAGCCGGAGGCGAAGCCCCCTGGAGCGTCCACGAATTTTCAATTTCCGATAGGAAAAGGCAATTGAGATTGCGTTTATAGTTCATCTCCGTATTGGGCTCTTGGGGGACTGCCGCCCCCGCCGCGGGCATCCCCCGCCGTGTATCGGATCTTGTGAGGGAAGGTTTTCGTGATATTCGGATCTTATGGGCACTATGGAAGGTTCTATCCTCACGGTGTGGGCCTAATCGGAAGGGGAGCCGGAGGCGAAGCCTCAGGAGCGTCCAGCGTGGTAAAGAGACACAGATCCGTCAGATAAAAAGGTTCTTTGGAAAAGGGAATTAGTCTAGTCCTTCCGTTCCTTGTTCTTTGGGCGCAGGTGCGTGTAGTTGCACTTGCGGCAGTGGGTGGCGCGGAGGGCGTTCCTGGCATTGCAGCGCATGCAGATCTTCACATTCAGGAGGCGTGCCTCCGCTTCAGGGAACCGTGCCATGATAGATGATCCTCCTCGTTCAGCCTGTAATTAAAGGAAGGCGGCGGTCATAAGGTTTTGTACTGTTAGTAAGTGATAGCTTTCGGAGAATGCGGTTCCTGGGCGTACGTGATAGAATTGGTTGGCTCTTGGGGGGCTACCGCCCCCCGGCGCGGCCATCCCCCTCCGTATACCGTGACGGTGCGAACAGAGGTTTTCAGGGTTCCCCCCCGGATCCCGACATTCACCTCTCGAGAATGGCCTAACCTGACTGGGGACGCCGAAGCGGCGGGGGCGAGCGAAGCAAAGCCCCCAGGAGCGTCCGCTAATCTTCTTTCATCAGTGGGAATCGGGATTAAAAATCAGTATCGTATATCGTCTTACTATTAGGCTCTTGGGGGACTATCGCCCCCGCCGCGGGCATTCCCCGCCGTGTACTGGGGCTGGTGAAGGAAGGTTTTCGGGAACATCCAGATCTCTACGTCTCTCTGGAAGGGCTTATCCTCACGGTGGGGGTGCCGAAGCGGCGGGGGCGAGCCGGAGGCGAAGCCCCCAGGAGCGTCCGCGAATGAACAATTACTCAGTCAAAAATCGGATTGAAAGCAGGATATCAGATCGATCTTTCTATTGGGCTCTTGGGGGACTACCGCCCCCGCCGCGGGCATCCCCCGCCGTGTACCTGGAAAGGTGAGGGGCGGTTTTCTCAGCTACCGATGATCTGATTCCCTGGAGACAGGCCCTATCCCCACACCGGGGGACGCCACAGCGGCGGGGGTGAGTGGAGCGAACCCCCAGGAGCGTCCAGAAATCGCGGCTCTTTGGGATCTAGTGAGATCTCTCTTTCCGCCACCACTCCCCAAAGGCAGAAAGCGCCCTCGCCCGGTGGGAGACCCTGCTCTTCTCCTCGAGGCTGAGCTCCGCGAGGGTTCTTCCATCCAGCTCGAAGATGGGGTCATAACCAAATCCCTCATGGCCGCGTGGCGTGCGGGTGATGACTCCCTCGATCATGCCCCGGAAGATGCGGATACCGTTCCCGTCAGCATAGGCAATGGCGGTCTCGAAGGAGGCACCCCTCTCCTCCGCACCCTCGAGGAGCCGGAGGATGCCCTGGTAACCGATGGTATCGAGGACATACGCGGCGTACGGCCCGGGGAAATCCCGCAGGGATTTTACCGAGAACGCGGTATCGTCCACGATGAGGGGACGCTCCAGCTGGTCGTATGCAAACCGCGCCTTCCCCTTCGCGATCTCCCCGACGTCTGAGCGACGGAACTCCGGGCACTCGAGGTTTACGTGCTCGACCTCCAGCTCTCCCTGGAAGAAGGCGGCAACCTCCTTTGCCTTGTGGGGGTTCGAGGTGACCACCGCGAGCTTCAGAGATAACGCCCCCTGTGCTCGATCTCCTGCTCGCGTGAGAGGACCTCGGCAAAGCCAGGGAACTCTGCCCCGTATCCTTCGATGAAGGCCTCTTGGAGCACGTCGTGTTCCGCGGTTGTGCTCTCCAGGGTCTGGAAGAAGACATGGAGGTCCACCCCCCGGGCCTCGACATCCGATGAGACGAGGGAGAGACCGAAGTCAATGAGCACGCATCTCTCCCCGCGGACGATGATGTTGGACGTGGTCAGGTCTCCGTGAATGATCCCGGCTGAATGCAGCCGGCCGACCATCCTTCCTGCCTCCCGCACGTTCTTTGGGGTGAGTACCTCCTTGAGGAGCGGCCCCTCCACCCGCTCCATGATCAGCGTATCACCGGTCACGTCCCTGATAATAGGGGTCGGGACCCCGCTCCTCCGTGCGAGGGAGATGATCCTCGCCTCTGCCCGGGTCCTCTCGGCGATGAGGCGGGTGTCCAGGGAACGGACCCGGTAGCGCTTGCTGCACCGGTGCTTCTCTACCGAATCCTTCCCCAGGATCACCACCGCCTCGGCCCCCCGGGCCTCCTCGGTCCCGTCTTCCCGGATGTTGTGCCTGATGACCATCCCCTGACCTGCATCCCTCCAGGTCACCTCCACATCATCCGCCCGGAAGCCGGGGATGATCCGCGATTCCCAGATGGGGAGTGACTGGCCGGAAGCGAGCATGAGCTTTCCGGTGTAGGCGATCATGGCGCCATTGTCGCCCAGGTACCGCTGCTCGGGCACCGCGAACCGTGCGCCCCGGTCCTCGCACATCGCCCGGACCATCTCCTGGAGCCTGCGGTTTGCCCCCACCCCGCCCACGAGAATGACCTCCTCCTTCCCTGCATGGGCGAGGGCCCGCTCGGTTACCTCCACGCACATGGCAAAGGCGGTCTCCTGGAGCCCGGCGCAGACGTCCTCGATGGGGGCCTTTGCGTCTTTCGCGGCCGAAACGATGCCTGAGAAGGCGAGGTCCATCCCCTTCACGGTGTAAGGGAGCTCGATCGGCTCACCTTTCGCTGCCAGAGCCTCGATGGCAGGGCCGCCCGGATGGGGGAGATCCCGGCTCCGGGCGAACTTATCGAGCGCGTTCCCGAGGCCGATGTCCAGGGTCTCCCCGAAGATACGGTACCGGTAATTCAGGAACCCGAGAACCTGGGTGTTCGCACCGCTCACGTAGAGGACGATGGGGTCATCGAACCCGGTCGCGAAGCGGCCGATCTCCACGTGGGCGACGCAGTGGTTCACTCCCACGAGCGGGACACCCCAGCCGAGGGCGAGGGCCCGGGCTGCGGTGGCAGCGGTTCGGAGGCACGGGCCGAGGCCGGGGCCCTGGGAGAAGGCGACCCCGGAGATCCCGGATACCCCTTTGAGGGCCCGGGCGATGACCTCCTTCATCACCTGGGCATGGTGCTGGGCGGCCTCGCGGGGGTGGATGCCGCCGTGCGGCGGCTGGTAGGGGTGAGAAGAGAGGGTGACGAGATCGTCACCGAAGACGGATGCAGAGAGGTTCCAGGCCGTGCCCTCGATCCCCAGGACCGGGCCTTTCTGCATGGATTTTACTTCTTCTTGAACTCGGTGTACCCGCACTTGCCGCACGAGACCCGGTCCGTGTGCTCGGCCATGAGGACTCCGGGCCCGCACCTGGGGCAGTGCCTCCTCGTTGGGACGGCCTTCCCATCCTGGAGGGTGTAGTAGCTCGACCGTTTCACCGCCATCAGGCACCCGCCTCCTTCGCGGGCTCCTTCGGAGCAGGTTTCGAGACCTCTTTTGGAGCCTCCTTTGCAGGTTCCTTCGGGGCTGCCGTCGGTGCCACCTTCGGCGCCTCTGCCTCGGAACCTTCCTTCGCCTTCGGCTTGCCCCGCTCCATCAGGTACGGCCGCTCGGTCTTCTTCATCATCTCCTCGTCATCGTACACGCGGGCGATGCCGAGCATCCTCCTCTCGCCGAACCGGGTCTTCACCGAGTCCAGCACCACCTTCTTCTCGTCGAGGTTCAGGATGGCGCAGACCTTGCCCATCACCTCGCTCCGCGAAGGGGTGCTCCCGGTATAGCCGAGGGTAAAGGAGAGTTCCCTCCGCTTAAGGAGCTCGTTCCTTTTGTCACTCGTGATCTTTACATCAGCCATTGGTATCATCGGTATCCTCCATACATTGGCTCCGGATTTATTTAAAGGGTGGGGCCCCTCCGCCTCCGGACGTGTTCTCTTCGTGCACGAACCGGTTGACGAAGGCCGAGGCGAGGACCTTCGCCTCCCTGTCTACCTCCCGGAGGACGACCCCCTCCTTCGGCTGCCCGTAGAGGATCACCACCCCGGGAGGGGCCGCGAGCACGAGCGGGAGGACCGCCAGGTCCTCCTCCCCTTCAACGAAGATGAGGGCGGGGGGATCCTCCACTGCATCCCTGATGGCACGGATGAGGTCGTCGGAGATGGTGCCCGGGGGGTTCCGGGCCACGATCCTCCGGAAGGGGAGCGTGGGCACCCGCGTGCAGGGCTCGCGCATGGTATGACCGTCGATGATGGCGATCCGGGGGGTGATCCCCTCCTTGACAAGGTTATGGGTGACCACGTCGCCCACCGCGTAGACCGTGCGCCCGCGGATGCTCGGGAGGAGGGCCCGGATATCGGGATACACCTGCCCGAAGGGCTTCTGGAAGGACGACCTCTCGGCCTCAGGGAGGCGCCGGTGCATCAGCGGACCTTCAGGGCGTAGCGTCCTGGCAGTTTGATATTGAGGCGCCTCGCCATCTCGGAGTGCTCCGGGTCGATGATCACGAGGTAGCCTGCCCAGTCCTGGGTGAGCATCGGGGACCCGCAGACGGTGCAGGCCTCCCCCTCCACGACCCGGTGGCACTGCCGGCAGACATTCGCCTGCTTCTTACGCACCACCATGGCTCTTCTCCTTCTCTCTCTCCTTCTCGAGGTCCTCGGCGAGCCAGCGCTGGGTCCCGAGGCCGGCCTGCCGCATGGTAAGCCCGATCTTCGACTCCCTGGGCTCCCGCTCGTTTAAGGAGAGGGTGACGACCCGGGCGCGGATCGCGTCCCCCACGCCGATGAAGCGCTTGGACTCCTGGCAGATGAGCCGGCCGTTCTTCTCGTCGAGGTTGATGAAGTCGTCCGAGATCTGGCTCACATGGAGCATGGCATCTATGGGGCCGAGGGAGACGAAGCACCCGAAGGAGGTGGTCTCGACCACGTCCCCCTCGATGACCTCCTGGAGGGCGAGCCGGAGGACGAGGGCCTCGAAGGTCACGTCATAGTAGACCGCCCCGTCCCCGGGGATGAGCTCCCCCTCGCCAACGCCCAGGATCTTTGTCACGGCGATGAATATCCCGATCTCCCGGTCGATTGCCCCCTCGAGCTGCTGCTGGAGCACGTTGAGGACCACCGAGTTGAGGGGTTCACCCAGCCTGTTGGGGGGAACCCGAACCTTGTCCACGAGCTTCATTCTGTAGTACATGTCCTTCCACCTCACCCACGGATGAACTCGAGCCTCTTCCGGCTCCTCAGGGAAACGACGCCCAGCCCCTTCCCGAGGAGGGATCTCCGCATCGCCCGGTCATTGGTCACGACGACACACCCCGCATCCTCTGCCACACGGATCACATCCCTGTCAACATCACCGGTACTCTCCACAGAAGGGAGAACCGTGCACCGCCGGGCGAGGTCCAGCCCTACCCGCGCTGCAGATGCATCCCGCCCGCGCCCGGACCCGATCCCCTGGAGCTCCCGGACCACCCCTTCCAGGGTGAGGAGCTCGCAGGCCCCGAAGATCCCTTCGAGCTCCCTCACCAGGTCGATCCCGAACTGGACCGGGAGGAGGAAGGCGTTCGTATCGAGGAGCACCTTCACTCGCCCAGCACTCCCATCCCGATGAGCCGCCACCTGCCGCCCACCTGCCGGCTGATGGCGATCCGTGCCCCGACCTCGGCGCAGACAGGCCGTTTCAGGATCGCCTCGATCTGGTCCTTCCTCACGTTCGCCACGACCCCGACAGTCACCGCCGTCCCCACCGAGAGCATGAGGGGCTCCTTGATCTTCAGGGGCTCGACGTTCACCTCGCTCTCGGACCCGACGACCCGCTCCATGAGGGTCACCTGGAAGTGGAGCCGGTCCCAGACGGGGGGGAGCTTCCCGGGAAGGCCAGCCACCTGCCCGGCGAGGGCATCGCTCTTGGTGAGCGCCGGGTCGAGCTTCGTCCCCACCCCGAGGAGCCCCCCGGGGGTCGCGTCCATCACCTTCTTCGAACCCGTCTGGATAGAGGTGACCTTTGTCACGATGGGCTCCCACCTTATCCGGTTCTCCACCTGCATCGAGAGGCCGGGCCGGATCTCGAAGTCGTCGCCCTCGTGGAGCACCCCCCGGATGAGGGAACCGCCGATGACCCCGCCTTTCAGGTCCTTCCAGCTGGAGCCTGGTTTGTTTACGTCGAAGGATCTGGCGATGAGCATCACCGGCGAGGCCGATGGGTCCCGCTCGGGTTCGGGGATGGTCGAGTCCAGGGCTAGGATGAGGGCCCCGATATTGATCTTCTTCTGGGCAGAGACCGGGACGATAGGGGCCCCCTCGGCGATGGTCCCCTTCACGAACTGCCGGATCTGCTCGAAATGGGTCATGGCCTCCTTCTGGGTGACGACATCGATCTTGCTCTGGACAATGACGATCTTTTTGATACCCACCATGGAGAGGGCCATGAGGTGCTCCTTGGTCTGGGGCTGGGGGCAGGGCTCGTTCGCCGCGATCACGAGCATCGCCCCGTCCATGAGGGCGGAACCGGAGAGCATCGTGGCCATGAGGGTCTCGTGGCCTGGCGCGTCCACGAAGGATACCGTCCTGAAGGGAACGGCCTTATCACCGCAGACCGGCGAGACGGCGCTCGTTGAGTATGCCTCGGGATCCTCGCTCCCCTCGCAGCGGTACAAGGTGGCATCTGCGTAGCCCAGGCGGATGGAGATCCCCCGCTTGATCTCCTCGCTGTGGCGGTCTGTCCAGACCCCGGTGAGGGCCGAGACGAGGGTGGTCTTCCCGTGATCCACATGCCCGACGACCCCGATATTGACACCGGGAATGGTTACATCCCGCAAACGACCTCAGACCTCCCTAACGTATATAGCTCCGGTATACTTATACCTGATCCGAGATGCGCGGCGTGCCCGACGCGAAAAGGTGATTCTGCACCGAGGAGAAGCCAACGTTCCCCGGCCTGCATCCCTGCTGGCTCTGGAGCGGGGAACAAGTGCGAAATCTTCAATGTCTCGCCCTCCCTATCCCCTCTTCAGTGGTTGGATGGTGAACGAGACCGAGCTCTCACGGATCGGGATCTCCCTCCCCCAGCTCCTCCTTGAGAAGTTCGATGAGATCATCACGATCCGGGGCTACTCATCCCGGTCAGAGGGGATCCGCGACGCGATACGCGCCTATATAACCCACTACCAGTGGATGTCGGACGTGAAGGGCGAGCGGCAGGGGGTCATCACCATGGTCTATGACCATACCCAGCGGGGCCTCATGCAGACCCTCCTCGATATCCAGCATGACTACGGCTACGTAATCCAGGCGTCTCTCCACTCTCATGTCACCCATGACCGCTGCCTGGAGGTGATCCTTCTCCGGGGCGAGGGGACCGAGCTGAAACACGTGGCTGAGCGGCTCATGTCCCAGAAGGGGGTGGAGTCGGTGAAGCTCACCACCATCCCCGTGCAGGGCTAGCCCCCGCCGTCGCAGAGCTCGTCGGCAGAGAGCCACTCCGCCTGGGCTCCCCGCACAGCCTCCCTCTCCTTTGCAAACTGCTCCAGCTCCTTGCCCCCTTTCTTTGCCTCCTTCTCCGCCTTCGGCTCAAAGGCGATGAGCTGGTCGGTGCGGTAGAGGAGGTGGGTGGTGTCGAGCTCGGCGAAGGTGTCCCGTTTGATCTTCTCGATCCGGACAACCTTTCCCGTGGTTCCCGTCCTGGGGTAGCGGACGTTCATCCCGACCGCGACCTCTCCTGCTTGCATGAGAGGATCATCCCTTTCGCCACCTATAAAAGGATAGCCTCCCTTCTGGATCATCATGCAGCTGGAGATCGGGGAGGAGGAGAAGCGGTTTTTCCTTGGCACCCACAGGGTGAAGGATCCGGCTGAGACGATCGCAGAGATGGAGCCCCTCATGCGGGAGATCGGGGCCATCGATCTCATCGAGTGCACCGAGAAGGACCGACACGGCATCCCCTGCTTTGCCGTTATCCGGAGGAGATCGGGGATGGGGAACCCCCAGGTCCATGTCGGGAGGGGGATCACCCCTGACGAGGCGAAGGCCTCGGCCATGGCTACTGCCATCGAGAGGTTCTCGGCAGCGTACCGGGGGGATCCCATGAAGATCGCAGGGTACGAGGAGATCGGGATCAAGCGGGCGGTGGACCCCGCGGATCTCATCCTCTCCCGGCCCCTTGAGGCGGGAGAGCGGATCCACTGGACCCCGGGATTCGACCTCCTCGAGAAGAGCGAGGTCTGGATCCCGTCCAATGCAATCTTCCTCCCGTACAATACTCTCGGTGAGGCAAAAGGGCTCTTTGCATCGGACCCGAACGGGCTCGCGGCAGGAAATACCCGGGACGAGGCCATCCTCTACGGGCTCCTCGAGGTCCTGGAGCGGGACGCCCTCTCCCGGGCAGAGCGGAACCATTCCATGGGGAAGAGGATCTCGGTGGCGGAGCCGGGGCCAATCCAGGATCTTCTCGCCCGGTACGAGAAGGCCGGGATCGTCATCACCCTCTGGCTCCTCGATGGCCTCACCAGAATCCCGACGGTTGCAGCCGCGGCCGATGACCCGGTGACAAAGGATCCCGCCTTCCTCGTGATAGGGGCCGGGACCCATCTTTCCCCCCAGATAGCGGCCATCCAGGCACTCACCGAGGTGGCCCAGCGCCGCGCCGTGCGGATCCAGGGCGCGGCCGTCTCTGAGGAACGGGAGGCGTTCGTCCAGCGCATCGGCTACGACCGGATGAAGCGCCTGAACAGGGAATGGTTTGCCCCGGCTGCCTCGGTTGACCTCCCCTCCCGTCCGGACCTCTCGACCCCTACCATCGGCGGCGATATCCGGCTCGTCCTCGCCGAGCTGGAGGGGAAGGTGGAGCGGGCCTGCGTCTGCGAGCTCGCCCGGACGAAGGTGCCCGTGGTCCGGGTCGTTGTGCCGGGGCTCGAGGTCTCCTCCATCAACAAGGAGCGGGTGCGGCGAAGGTGAGGGAAACCGGGATCCTGCCTGCAGCTTATACTCCGGAAAAAGGTGAAATTAAGCGGTTTCAGGAACCGTCGTTGGTTTCCTGTCATCACCGCTCTCTTCGGTTCACATCACCACCCAGATGCAGTCTGACCCTTCGAAGGGGGTCCCGCCGAATTCTGCCTTCAGGTTCCCCGTGAGGGCGAGCGGAACCGGTTCATCCTTCAGGGGGATTCCGGACGATAGGGTAGCGGCGACATCCTGGTGGTTGAACTTCAGCGTGAGATCCCGTGTGCCATCACCGGTCATCTCATGGCACCCGCAGAGAGTAGTGCCTGGATAGGGCGTCGCCACATCCTCATAGGCCCAGCGTTTCTTCAATACAGGCACGCCATTCAGTTTCACCGTTTCGGGATCGATCTGGGTAACGTCAAGATCTACGGTCCCGACAACAGCCACCGGTAATACCCCCTTCTCACCGAGGTTGAAGGCGTTCGGGCAGGAGCCGGGTTTGATGTCGATGAGGACCGGCTGTGGATTATCTGTTACTATTCCGCCGACTTTCCCCTCCAGGGTGAGGAGGGCCCATGCGGTGGGAAGGATGGAATCCCTGTAACTCTCGGGTGGCCAGTACACCATCCCAGGCCCATCGGGTACCTGCGCCTGTAAGACATGAGACGTAAGAACGTCGAACCAGTCCACATTGTCTGCGGTCAACGTATCGACATCCATGAGGACGAGACCGGATGTCAGGGTATACTTCTCCAGACTGCCACCCCCATCCCATCCTGCCCAGTTGGTGTCGATATACGAGATGGCATCCTGGACATCCAGATCCTGGCTCGGGTTGCGCCCCAGGAGAAACTGCTCGACGAGGAGGGCTCCTGTATATTGGATATCTGGATATTCACCCCCCGTGACGAGGGTTGCCCCCCCGGAGTCATCCTGAATGTTTGTTACCCAGATCCCGAGTTTGTCCTTGACTGAGGTATCAATGATGATCCCTGACTTTTTCTCGGCATAGACCAGTGCCAGTGCAGCATGGCCGGTATTCACCTGGTCAGCCGGCAAGCTGGAGATATCAAAATTTGAGTCATCTCTGGCAAAGGTCCAGCCGCCAGCATCATCCGGATAATCTGTCCCTCTCTGCGCCCAGACCAGGTAATCAACCGCACCTTGCACAATCTCCTTATAAGTCTGCCCGTTCGGCGCCGTTGCATCTGGAGTATCGGCACTCGTGATGGCTAAGATGGCTGCGCTCGTCTCGGGGACTATGGGTGGTATGCTCTCGTAACAATCCGGATTTTTGTAATCGTAGTAATCCCAGATCGAACCGTCAGGCTGAACTTTGCTGAAGATGAAATCCAACCCGTTCTGGACTGCGGGTGGCGGGGACTCATGGAGTTCCCGGGCCCGATCGAGCATCTTGAGCACGGCAAAAGCCGTTTTTTCGACGCGGAGATCATTACTGCATTGTCCGGGAGATTCTCCCCACGAACCAACCGGTTTCTGCTGTGCCACAAGCCATGCGAGACCATCGTGGACGGGCTGTTCAAATTGGGCTGGGAGCGCCGCCCCAACCGCCTGCACCGAGAGGAACAGGGCGGTGAGGACAGCCATAGTTACCACTCTGCTGATATATCGCGCCATAGGTCATACCTCGTGAAATTCTCTCCTGCCGGAAGTCCCAAAGCCGGCTGGACCCACTCTGGTTCCGGAATCCGGCATCAGGATGCCGGGCATGACCCCGGTGAAGAGGTCCCTTCCACGGGAGGGAGGTGTGAGGAGCACCACAACCCTTCCGCTGTGATAGTACCTTATGCGGCGTGACCCGGATGCAATCACAGGTCAGCCATATTCACGAAAGCCCGGCTCCGGTAACAAAAACATATTGATCTATTTCATACTATATATAATTATGTAAGGTAATATCTTTAATTTAAATCTATTATTAGACAAATTATTGTATAATATGAGAGATATCAGACCTTCCTTCCTATACTATTGTTAATTAAAAAACATAACTTGGACCGGGAAGGTGGGTTTTTCTCTTCAGGATCGGGTAGAGTGAGTGACCCGGGTGAAATTCCAATGTGCAGTGGGGAATGCCGTGAGACCTCCTGTATCCTCCAGAAATTCTCCGAAGGTGATATGCGAAGAAGCCTGTCCGGCGATATCCATGTCAGGAGAGAGCAGGGCCAATCCCGGACCCCCGGACCACGAGGGTATCAGGGTTGAAAATGATCCGGGACTTGAGACGCCGTTGCACAGGGTGGGGAGGACTCGGGGATGAGAGATGATAGCGTGCAGAGAAGTGATCTCACTCTGGCCGGGTCATCCATGTCTGGCAACATATATATGCTCGTCGGCATGTATTATAAAACTTTTGATATAATTCTGACACGATTACGCAAAATAATTCAGAAAATTTTCGCGCAATCTTGGAGGATCCCCGAAAGGGCCCGTTTTAACCTGCTCGGGCCGGGAGGGACTGATTTTGGGGGAGAAAGGGATTTTTCCTATCAGCCACTGACCCTTTTCAGGATCCTGACAAGCTCCCTTGTGGAATGGCCTGGCGGGACGTCCGGGTGCTCGTCCAGGTACTTTCTCCCCAGGGCCCGGAAGATGGCAGCGATGGCACGGCCAAGGGAGGGGCCGTACCCGCCTTCAAGGGCAAGGGCAAGGGGGAGATCCGTTGCCTCCATGAGCATCCGGGTGAGGATGCCGTAGTCCCCCGGGGCAAGCCGCATGACTGCCTTCGGGTCATCGGCAAGGGCGTCCTGGCCGGCCGAGATGATGAGGAGGTCCGGGTGGAACCGCTCAAGGGCAGGGCAGAAGACCTCGCCAAAGACGAACCGGTAATCGGCGATACCGCAGCCGGGTTCCAGGGGGGCGTTCAGGGTGTATCCCCGGCCCGCTCCCGTCCCCGTCTCCCCAACCCCTCCGCTCCCCGGGAAACCCTCGGCCTGGTGAACAGAGCAGAAGAGGACACGGTCCGAGCCATAGAAGATCTCCTGGGTCCCGTTCCCGTGGTGGAGGTCCCAGTCGACTATGGCCACCCGGTCCACGGATTCGAGGGCCCGTGCCGCTGCAATGGCCACGTTATTCAGGAGGCAGTACCCGCGGGCCCGCCCGGGCTCGGCATGATGGCCGGGGGGACGGACGAGGGCAAAGCAGTTCCGACCGTCAAGAGCCTCCTCGGCGGCCACGATGGATGAACCGGCAGCATGGAGGGCGACCTCGAAGGAGTCCGGGCAGATGTAGGTGTTATGGTCGATGTAGCACTCCCCGGTCGAGATCCCCCGGAGCCAGGTGATATACTCCCTCCGGTGCACCCTCTCCAAATCATCCGGTGCCGCCTTCACCGGGGCCAGCCTCCGGGCGGCCCTCGGGACACCCGAGAGGGCAAGCCGGAGCCGGTCACGGTTCTCCGGGTGCCCCTCCAGGTGATGGAGGCAGAACACCTTCCCGGTAACGACCGTGCACGTCATGGTTCCCAGGGAGTGAGGGGATCAGGGGGCCAGGCCCTGCATCACCGCCTCCTCGGGCACCTCAACGGTGCGGCCGGTTCCCTCGATCCGGTACTTGCTGAGTGCCTGTACCTCGTAGGGGTTCCCCTGGGTGGCGTACGGGACCACGAACTCGCCATTCACGCTCTCCTGCCGGTAGGTGAACCTCCTCCCCATGTTCGTGACAAGGTCAATCGCAATGATCCCCTCGCCGCGGATCCGCGCCCCCTCCACATGCTCGAAGATCTTCACGTACTTGAGGTCCGGAGCCCCTGCCGATGTATTGGGGAAGACACCGGTGGGGGACTCGTGAACGAGTCGGTAGTGGCGCAGGGCCGGGACCGTCTCCACCGGGAGGAAGACGGCCTGGGAGACCGCGTTTGCGAGGTTCCCCCTGGCGGCGTCCCGGTTGAACTCTGCGGTCATGTTCTTTGCATCTCCTGCACTGAGGATCTGGGCCTTGGTGATGAGGGGCCAGTCAAGGCCGGTAAGCTCGGGAAGCTGGTACTCGATGTAGTAGGCCGTGGTGGGGATTGTCATCGAGCCATCGAAGTTGTGGAGCCTCGAGACCATGGTCTCGTAGTAGGACTGGTTGTTCAGCTTCACCAGCTGGTACTGGCCCGAGGTCTGCCCCGGGACATAATACGCCGGGTTGTACGGGGTGTCGCTTACGGAGCTGTTAAACCAGGTTGCCATTGCCCAGAACTTGGGGCTGTCCATCTCGATGTCGGTGATGACGTACCTGATCCCGAGCTGGTCGGCGACGGAGTTGGCATACTCCTCGGACCCGGTCATGAAGTAGGAGGCGGCGCCGACCGGGCCTGCAACCCCCGCCTGAAAGGGATTCGCGTTGGGGATCCGTTTTGCGATGAAGGTGATCTGGTGGCCGTAGTCCCACCAGGACATCACCCCATAGGAGCCAGGCGGATAGGAGAAGGTGGACCTGTCAAAGATGCCATAGTAGTCCACGCCAGGATCCGGCGTATGGTTCCCCATCCACTCAAGGGACTCGCGCCAGTCGCCGTTCATGATGGCGCCCTGGGAGTAGAGGACGTCGTACTGGAGTGCAGGAATGTGATATGGTGTAGGAACGAAAGTAAAGAGGAGGGCAAGAGCGGTCACCCCGGCGAGGGCAATGACCCAGGGGCTCCTGGGGACCCGAGCCGGCCGTTTCTCCTTCCCGCCATGCTTTGCCTTCCTCGCCTGCCGCTCCTCCTTCCTCCTCGTCTTTCTCTCGGGCTCTTCCGGCTGGGCGGCCTTCTTCACGAAGAGGGCCTTCGTCCCCTCCCACCCACGATCGAGGGCTGTACCAGCAGCGAAGGCCGAGAGGAGGGCGATATTGACCGCAAGGTAGTACTCGTACCGGATATGCTGCCAGGTGGAATAGAGTATGATGAGCGACCAGACGAGGACGAAGATCTGGTCGGGGTGCTCCTCCCTCCAGTTCCAGTAGATGATGGCCACCATCCCGAGAACCATGAGGACCAGGCCGTACTGGAAGGTCATCCAGGCAAGGAGGGGATCCCATGACCTCGCCTCCTGTACGGTCAGTGTGACCGCCTGCTGGCCGAAGAAATTGAAGAGGCCCCCGATGAGAATGTTGTAGATGGCCGGGATGATGCTGACAAGGAAGATGACGACAAGGAGTCCGATGCCCGCAAGGGAGAGGGGATACTGGTACCAGGGCCGCCCCTTCATGTACCGGGCATGCACCGCGAGTAACCCAGTGGCAAGGATGACCATCAGGTAGGCGATGACGTGGCCCAGGGTATAACGCGAGAGATCAAGTCCAGGATGCTTTATCCCGAAGGCAAGGAGGCCCAGGATGGCGACCCCGAAGATGATGGTGTTTGCAAGGAGGAGGTAATCGCTTGGCCTCTTTCGGAAGAAGTCCCAGACGTACTGCACCACCGTGAAGGCGGCCACGATGAGGGCAAAGAGGATCATGGTGGGCATGGTAAAGAGACCGAGGAGATAGGCGACCGCGGAGAGGAGGGAGAGGATGGCAGGGATTTTCAGGCTACCGGGTTTGTTGAAGTCTACCGGGTTCCGTTTTGTGTATACGAGGACCGAGATATAGCCCAGGCAGAAGAGCGTGGAGAAGAGGATCTCGGCAATGTGGTGGTCGAAGTAGCCGAAGAGGGAACGCTGGAGGTACTGCCCGGGGATGATGACCGTGAAGAGGGCTGCAAGGAGGCCGGCTCTCCAGTCCACCATCCTCTTCCCGATGAGGTAGACGATGGGGACCATGGCGGTGGCCATGGCGGGCGGGATGAGCTGGGAGATGAAGATGATATCAGGGCGGGTTGTCATCCCCAGGATCATGCAGACGAGGGCTGCGATGGTGGGGAAGAGGGGACCCCAGTAGATGGTCTGGCCCGCGGGGTAGAGGGTCATGGGGTCGAACCAGGGATATGCCGGGAAATGGCGGATGATCATCTCCACCTGCCGGAAGTTGTAGAGGGGGTCGTCGCTTGCAGACAGGTTGAGGGGATCCCCTCCTGCAATGGTCTGGAGATGGGAGAGGGGGTTTAAACGGATCCAGAGGCAGAGTATCCCGATGAGAACGAGGGCAAGCCCGACGAGATATCTCTGGTACTTCTTCAGGAGATCAGCCATGCTATCCTCCTCTCCTTGTTTCACCGGTGATATCTAAATCATTTGGATGGGGTGGAGAATGGGCGGATGGATCGCCATTCACCGCCGGATGAGGCCCTCGAGGATCGCCTCGAACTCCCCGGCCCTCCTCCTCCAGCTGAACCTCTCGACATCGAGGGAGAACGTCCTCGGGTTGTCCATCGCCTCCTTCACCTTCCCCGCGAACTCGGAGTCGCTCCGGTAGATGGAGAGATGGGGGCCGCCGATGGCCATGAGGTCGGGGATGGGGGAGGAGAGGATGGGTTTCCCGCAGGCCGAGTACTCGAAGAACTTGTTCGGGAGGGCGATGCTCACCCACCGGGGCGGGGCGAGGGGGATGAGGCAGAGGTCCATGGAGGCGATGTAACCGGGCAGGTCATGGTACCGGACCGGCCCCGTGAATGTGACATGGCCGAGGACCCCGAGCTCCTCTGCCTGCTGCTTCAGCTCCTCCATGAAGCCGGTGAAGAGGGAACCTCCGACAATGAGGAGCCGGGTGGCAGGGCGGTGTTCCAGGAGCCCGGGGAGAGCTGAGATCACCCGGTCAAGGGCGTACCACCGCTCGACCGATCCCTCGAACCCGATGACGAACTCGTCCTTTCGGATGCCAAGCCTCCGCCGCATATCCGCACCGTCCATGGGGACAAAGCGGTCGGTGTCGACCCCGTTCGTGATGAGGGTCGGGTCATAGCCGAAGGAACGGAGCTTCTCGACGAGGGAGGGCGATACGGTGGTGATCCGGTCGCTCCTGTCCAGGTTGTAGCGGGTGACGAACCAGACGCCGTCCCGGATGATCTTTTGGACGAGTCGGTTCCTGTAGTAGGCAGCAGCCGAGTCCGGGAACCAGTCCTTCAGGTCAAAGACCACCGGCACCCTGTGGCGCCGTGCGGCACGGATGACTGCCATGCCTGCAATGACATGGGATGCGACCACCACGTCGATGCCGCAGTCCCTCACGATCTCCTCGAGGACCCGGAAATGGGTGGGGGCGTTCAGGGTGTAGTGGACAAGGGGGCCGCCCGTCGGGTACCGGGTGGCCTCGTGGACCACGAGCCGGGTCTTGCGCTCTCTCCCCTGGCTCACGTGGAAGTGGGGGACATGGACCTCGTGCCTCCTTGCGAGCTCTTCGAAGATATAGTGGTGCCGGGAGGGGATGGGATGGTGGAGGTAGTCCTGGGTGGATACGAGGAGGATCTTCATCCGTGGTGGCCCCCCTGTCAGGGGAACGGGTGGCGGTTCTTATCCCCCCGCCCGATCCCCTTGTACACGAACCCTTCGCTGATGTACGCGTCCGGGTCCACGACATTTCTTCCATCGACGATGACCGGGCGGGTCCTCCCGCTCCATGCCTTTACCTCCCCAGGTACCAGGCCCCTGTAGGGTGTGTGGGCGGTGAGGATGGCGATGACGTCAGCCTCAGAGATGACCTCCTGGAGATCGTGGGAGACGGGAACCCCAGGGTAGCGGTCCACGTAGGGATCATGGACCGAGACATCCGCCCCGCCTTCGATGAGGAGGTTCCGATACGGCTCCGAGGGGGTGTTCCTCGTATCATCAGAGTTCTGGAGGAAGGCCCAGCCGAGGATAGCAACCCGCGCCCCCGAAATCCGCTTCACGGCCCGCCCGAGCCCCTCGAATGTGAGGCGGTGCATGTGCCTGGGCATGAAGTCATTGATCCGGCGGGCCAGGAGAAAGAGGGAGTCCGCGTCAGCCGGGTAGTCGAGGTCCCGCCCTGTCTCCTTCACCCCCCGCTCCAGGTGGTAGCTATCCTTGGGGAGGCAGTGCCCTCCCACGCCGGCTCCCGGGAACAGTATGGCCCTCGTGACTCCCTCCTCCTTCAGGCTCGCGATCCCGGCCCGTACGTCGTAAAAGTTCACCCCCATGGCCTCGCAATAGAGGGCAAGCTGGTTGGCGGCCGCGATCTGGAGATCGCGGAACGCGTTCTCCGCTGTCTTCGTCACCTCGGCCGCCATGGCCGTCATAGGGATGATCTTCCCCGTCGAGAGGACGGTCCGGTAGAGCTCTGATGCACGGTTCGTCGAGGCAGGGTCGATGCCCCCGACAACCCGGTCATGCTCCCGGATGTTCCGGAGGAGCCTCCCGACCATCACCCGCTCGGGGGCATGGGCGAGGGCGAAGTCACGGCCCGCGACGAGAGCGGACTCCTCCTCCAGGATCCTCCGCGCAGTCCCGCCGGTCGTCCCCGGGGTCACTGTGGACTCGATAACCACGAGGGTCCCTTGGGAGAGGTGCTTCCCCACTGACGCGAGGCCCTCGTGGAGGGGAGTGAAGTCAGGGATGAGGTCTGCGGGGTTCCTGAAGGGGGTCTGGATTGCGAGGGTAATGGCATCCATACCCGAGATGAGGGAGAAGTCGGATGTGCACCTGAAGGTGCCCTGTGAGACGACCCTCCCGAGCAGCTCCCCGAGATCCGGCTCCTCCCCCTTCAGGGGGCTCTCGCCCCGGTTGAGCATCCCGATCTTGTAGCCCGAGCTGGGGGAGTTGCGCTGGAAGCCGATGACCTCCTGGAAAGCCCCTGAATCAGCGAAGAGGACCGCGGAAGGGATGCCGACATATCCCATCCCCACGACACCGACCTTCTCTATCGGCCCCTTCTCCCGCAGGATGTGTTCGAGCCCCTTCTTCATGCGGACCATGTGATGCCTCCGGTTCCCGGGAAAGGTTGGTCATCTCCCGCCATATACCCTTCCCGATCCCGAAAACTAGGAAAGTCCCCGGCGGATCTCCTCGCAGATCTCCAGGTTCTCCACGGCTTCGAGAGGCGTGATGGGGAAAGGCCTCCCCTGGGCAGCGCAGGCAAGGAAGGTGGAGAGCTCGACCTTCAGGGGCTCGAGCTTGTTCACCATCACCTTCTCGATAATGTTCTCCTGCACGTACCGGTCATCCTCGAGGGTGTATTGGCCGGGCTTCCGGTGGACATAGATCTCCTGGGTCATGAAGTCACCCTCGATGGTGAACTCCTCCTCCTCGATGTAGCACATCCGGATCTTCTTCGAGGACTTCCTGCTCGTGGAGAGGTAGACGGGGGTCTCCCCCCACCGCATCAGGGCGCTGCAGATATCGTCATTCCCTGCCGAGACGAGGCTGGTAGGCCTGCCGTGGAAGAAGGCATGGAGGGCGATATCGATATCATGGATCATGAGATCGTCCACCACTGATGTCCCCTTCATCCTCGCGGATGTCGGGTTGTGCCGCTTCATCTCCATATAGAGGGGCTTCCGGATGATCTTCCTGATCTCGGGGACCACCGGGTTAAACCGCTCGATATGCCCGACCCCGACGACGAGGTTATCGGGGATGACGGAGAGGAGGGATCGGCCCTCTTCAGATGTCGTGCAGATCGGCTTCTCGATGAGGGAATGGACCCCTGCGGCGATGACCTGCCGTGCGACCAGAAAGTGGTACTGTGTGGGGACGCAGAGGGAGACCGCATCGGTCCGGGAGAGGAGATCTTCGATGGACTCGCAGGCCGTTGCCCCGTGGAGTCTCGCCATCTCCTCCGCTGCCTTCCGGTTCGTGTCGTAGACGAAGAGGGAGTTCACCGCCTTGAGTTCAGAGTAGATCCGTGCATGGTTCCTTCCCATGCTTCCCACGCCGATAACACCTACATCCATTCAGACCACCTCATTGACAGCCCGGGTAATGATCTTGAGATCGCCCTCCGACAGCAGCGGGTGGACCGGGAGGGAGAGGACCGAGGAGGCGAGCCTGCTCGAGACAGGGCAGGGGTCCTTTCCCTGCTGGCCGCGGTAGAGGGGCTGGTCATGGACCGGCCGCGGGTAGTGGATGGCGGTCCCGACCCTCCTCGCCGCGAGGGCCTGCATGAGCCCGTCCCTCGTGAGGCGGGATCCCTTCTCCACCTTCAGTACATACTGGTGATAGACATGGGTGGAGTCCGGCCTCACGTGAGGCGTCACGAGGCCCGGACACCGGAAACTCCGGTCCAGGTACCTGGCGTTCGCGGATCGTCTCGCGTTCATCCCGTCGAGCTTATTGAGCTGGACGAGCCCCATGGCCGCTCCCATGTCGGTCATCCGGTAGTTGTATCCCAGGCTGGTATGGAGGTACTTCTCCTTCTGCCCGTGGTTGATGAGGAGCCGGATCCGCCCGTCCAGCTCCGCATCGTCCGTGGTGACCATACCCCCCTCGCCGGTGGTCATGTTCTTCGTTGCATAGAAGGAGAAGCAGGCCAGCTCCCCGAAGGATCCCAGCTTCCTGCCCCTGAAGGTGGACCCATGGGCCTGGGCGGCATCCTCGATAAGGAGGAGAGTATGCTCCTTGCAGATTCCGGTGAGGGCGGGGATATCGAACGGCTGGCCGAAGAGGTGTACACCCATCACGGCCCGGGTCTTCGGCGTGACAAGTCCCTCAACAGAGGCAGGGTCGAGAGTGAAGGTCCGGTCATCCACATCGGCAAAGACCGGCCTTGCCCCGCACATGGAGACCGAGGTCGCCGTGGCGATGAAGGTGAAGGACGGGACGATCACCTCGTCCCCGGGACCGATCCCCGCAGCGAGGAGGGCTGCGTGGAGGGCGGTGGTGCCGTTGGAGGTCGCAATCGCGTGTTTCACCCCGCAGTAGGAGGCAAAGGACCGCTCGAACTCTGCCACCACCTGCCCCTGGGCGATCATCCCCGATTCCATCACCCGTGCCACCGCCTCGGCCTCTTCCTTCCCGAGGGACGGGCGCGAGACAGGGATCATGGCAGTCATCTCTTCATCTCCTTCGGGAGATCCCGTATCTCGGCCGGGACACCGATGGCAAGTGTACGGGCAGGGACATCATGGGTGACGACCGCACCCGCTGCCACACACGCCCCCTTCCCGATGACGATGCCCGGCAGGACCGTCGCGTTCGCCCCGATGACCGACAGGTCCTTCAGGACCGGGCCTTTGAGCGCAGGGCGGCCGAAGGGCGGGTACCGGTCGTTCGTGAGGACCGCGTGGGGGCCGATGAAGACACCGTCGCCGATCTCCGTTTTGGTGGGGATGAACGCAAGCGACTGGATCCGCACATCGCTTCCTATGGTGGTATCTCCCTCGATGATGGTTGCGGTGCCCACGGCCACGCGGCTGCCGATCCTGGTCCGTTCGCGGATCAGCACGTTGTGCCCGCACTGGAAGTCGTCGCCGATCTCCACGTCGCAGTAGATGGTGGTCCCCGAGCGGATGAGGGCGTTCTTCCCGATGATCGCCCCTCTGAAGTTCTCGCACCCGATCCGGTCCCGGGACGGGAAGCCGATGGTGACGGGCTCGAAGATCCGTGCCCCGGGCCCGATGGTATTCCTGCCGTACTCGATCATTCAACGGTCACGCTCTTTGCCAGGTTCCTGGGGCGGTCGATATCGGTCTTTAGGCTCCGTGCGGTGTGGTAGGCCAGGAGCTGGAGGAGGACCGAGGCCGTGAGGATATGGACCCAGGGATCTTCCCCCGGGAGGGTGAGGAGGACGTCCACCACGTCCGCGAGCTCCCCGTCACCGGCAAGGCCAATGCCGATGACCGGTGCCCCCCGCGCCTTGATCTCCTTGATGTTTGAGATCATGACACGGTAGGTGGGGCCGGGGAGGCAGATGGCAATGGCCGGTGTCTCGGGGGTGAGGAGGGCGAAGGGGCCGTGCTTCAGCTCGCCTGCGGCGTAGCCCTCGGCATGGATGTAGGAGATCTCCTTCATCTTCAGGGCCCCCTCCAGTGCTACAGGGTAGAACGGCCCCCTCCCGACAAAGAAGATGGAGCGGGCTCTCATGCAGACGGCGACCGCCTCCTCCACGTCCTGCTGGAGGAGATCGCCGATGGCGAGGTGGGCATGTGCGATGGATCCTGCGAGGCTCCCGCCACCCAGCCGGTCCGCGAGGGCCATGAAGACCGCGAGCTGGGCGATAAAGGACTTCGTCGCGGCAACCCCCACCTCGGGCCCGGCCCGGGTATAGACAGAGGCATCCGCAAGACGCGTGACCGAGGAGCCGACCACGTTTGTCAGGGCGACGGTCGGGCAGTTGCGGGATTTTGCGGCCCGCACGGCCCAGAGAGTATCGGCGGTCTCCCCGGACTGGGTGATGGCGAGGACCGGGTTCCTGACCGGAGGGATGGAGTACCGGAACTCCGAAGCATGATCGACCCTCACCGGGATACCCGCGCACTCCTCCAGGAGATACTTGGCGATGAGGCCCGCGTGGTACGATGTGCCGCAGGCGACGATCGTGAGGGCAGGGGTCCCGCGGAGGAGGTCCACGAGGGGCGCAGGGTTCGCCATCCGTGCCGTTTCGTAGAAGACCCGGGGCTGCTCGAAGATCTCCTTCAGCATGTAGTGCTCGAAGCCCCCCTTCTTCACGTCGTCCACGCACCAGTTCACGAGCTCGACCGGCCTCTCCACCGGCCTGCCCTGGTGGAGGATCTCGGCCCCCTGGGGCGTGATGGAGATGATGTCCCCATCCTCGGGGAAGACCACCCGCTCCGTGTACTCCAGGAGGGGGGTCATGTCCGAGGCTGCAAGGGTCTCCCCGTCGCCGAGCCCGAGGACGAGGGGGCTCGCGTTCCGGGCGGCCACGATGCGCCGGTCCCCCTCGGCGACCGCGAGGAGCGCATAGGAGCCCTCGAGCGACTTCACCGCCTCCTGGACCGCCCCGACGAGGTCTCCCGCGTAATGCTCCTCGATGAGGTGGGAGATCACCTCGGTGTCGGTCTCGGAACGGAAAGTGTGCCCCTTTCCTTCGAGGCTCTTCCGGAGTGACGCGTAGTTCTCGATGATCCCGTTGTGGACCACCGCGATCCGGCCGGTGCAATCGGTATGGGGGTGGGCGTTCACGTCGCTCGGTGCACCGTGGGTGGCCCAGCGGGTGTGCCCGATCCCGAGGGTCCCCTTCATGGAGCGGGTATCCGGGAGGCTCGCGGGTATCCTCCCGCACTGCTTGAAGACCTCAACGTGGGAGCCGAGGGTAGCCACACCGAAGGAGTCATACCCCCGGTACTCGAGCCTCCTGAGCCCGTCGATGATCAGGGGGGCTGCCCTCCGCCGGCCCGCATATCCCACGATCCCGCACATCCTACATCACCAGGGTATTGTCAGGGAGGATCTGGGTGATGGTCCTCCCTTCCCGGATGGTCACCCCGTTCCCGATGATACAGGTCCTGAGCACCGTGAAGGGGGCGGTGGAGACCCGGTCCCCGAGGACCGCCCCGAACTCGGCCTTTTGCACCTTCCCCTCGATGGAGAGGAGTGAGAAGCTCTCGGCGGTGCTCGCATGGTCCGCGATCCGGCACCCCTCCCCGATGACCGCATTCATGATCCGGGAGTGGGACCCGATGGAGGTGTCATCCATGATAAGGGAACTCCCGAGCACGGTGAAGGGCTCGATCCTGACCCGGGATCCGATGGAGGTGTCAGGGAGGATGCAGGTGCCGGGCCCGATCTCGCAGTCCTCTCCGATGACCACCGGGCCGGTGATGGTGGTGTTCGGCCCGATTCTGGTCCCTGAGCCCACATGAACAACGCCGGAGAAGGTGACGTTCCCGGCCATCCTCCCGGCTTTTTCAGGGGTTATGTGCCTGAGGAGGCTCTGGTTCATCTTCAGGAGATCCCAGGGGTAGATGGCATCCTGCCAGTCCTCGGCCATGATGGCCTTCATCCGCATCCCCGTCATGATAAGGCCCATGATGGCGTCGGGGATCTCGTTCTTCACGAGCGAACCGAGGGCATCCCTCGGGAGGGAGATGATCCCGGTGCTTACGGTGTGGGTGGGTGCCTCCTCGGGTTTCTCGGTGATCCCCGAGACGAGCCCGTCCCTTATGACCACCACGCCGAAGTTGGAGGGGCTCGGGTGCTCCTTCACGAGCATGGCGCAGGGCTCCCCCTTGATCTTTGCGATGGAGGCGGGATCGATGTAATTGTCTCCCGGGAGGACGAGGAAGTCCTCCTGGATCTCGGGGGCCGCGCACCGGAGGGCATGGGCGGTGCCGAGCTGCTTCTCCTGGACAACCACCCTTACCGGGATCTCCAGGCTGTTCAGGAACCGCTGGACATATTCCCGCCGGTAGCCCACGACGACGATGATATCGCGGATGCCGTTTGCGAGGAGGGCATCGATGACATGTTCGATGACCGGCCGGTTCGCCACGGGGATCATCGCCTTGGGTTTGCCGTGGGTGAGGGGGCGGAGCCGCGTCCCCTCGCCGGCCGCAAGTATGACTGCCTGCATGGTACTCTTCACCTCATCTCCGTTCCTTCCATGATACAGCCGTGGATATAGGACTGGGGGGCGAAGCTGCAGCCGCTCCCCACGACGGTCCCTGCGTTCACCGAACAGTTGATCCCGAAGGAGACCCCATCGCCGATGACAGCCCCGAACTTCACCCTCCCCGTGTTCTTCCCGCAGGCATGTACCGGCGCATGATCGTTCCTCAGGTTCGCGATCTTCGTCCCTGCACCGAAGTTGCAGGACGAGCCGATGATGCTGTCTCCCACGTAGTTGAAGTGGGGGATCTTCGTCCCCGGGAGGATGACGGAGTTCTTCACCTCGGAACAGTGGCCGATGTGGCAGTCATTCCCGATGGAGGTGGCACCACGGATATAGGCATGGGGGCCGATGCGGCAGTCCCGCCCGATGATGCACGGCCCCTCGATGACGGTCCCGGTGCGGACGGTCGACCCGGGGCCCACGGCCACGTCGTCGGAGAGGACCGCGCCCGGCTCGACCGCCCCCTCTCTCTCGAAGGTCCATGCCCGGAGGAGCATCTCATTCGCCTCCAGGAGGTCCCAGGGGTGGCCTACGTCGAGCCAGAAGGCCATGGGGTAGCCCGTCACCGTCCCCTCCCTGATGAGGACTGACAGTGCATCGGTGATCTCGTACTCACCCCGTTCCGAGCGCCCGATGGACTCCAGAAGATCGAATATCACCGGATCGAGGAGGTAAGCACCGGCGCTGATGAGGTCACTTTTCGGGTTCGGGACCTTCTCGGCGAGATCCACGATCCTGTCGTCCTCCATCATCACGGTCCCGAAGTCCTGTGCATGAGATGAACGGGAGACGGCGATAACAGGGGGGTGGAGGCCGGCAAGCGCACGGATATCACCGGGACGTGTGACCATGTCCCCGTTCATCAGGAGGAAGGGGCCTGAGACGAGTCCCTCGCACGCCTTCAGGGCGTCACCGGTCCCGAGCTGGTGGCGCTGGGGGACGTACCGTATCCTTACCCCGAGCCGTTCCCCGTTCCCGAAGCAGGAGCGGACCTCCCGCTCCCGGTAGCCCACGACAAGGGTGAACTCCGAGATCCCGGCATCCCGGGCAGCGATGATCAGGTGCTCGAGGATGGGCCGGTTTGCGAGCGGGAGCATCACCTTCGGGCGGTTCGCGGTGAGAGGGCGCATGCGCCGGCCTTCCCCGGCCGCGAGCACCACGCATTCCATGGAAAGTACATCTCCTTGCGGGCTTAAGCACTTTCTGCGCGCTTGAGCATCTCCCGGCCCCTCTCCGCAAGCCTCTTCGCGGCATTGCCGGTCTTTCCCTCTGCGGTGATCCGCACCTTGGGCTCGGTCCCGCTCGCCCTGATGAGGAACCACCCGTCCTCCTCCTCCTGGCGGATCCCATCCGTGGGGGAGGCTGCGCCGAGTCGGGTGAGGACACCCGCTGCATCGCTGCAGGGCCTTGACTCCCGGACGATGGGGTAGCGGGGGATCCGGTCCAGCTCTTCTGGGATATCCCACTCGGATACCATCTCGCAGAAGAGGGCCGCGGCGTAGATGCCGTCGGGACAGAGGGAGTGGCCGGGGAAGATCCAGGCGCCCGAGGGCTCCCCGCCGAAGTCGCCCCATTGCCTGAGCCGCGTCGAGACGTAGGTGTCCCCGACCGGCGTACGCTGCACCTCGGCCACCTCCTCGATGATCATGGATGCGTCCATGGTGGTGACCACCTTCCCGGCATCCAGGTAACGGGCGAAGAGGACCATGAGCCGGTCGCCGTCAATGAACCTCCCTCTCCCGTCAAAGCCCATCATCCGGTCGGCGTCTCCGTCGTGGACCACGCCGCAGTCGGCCGATCCGGCCCTCACCATCTCTGCCACGTACCCGAGCCCCCCCTCCTGCGGCTCCGAGGGGCGGGCGAAGTGACCGCTGGTATGGCAGTTGAGGGGGATGGTGGCGATCCCCATTGCAGAGAGCAGGTCAGGCGTGATGACCGACCCGGCACCGTTCCCGCAATCGATGACCGCGATCAGGTCCCGGGAGACCTCTCGCCGTTCCAGGATGGCCTTTCGGTGGCCGGAGAGCAGGTCGGCCTCCTCCAGATCACCCTGGCATTCCCATCCTTTCCACTGGGAAGCCCCCATCTTCTCCTCGAGAGCCTCCTGCTGCGGTGGCGTGAAGGATGACCCGTCCGGGTTGAAGACCTTCAGCCCGTTATACTCCTCCGGGTTGTGTGATGCGGTGATCATGAGCCCTGCCTCGAAGTTGCGGGCGGCGAAGGCGACGGTGGGCGAGGGTGCTATGCCCCCGAAGGTGACCCGGGCCCCTCCCGAGAGGAGGCCGGCGATCGAAGCATCCGCGAGGATCGGGCTCGATGTCCTGGTATCGGTCCCCACAACCACATTGGATGCGGTGGCAGCAAGGCCGGATCCGAGGGAGAGGGCAAGCTCTGCGAGCGGGAGATCGTAGCGCCTCCTGATCCCCGAGGAGCCGAAGAGCATAGGTATAGTTTCGGTCTGTAGCGTTATGAGGTTTTTCAGCCCTTTCGAGCCCCTCATGGTTCAGCGGCCGCGTGGGCCCAATTGGATCAGCGGCCGCAGGGGGCCAGATCGGATCAGCGCCCGTACGGACACCAGTGGGGAAGGGCGAGGAGGGAAGCCACTCCTTCCGTGGAAGGGCCGAGGAGGAGGATCCCGCGGTCCGCGGCCTGTTCCCGGAGTTCCGAGTTCTCCTCCCTGATCAGGCCCTCACCGGTGACCACCAGGATCCCGGCATCACTGGCGTTTTCCGTGATGAGGGGGGCGAGTTCCTGGGAGAGGACCGGGACATTTACGGGGGTAAAGATCCTTCGTGCCCCGCTCTCCTCGCGGAGCTCCTCCAGGCAGGGCCCGTGGCAGTCGGGGTCGCAGGCATGAAACCTCCGGCCGATGCAGAGGAAGCCCGCGACGACGTTCACGATTGCGAGGGCGGCGGTCCGCAGCTCCGGGGAGGGAAGGTCGCTGCCAAAGAGAGAAGAGACCCGTGTCGAGGTCTGGACAGGAGATTCTGTCACCACCTGTGCGGTCTTCCCCCCGAAGGAGGCCTCGATCATCGCGCCCCGCTCGAACTGGCAGCGGGGGGCATCCGGGTTCCGCTTCAGGGTGGCGACCCCGTCCTCGCACCCGCTCCCGTGGACGGTCTCCTCGAGCCTCTTCGCCGCTTCGAGGAGGAGGGTCATGCCATGCCCACCTCGTTCTCAAGGAGGATCACCCTCGCAGGGGAGCCATCGAGCCCCTCCAGCCTGAGGGGGAGCGCCACCATGAAGTAATCACCCTCTGCGATCCCCGAGAGGTCCAGGAGCTCCAGGATGGAGATCCCTCTCCCCAGGAGTTCGCGGTGCACGGAGCCGTCCCCTCCCGGGGCCTCGATGGAAAGGGAATCGATTCCCACAACGATGATACCGGCACCCGCCAGGAGCCGGGCTGCGTCGAATGTGAGATGGGGAAATTCCGGACCAAAGGACCGGGTCCCGGACGCCCTGGTCTTGACGAGAACCCTCTTCACGCCCTGCAGCTTTCCCGAGAGAGCCCCGGCCGTGATTGCATCCCCGGCATCCTCCATCTCCAGGACGCGGACCTTTCCCATGAGCTGTTGAAGGGGAATCCGGTCCACGGTCGCTCCGTTGGAGAGATAGTGAGAAGGGGCATCCAAATGGGTTCCCGTGTGCGTGGTGAGCCGGAGATCGGTGCAGGTATACCCGTCCCGCTCCACCCGCTGGAAGACCGGCCCCGCGTCCCCGGGATAGACGGGAACCCCCTCGCCCAGGGGCCGGGTGAGATCGAGGATCCCCCTACTCCTCATCCTCCCTCCACCCGTGCTCCCCGATGAGGGGGACGAAGACGACCCCCCCGTGGGATTCCCGCCGGATCCTCTCCCCTTCCCTCACGATACGGACCAGCTCCTGGATCCCGTGCGGCCCGACGGGGGCGACAAGCCTGCCGCCGTCCGCAAGCTGGCCGATGAGCGGAGGGGGGACGTCAGGAGTCCCTGCCGTGACGAGGATCCCCTGGTAAGGTGCCTTCTTGGGGTACCCCAGGGTCCCGTCGGCCACGATCACATCCACGTGGCGGCTGCCTGCCGTGGAGAGGTTCCTCCTTGCCCGGGCGGCCACCGCAGGGATGCGCTCGATGGTGATAACCTCGGAGGCGAGCTCTGCGAGGATGGCAGCCTGGTACCCGCTCCCGGCACCGATCTCCAGGATCCTGTCCCCGACATGCGGGTCGAGGAGATCGGTCATGAGCGCCACGATGTAGGGCTGGGATATGGTCTGGCCGTCGCCGATGGGCAGGGGCCGGTCATCGTACGCCATCCTTCTCTCATCCTCGGGAACAAAGACGTGCCTGGGCAGCTTCTCCATCGCCGCGAGCACCCGCTCGTTGCGGATACCCCGGGCGCGGATCTGCTGCTCCACCATCCGCCGGCGCTGCTCGGTGAAGGGATCGATCGGCATCTAAAACCCTGACTCCGCCTTGTCGATGGCCGCGTCGATCTGCTTCTGGAGGACTTCGGGGAGGCCGGTGATCTTCACATCGAGGAAGCCCCTGATGATGGTCGCCGTCGCCTCCTCCTCGGAGAGGCCCCGGGCCATGAGGTACTCGATCTCGTCCTGCGCGATCTTCCCGACCGCCGCCTCGTGGGAGAGCTCGGTCCCCACCACCGATCCCTCGATCTCGGGGATGGCATGGATGACCCCGTCCCTGAGGATGAGCCCCTTGCACTCCAGGTGGCCTCGCGTGTGGTCGGTGTTCCCTTTGATCTCCCCCCGCGAGATGATGGTGCCGCCCCTTGTGATGGCACGGGTGATGAGCTCCGCGCTCGCCCCCTTTGCCCCGAGGATGGCGCGGGACCCGATGTCCAGGTACGAGGTCGGTGAGGCGATGACGATACTCGAGAACCGTGCCACCGCGTTCTCGCCGTTGAGATTGGCCGTCGGGTACATCTGCACCTTCTTCACCGGCTGCATGCAGATGTAGTTGGAGAGGAAGGTGCCGTTCTCCTCGACGATAGAGGCGGAACGGGGGTAGACCTCGATCTCCTCGCCCCAGGTGTGGATCATGGTGAAGGAGATCTTCGCGTTCTTCTTCACGTAGAACTCCGAGATCCCGTAGTGGGCACCCCCTTTCCCGACGTGCTTCCCGCTCGCGCACCCCGAGACGATGTGCAGTTCCGCCCCTTCTTCGGCGATGATGATGTTATGGACATACTGGATCTGCTCGCGCCCCAGGAACAGGCATGCCTGGACGGGGAGGATGTTCTTTGTCCCCTTCCGCCCGATGATGACATATCCCTTCGGGTTCTCCTGGGCGGCGACGGCTTTCGTATACTGGTCCCTGTCCTTTGGCATGACCTTCCAGGAGTAATCCTGCAGCCAGTCGTACTGCTTGAGAGCATCGGCGATGGAGAGAACCTCGATCCCCTCCGCAGAGCAGGTGGCGTGCAGGATATCCTGGTTCGCCTGCATGTAGGAGCCGCACCGGTTGATCATCGAAAGCTCGATCCCGGACTGCTGCAGCCGCTCCCGGTCCTCGGGGGAGATGGAGGGCACACCTATACTTTCTGGCATTCCATGCACTCCCGGTAACCTCTTGCCTTGATCTCCTTGAGCATCTCCCGGGGGCTTCCCCGGCACTTGATCGCCCCGTCGCACATCATGTGGCCCACGTTCGCATCCAGGTAATCAAGGATGAACCCCGTGTGGGTAATGATGAGCCCGCTCTTCTTCCTGTTGACGATATGCTTGTCCTTCTCCAGGAGCTTCCCGATGGTGGCCCCAATGAGGGAGATGTTCTCGAGGTCCACCCCGCTCTCGGGCTCGTCGAGCATCACGAAGTCAGGGTGCTGGACCATGAGCTGGAGGATCTCGCTCCGTTTGATCTCCCCCCCGGAGAACCCCTTGTTGACGTCCCTCCCGAGGAAGTTCTGCATGTTCACCTCCTTTGCATAGCCGTCGATGGCTTCCTTTGGCTCCCCCGAGGTGGCGGTGAGGAGCTTCCCGAGCTTCAGCCCCCCGACCGTGGGCGGGCGCTGGAACATGAGGCCTATCCCGGCCTTCGCCCGCTCGTTCACCGGCAGGTGGGTGATCTCCTTCCCGTTGTACACGATCTTCCCCTGGGTGACCTTGTAGCCCGAGAATCCCATGATGGTCATGAGGAGGGTGCTCTTCCCCGAGCCGTTCGGCCCCATGAGGACATGGGTCTCCCCGTCCCCGATCTTTAAGTTGATGTCATGGAGGATCTCCTTCTCCCCCACCTCGACATGCAGGTCCGTGATCTCAAGCATATGAACGCAGATGTATGTCTCCCCACATATGATTAAAGCCTCGCCCGCGACGGGGTGCGGGAAAGGAGAGGATGGCGGGGATCTCTTTACTTTCACCTCCCGCACCCTGAAGGGGTTTATCGTCCTCCCCACCTTTCTCTCCTATGTACGGAGCAACCTTCGACTTCATCGCCGCGAGGGCGGTACGGTACCCGGTCATCATGAGGAGAAGCCAGCTGCATAAGGCCATCCGGAGGGCACTCCGGCCCCGGAAGACGGAAGATCCAGGCCGTTGGTGGCTACTCTTAAACACTCTGGAGACCAACCGGTTTCTGAAAGGAACTGGCTGAGAGCATTGCGACTAACCAGTTCCTAAAGGGAACTGGTTGAGAAGCAACCGGTTCCTCAAGGGAACCGGGTGACGGACCAACCGGTTCCTCAAGGGTACCGGTGGCCAATGAGACCTGAGAAGGTGCGGGACAAGCCTGGGAAGGAGCGGATCCGGAGGGGTACCAAGGACCGGAAGGACCGGATCCCGACCGACGAACCCGAAGGGATACGCGCTTTCGAGAACCGGATCATCTGCGGGGATGCGGAGGCCGTGCTCAGGGCGATCCCACCGGCGAGCGTCGACCTTGTCCTCACCTCGCCCCCCTACAACTTTGGCCATGCCTATGCCGGTGACAACAGGGATGATACCCGCGAGTGGAACGAATACTTCCAGCGCCTGGCCGGGGTATGGAGGGAGTGCCACCGGGTGGTGAAGCCCGGAGGCAGGATTGCAGTGAACATCCAGCCCCTCTTCTCGGACTACATCCCCACCCACCACCTGATCTCCCGGCAGCTCATGGACGCAGGGTTCCTCTGGAAGGCCGAGGTGCTCTGGGAGAAGAACAACTATAATGCCAAGTACACCGCCTGGGGGTCCTGGAAGTCCCCGTCAATGCCCTACCTGAAATACACCTGGGAGTTCATCGAGATCTTCGACAAGGAGACCCACAAGAAGGCAGGGCGCCGGGAGGACATCGATATCACCGTGGACGAGTTCAAGGAATGGGTGATGGCGAAGTGGACCTTCCCACCCGAGCACCGGATGAGGGAGCACAACCACCCGGCCATGTTCCCCGAGGAGCTCCCCAGGAGGGTGATGAAGCTCTTCTCCTACCGCGGGGACCTCGTCCTCGACCCCTTCAACGGCGCCGGTACCACGACCCGGGTTGCCAGGGCGCTCGGCCGCAGGTTCATCGGGATCGACGTATCAAGGGAGTACTGCGAGACGGCCTTGAAACGCGCCGAAGAAATCCCAAATTCTATTGATCAGCGTTCGCCACAATTTCTAATTTGGGAATAATCCGAAGAAAATTAAGATATCTTTTTTCATATGGGCCAATTTAAATTTCCCAGTCTAAAGCAGAGTTTATTTGTTTAGTCCTGCGATTATTATTGGTTAAGTTTTATTTTTCTTAAAAGGAGAATAGAATTCCCGATCTAGCTTGGATAATATTTTAAAGGCTCCGGTATGTCCATCACCCCATCCTTGGGCTTCCTGAACAAAAGAATCTAAAATGGTCCCTTGAGCATTCGGAGGTACAATTTTATTTAATACCTCTATAGCAGTATCCCGAACAGCCTCGTTATAATCTTTTAGCATTCTGATAATGATTTCCCAATCTTTCGGATCGGTGGATATCCGACCCAATTCCTCGATTGCAGTTCGTCTCACATCTTCATTTTTATCCTCTAGCATACTCCGAATAGTTGCTAGTGTTCCTGGTAGCCCGATTCTTCCTAAAGCTTTCACAGCAGATTTTCTGAAAAATCTATTCCGTTTCAGCATTTTTTTAATAATTTTCCCGTCATTGAGAGTAGCAATTTTAGGGAATGCTTCTGCGATAACCATCCAACTTATTTGGTCATTATTTTTTAACATTGCAAGAATTAATTCTCTGTCATTTAAAGATACGATCTGACCGAATGCTTCAACTGCAGCCAGCCTAATACCCCATTTTTCGCTTTCAAGGAATTTAACAACAATCTTAAAAGTGGTTCGGTCATTGGGGGGAGATATTTTTACCAAAGCCTTTACTGCTGCTTCCTGAATAGCCCAATCATCTTCATTTAACATAGCAATAATTGTGTCGCGATCATTTTGACCTGCAATATTAACGAATGCTTCAGCGGCAGCCCACTTTACGGTTCTTCTTTCACCTTTTAATAATTGCAGAATAATATCCCTGTCTTGGGGAGCTGAAATTTTTACAAATGCGTCTGATGCTGTATTACGAATAATGTAATCTCTATCCTCTAACATCGCTATGATTTTTTCTTGATCATCATGAATAGCAATTTTTACGAAAGCTCTTGCAGCGGCTCTTTTGACATTACTAGATTTATCTTTCAACGCTGAAAGGATCGCTTCTCTATCGGTTTGATCTCCATGATTAGATAAAATATTTAGAACATTTTTTCGGATTTCTGGAATTTCATGATTTAAATGCTCTCTTACTATATTCAGTAGAGTCTCTCTCTCCACTCCCCTTAACCAATACCATCCCAACCCGTTAAATCCCAGAAGGCAATTACATACGATAAAGGGATAATGTTCTTCTTTAATTTTGATTTTATCTCGAAACTGATATAAGGCAGCAAGAGATTGCGTATCGATGATCGGAGCACGTAATTTTAGATATTTGTCAAAAAATGCTCGGAATTGATCTTGGTGAAATTTGATCTCCCTCTCTTCTGTTGTTATCCATTCTTTCACAATAAGGTCGCCGAGATAATCATGGATGATTTCATAGGTGTCTTCCCCAAGGGACCGAATTATTCTTCGGTCAACCATTAAGGGTAAGAGTGCCTGCAAATCCTCCATTTGAATTCCGGTCATCCGGTGTAGATCTTGAATATTTTTCTGGATTTTTCTTCCGGATGAAGAAGTGAGAGCAATCAATATCCCCTTTGCTTCTTCACGTTTTTCACCAAATTCATTTATCAAATCAATTAGATACCTTGCAATGATGGTGTCGGCGCCACCCAATTGATTCTGATAAAGATCTTTGGTGATGACGGGATTTGCAGGAGTCACTTTCTTGCATAAAGTCTCGATCACCATTTGAAGATACGGTGGAAAAATTAACTCCTCCCCTCTCATTATATCGTCTAGAATTGTCTCAAGGAGTTCCTTCTCGCCTTGCGCAACCTGTGGATCAAGACCGATTTCTGCACGTTTTAAACCAGCAAGAATTGCAGCTTTGGCGCCAAGTCGACTAAGGCGTTCCAATTCAACGCTTGGCAATCCTCTTGGGTCTCCAGTGATTCTTTTTAGTAGTCGTGAATTTAACCTGACGGTGGAATCTTCTCGATAGGCCAGCAGAATCCTAAGGTTGGAGGGGGTTCCTGACTGAACAGCACTAAAAGCATATGAAAGTTCTTCTAATACGTTAGGGTCTCTGTATCGGAGAACATCTTCGAATTGATCGATAGCTATTAGCACTTTTTGGGGTTTACAATAGGTTCCAACTTTCCTTATGATACCTGAAATATTCATTGTTGGATCCAAAGGGTTGTCAAAAAATGCCGACCAAATCATATTTCCAATCGAGTCCAGGGGATTACCGAGAGGTCTCGTCCAGACACATTTCCAGGGACCTATACTCAATCGAGGAAAAAGCCCGGCTTGAATAAGTGAAGTTTTACCAGCTCCGGATTCTCCGACGAGGACACTGATTTGATAGTAATTAACATTCGCGAGTAATTTAGATATTTCTCCGTCCCGTCCCTTGAATGTTCCAGCATCATTCTTCGAGTACGATGCCATTCCGGGAAAAGGCCGCGCATGGATGGCCTCAGATTTGAGATAAGTCTCATAAAGAATATCACTAATTTCGGGTGCTCCAATCTCGAATGGATACCCATATAATTGTAATAACGGAACGCTAGATGTGAGCTCTTCCCTTATCATTGCAATAGCTTCACGAACAGCATCGACTTCCTCAATCCTCGGATTTGCTTGGAAGATAATATTTCGATCATGATCAAGATGCCAGCCACTAATCGCTTGTCTTCCAAGCCATTTTTGGGGTATTTCTCCATTCAAATATCGTAATTCACCTATTAATTCGGGGGCTCGTTTTGACGATGTATCTAAAGTATCAGCTAAACAGAATAAGGCAGCAAGTTCTCGTATGTCAGCGCTCTCTTGAGAAGGATCTCCTATAACATAATGCATTTCAAGAAGATCTTCAAAGGATTTGTTAGAATGTACTCCCGCGATTCGTGCCACAGGCACTGCTTGATGTCGTTCTAATCCCAATTTTTCATAATAATTAACTATAATCAATTCTGACCTTTTTCCATGGTCAATAGCATCTCCGTCAATCTCTCCAACCATTTCATTAATTTTCTTAATATGAACTTTTCCAATATCATGGAGGCATGCCGCCGCAGAGAGAATGAACAGGTCAATTTCTTTGAAATGATCAATTTTATTGCATTTCTGAATTAAAAGAGCTAAATTCCGGTCTACTGCATAACAATGGTTTGATCCTTGATTTGTATCTCCTTCTTGGAAATTATGGTATATTTCTCTGCCTAATCTCCAGATATTTTCGATTTGAGTATGTAAATCCCCTTTTATATGATCTTTTAATTGATGGTCACCCCCGAACATAGAAAAAGCCCTATTTAACGGATTATCTCTTATCTAGTTAATAAATAACTTTCTCTCGCAATAATTCATTGATAATACCCAATATAAGCCTAATTTCTCAAGAATCTATTATCAGATGTATTAGATCGGCAACGGAATCGATGACGAAGTCCGGGATTACACCGGAGGAGGCCAGAAGATCCTCCCGGAACTTCCCGGTCCGAACCAGGATCCCCTGCATCCCGCACCGCTGTGCTCCGCCGATATCGGTCTCGATATCATCGCCGACCATGGCAGCCATGGAGGCAGGGACACCTAGGCCTTCAAGGGCGGTAGAGAAGAAACCAGGGGACGGCTTCCCCACGCATATTGCCTCCTTCCCTGTTGCGTACTCAAGGGCCGTGACGAAGGGGCCGGCCGAGAGCATGAGCCCATCCGTCCCCATCCAGGTGCGATCCCTCTCGAGGGCGACGAGAGCGGCACCCGAGAGGATCATCCGCATGGCCCGGTTGAGAAGCTCGTAGGTGAAGCAGTCGCCCGCGTCCCCGATAACCACGGCATCGGGGTGATCCCCTGTCACCGAGATGCCCGCATCCTCAAAGTCCCGGTGGGCATCGCCCATGGTGACGAGAAAGGCAGTCTTCCCTTCCTTCCTCAGCATGGATGCCGCTACAACAGCCGGTGTGAGTATCTCGTGTTCATCGATGGGGAACCCCAACGCTTTGAGCCTGCCGGCTACCGAGGCGCGGGATCGCCTTGTTGAGTTGGAGACGAAACGGACGGGGCAACCCCGTCCCCGCAGGTAATGGAGGGCTTCCACCGCTCCAGGAACGGGCTGGTTACCCACGTAGAGAACCCCATCAAGGTCAAGGAGAAGACCCAGGATCTCCTTCATCGTATCCCCTGCAGGAGGAACCGGTCCACCAGCTCTTCGCAGAAGGCATGGGAGAGGGTGATGTTCCGGGAGGATTCGGCGACGAGTCTCTCGATCTCCTGTGCGGGACGCTCCTTTGTCCACGCCCTGATGAGAGGGAGCGTGATCTCGGGGTGGAACTGGACGCCCGCTGCACTCCCAAGGAGGAACATCTGGTGTTTCACCTCGACGCCCTTCCAGAGGAGGACCGCACCCCCGGGCAGGTCGAATGTATCGCCGTGGAACTGGAAGACCTTCATCCGGTCGGGGAACCCCTGAAAATAATCCGGGCTCTCCCTCGCGATCCTGCACCACCCGAACTCCCTGGTGCCAGGATACACCCGTGACCCCGCTGCGTCCGCGATGAGCTGCGCCCCGAGGCATATCCCGACCACCGGCCTCCCCTCGCGGAAATACCGCCGGATGATCTCCTTCTCCCCTATGAGGAAGGGGAACTCCTTCTCGTCATGGACGGACATTCCTCCCCCCATGATGATGAGGGGAGAGGAGATCCCTGCGGGGAGCTCGCCCGTATCGTATAACCTATGGATCTCACAGGAAATACCCCTCGATCCCAGGATCTCCGGGAAGAATCCCGGGCCTTCGGTCTCCATATGCTGGAAGATGGCAACCTTCATCCCCTTGGTTTTCATGCGGGCTTACCGGTTCAGGATGGGGGATGAATCGGCTAAAACCTTACCTTCATCTGGGGGGATGTGTGGAAACACGCCGGGCAGGGACGAACCGCCTCCTCATCATACCGTCGGAGATCGATCCATCCTGTGACGTTCTCGCATCATAAACCTTTAATCCCATCATCCCTTATTCTATATGATCTAACAATGGCCTGCACAATCATCGTGGGGGGTTTCTTCGGCGACGAGGGGAAGGGAAAGATCGTGGCACACATCGCCCGGCGGGACCGGCCGGCCATCATCTCCCGGGGCGGTGTCGGCCCGAATGCCGGGCACACGGTCAACATCGGCGACAAGACCTACGGGGTCAGGATGGTGCCGAGCGGCTTCGTGTACGAGGAGGCTCTTCTCTGTATCGGGACAGGGGTCCTCGTGGACCCGAGGGTCTTCCTCCACGAGGTGGACCTCCTGGGGGTGAAGGGGAGGGCTTTTGTCGATGAGCGGTGCGGGATCATCGACGAAGCACACATCCAGCGGGACAAGGGGAGCGACCACCTCTCAAAGACCATCGGATCCACCGGCACCGGTTGCGGCCCGGCCAATGCCGACCGGGTCATGCGCATCGGCCGGCAGGCAAAGGACGTCCCCGAGCTCTCGGAGTATCTGATGGACGTCCCCGCTGAGATCAACGAGTCTCTGGACGACGGGGAGTTCGTCCTCATCGAGGGTACCCAGGGGTTCTACATCTCCCTCTACTTCGGCACCTACCCCTACGTGACCTCCAAGGACACCTCGGCCTCCCAGATAGCCGCGGATAACGGGGTCGGCCCGACCCGGATCAACGACGTGATCGCGGTCTTCAAGGCTTACCCGACCCGGGTGGGGGAGGGGCCTTTCTCCACCGAGATGACCCCCGAAGAAGCCCATGAACTCGGGATCGAGGAGTTCGGGACCGTGACCCACCGGCCGAGGAGGATCGGGAACTGGGACGGGGAGAGGGCCCGGTACTCGGCCATGATCAACGGATGCACCCAGGCCGCAATCACCGGCATCGACCGGATCGACCCAGACTGCTTCGGGTGCTCGGACTACAACAAGCTCTCGAAGGTCGCAAAGGAGTTCATAAAGAAAGCAGAGGATGATATCGGTGCCCCCGTGAGCCTCATCTCCACTGGGCCTGATATCTCCCATATCATCGACCTGAGGAAGGAGCTATGAGGAGATCGCTCCTCGATATCCTCTGCTGCCCGGTCTGCAAGGGGGATCTTGCTCTCCGGACCACCGATGAGGAAGGGGAGGAGATACTCGAGGGGGGGCTCTTCTGCGGGGCCTGCTCGGTCGAGTACCCGATCACCGACGGGATTCCTGACCTCATCCCGAAAGAACCGAAGGGGGAGTGAGGGAGATCATGGGTGCATGCGAGATCCACCTGAACAGGAAGGCCATCAACTCCATCGAGCTCCCGGCCCAGGTCCAGGCCGAGGCAGGGAAGAGCCTGGTCCTCTCCTTCAATAACCACGGCCACCCCCTCCATGTCAGCCTCTCTGCCATGAACCCGGCCAGGTTCACCTCCTTCACCCACGAGAACCTCTTTATCCAGGGCCAGACCGAGTACGAGATCCCCATCTTCGAGGATGCAGCAGAGGGGGCTTTCTCCATCGAAGTGGTGACCGGCTACGGGAGAACGAAGTGTGAGATGAAGGTCATCGTCCGGAAGCCCCTGCCCGAGCATGTCGAGAAGAAGTGGGAGAAGAAACCCGAAGGGCTCAAGGTGCCCTGGCCCCGAGTGGTGCCCGTCGCGGCAGGCCTCCTCCTGTACGCGGCCTCCTTTCTGCCCGGATTGGGCCTCCTCAAGGACCTCGCCTTCTTCGTTCTCCTCGGTGGTCTCCTCATCCCATGGCTGCAGGGTTAGTCCTCGCCGCGTCCCTGGGCGTGGACAGGATCCTCGGAGATCCGCCGAGCCGTTATCACCCCGTCGCCCTTCTTGGGCGTCTCATCGGCTGGTGGGGGGAGCCGCGCCGCTGGAGCCCGGGGACCCAGAAAGTTGCCGGGGCCATCTGTGGGATCGGGACCGCGTGCCTCTTTGCCCTTCCCTTCGTCCTTGTGGACCGGTTCGCACCGTTCCTTGCTGCTCTTCTCCTCGGCCCCTTTCTCCTGAAGATAACATTCGCCTGGCGGGCCCTGGAGGAGCATGCCCGCGCAGTGGAGGCGGGGGTGAAAGAAAACCTGGATAAGGGGCGGGAGGCCGCAGGAAGGATGGTGAGCCGGAACACGAAGGCCCTCTCCCGGGAGGAGACCCTCTCCGCAGCCTATGAGTCGGTATCCGAGAACCTGGTGGACAGCATCACCGCGCCCCTCCTCTTCTTCGCCCTCTTCTCCCCCTTCGGACTCGGCCTCGCCGCAGCCGCCTTCTACCGCGCGTCAAATACCATGGACGCCATGCTCGGCTACCGCGACCAGCGCGGGCAGATCGGGTGGTTTTCAGCCCGGATGGATGATATCCTCACCTGGGTTCCGGCGCGGCTGACCGGGCTCATCCTCCTTGCCTACTTCGGGGTGAAGGGGAGGCTCGGGCCGGCGCTCTCCGCCCTCAGGAAGGATGCACGGAAGCGGCCCGGGCAAAACGGGGGGATCCCCATGGCCATCATGGCCGGGGGGATCGGGGTCCAGTTCGAGAAGCCCGGCGTCTACACCATGGGAGCAGCAGAGAAGAGCCTGGAAGAAGGGGGCCGGGAGATCATCCGCGCCGTGCGGGTGACGACCCTCCTCCTCTCCGGCATCCTCGTCTCCGCGCTATTTTTATTGGGTTAACCTGCGTATGTAGCATGCTATGAAGCTGGAGGAACTGAGGTTCGGCACAGAGCTCCTCAAGCGCGGCTTCGCGTCCATGCAGAAAGGAGGGGTCATCATGGACGTGGTGAACGCCGAGCAGGCGGCGATCGCGGAGGAGGCCGGGGCGGTGGCCGTCATGGCCCTGGAGCGGGTGCCGGCGGATATCAGGAAGGCAGGGGGGGTCGCGCGGATGGCCGACCCTGCCCGGATCACGGAGATCATGGACAGGGTCTCCATCCCGGTCATGGCCAAGGTGAGGATCGGCCATTTCGTGGAGGCCCAGATCCTCGAGGTCCTCGGGGTGGACATGATCGACGAGAGCGAGGTGCTGACGCCCGCCGACGAGCAGTTCCATATCGACAAGAGCAAGTTCACGGTGCCCTTTGTCTGCGGCGCCCGGGACCTGGGGGAGGCCCTCCGCCGGATCGACGAGGGGGCTGCCATGATCCGGACCAAGGGCGAGGCCGGGACAGGGAACGTCGTGGAGGCGGTCAGGCACATGAGGAACATCATGGGGGAGATCCGCGCCCTCCAGGGGAAGTCCACCCAGGAGATGATGGACCGGGCGCGGGAGATCGAGGCCCCGTCTGGTCTCGTCCTCGAGACGGCAAAGCGCGGGCGGCTCCCGGTCGTGAACTTCTCGGCAGGGGGAATAGCCACCCCGTCCGATGCAGCGATGATGATGCAGCTCGGGGCTGACGGGGTCTTTGTCGGGTCGGGGATCTTCCTCTCCCAGAACCCGCAGCTGATGGCCAAGTCCATCGTCGAGGCCGTGAACCACTACGACGATCCCCGCACCATCGCCGAGGTCTCGCGGAACCTGGGCGAGGCGATGAAGGGCCTCGACATCCACCTCCTCAAACCGGACGAGGTGCTCCAGTACCGTGGGCGTTAGGATCGGCGTCCTCGCTCTCCAGGGGGATGTCTCGGAGCATGTCGGGGCCTTCAGGAGGGCCCTTGCCGAATCGGGCCTCTCTGAAGGATCCGAGGTCATCACGGTCAGGAGGCCTGACCAGATCCCTTCCTGCGACGGCCTCGCCATCCCCGGCGGTGAGTCCACCACCATCTCACGGCTGATCGACCGGAACGGGATGAGAAGGCCCCTGGAGGAGTTTCAGGGAGGGATATTCGCCACGTGTGCCGGCCTCATCCTGATGGCGAAGGGGGTACCTGATTCACGGGTGAAGCCCCTCGGGCTCCTTGACATCGACGTGGAGCGGAACGCCTTCGGCCGGCAGAAGGACTCCTTCGAGGCAAACCTTGCGATGAAGGGCCTTGATGCGCCGTTCCATGCAGTCTTTATCCGGTCCCCGGTCATCTCGCGCATCGGGAATGGGGTAGAGGTGCTCGCCGAGGTGGACGGGGCACCGGTGGCTGTCCGGCAGGGAAAGCGATGGGGCTTCGCGTTCCACCCGGAGTTATCCGAGGACACGAGGCTGCACCGGAGGTTCCTGGAGGCGCTGGGATAATCTTCTCCATCGTTATTTTGTAGAACAAAGTTATCAAATTCTGAAAAAGATTCAATAAAATAGTATTTTATAGGCCAAATTGTTACGATGAGAACAAAGATGGAATAATTTTCTCCTCAAATGAAGATATAAATTCATATCACCCTTAAATTTAGATTTTTTATGCGTCCCTCCATCTTATTGAGAATTTAGCTGTCGCAAATATTCCTTTATGAGACATGACCTTCACTTCATATTCTTGAGGCTTCGTTAACACACCGGCAATATCTGTTGACCATCTATTCTCACCCATTTCACCTTTTCTGATACTTGCCAGCATTTTTAAACCTTCAACCGAAAAGAACTTCTTTTTAGCAGACGGTGTTATTTCGACATATAATTCATCTTCTTCACTCAGATTGGTTATTCCAGAAATGTTGAAGGTCTCTCCAACGTTCTTATCGCTGATGGGATCAATTCTGATGACCGGATCTTGAATGAAAAATGGTAATTTAAGAGAGACATCGTCAATATTTGCGTTATTGAACATTCCTGCTAATGCTTCAACAGCTTTTGTGCCTCTCAATGCACCTTTACCATCAATGATGAAAGATCGGTCATCGGCAGTATTCTTAACCAGGGTCCCTTCTCCCGATGTAATCGGGAACACGTCAAACCTGCCATTTTCCATGGGATGTTGAATAACAACATAGTACTGCCCTGTCTCCATTCTTTCAGAGATCTCTGGGAGTAGAGTATATTGGAAGCCACCATTGGATTCGACCAGGACGGTATTACGAGAATGAAAACTATCTCCTATAATCCACACTGCAATTCCTTTCGAAGGGGCTCCCGTAACAGTTCCCGAAATGACGAGTGCGTCTCCTCGAGCAAGGGTTGGATGGTTGATGGTGGCATTCACAAATTTCTTAGATGCCTGGACAACCAGACCCATCTCACGGATCAATCGCTGCAAGTCATCCTTAATCTGTTCTGTGAGATCTTGTTCATTTTTATAAAAACTACACGTATGGTTATGCTTTAACCGATCCTTGAATGCATTGAGTTTATCTGTATGTTCACATTCACCTTGAAGGGGTTTTATAACCCCTTCTCCTTCATGAATCAAGTATATTCGAATCTCTAACTGCTTCTCCAATGCTTTCTCATATTCAAGTTGAACAATGGACTTTCCGGTTTTTTCATCAATGGATCCATAGTGCATGCCTATAATCCCAATATACACCCTGCAATCGGCCAGCTCCAGGAGGGAAAGATCAAGGGATATTTCGGGCCTTGCACCAAAAAGTTCCATTCCACTGGTATCTATCCCAAGATCCTGCAATCCACGCCAGACCGCCTCTCTGTGCCTCTTCAGATCATCATAGGTGGAACTTATGAA